>JANXVA010000289.1 GCA_025351875.1 Myxococcales bacterium | reverse complement strand
GTGCACGAGAAGACCATCGCGACCCCTACCGGGCGAGTCGTCGTCCTCCGGCGTCGACCCTAGCGGCCGTCAGACGACGCTGCGGAGTCCCCACACCACGGAGGCGACCGCGACGAGCACGAGGAGCAGGAGCACGGCGATCATCACGACCGTGCTTCGATCCTTGCGTACTGGAGCGGGGGCCGCGACCACGGGCCAGGCGGGCGCGAGGGGGGCGCTCGCGGGAGGAAGCGGCGCGGGCACCGGCGCGGGTGCGTGAACCATCGGCGGGCTGGGCGGGTTGAAGGGGTTCGCAAGGCTCGCGTTCACCGGCGATGGCGAGCTCACGACGGGCACCGCTGGGGCGGCGGCGACAGGCTCCGCCGCAGCGAGCTTGCGCGAGCTCTCGTACGCGGGGATGTCGTCCTCCGCCTCGCCAAGGCCGAGCATCGTCCCCTTGCGCGGCGCACGTGTCGACATGATGAAGTGGAGGCTCGCCGCGGCGTCGTTGGGAAGATCGAGGAACCTCACCGCGAATCCCGCGGGGCGATCCGCCTCGGCGGCTCGGCGCGACAGGACGCGCCCGTCGAGCGAGACCTTCGTGGTGCCGGACTCGATGTCGAGGCTGAGGAGAGCCCCGACCGGAAGCGCTGCCGCCGTCTCGACGAAGATACCACCGAGGCTGAGCTCCGATCCGGACGCGATCTGCCGTGTGCCCTCCGACGCGTGCTCGTAGCTGACGCGCAGGGGATATCGCGCCTCGGGGTTGTCGGCCATCGTCCCCCCAACATACCTGAGGCCGAGGCCGTTCGCGCGTTGCCGCGCGATCTGCGCTAGGGTCGATCATGATCGATCCGTTGCAGTCAGGCTCAGGCGAGCGTCAGGGCCCCGAGACGTGTCGCATCTGCGGAGGCGACGGTCGCATCGACAACTCGTTCGGCAACGTCGCCAAGTGCCCGAGCTGTCACGGGAGCGGCAAGCGCGCCCAGGACCTGGGCTTTCACGACGTGACGAAGACCAAGGCCTCGCACCATCTCCCGACCAACCGCAACGGCGTCGTCGAGAAGCAGACGTGGCCGAGCACGCCCGTCGGCGCCCAGCTCGCGACGCAGATCCGTGACGACTCCAGCCTCTCCGACGCCACGAAGGAGCGGCTGACGCGGGACATCATCGAGTACGAGGGCACGCACGGTCAGTGCACCCAGACGTTCGTGAAGAAGGTCAGGAAGCAGCTTCGACCCGCCGTGCGCTGATCAGGTCGCTGAGGCTGCCGGCTTGGCCTGACGCGCGGCGTCGCCTGCGAGCTCGAGGAGCCAGCGCTTGTCTTCGGGGTCCTTCGTGAGGGACGCCGCCTTCTTGAAAGCGGTCGCCGCGGCGCGATAGAGCGCCTGCGCGCGGCGCTGCTTGTCAGCTTCGCTCGTGCGGGACGCGACGAGCTCGCACGTCTTGGCGAGGGTGCTCCACGCCGCCTTGCGATCCGGAGCCGTCTTCGTTGCCTTTACTGCAAAGTACAACGACTTGGCCGTCGACTTGCGACGAGCCCAGCCACGCGCAAGCTCCTCGGCGACGCTCGCGGACTCGTCGGCGTCGCCCGTCTGGAGCGCCAGCGCGTAAGCCGCCTCGAGCTTGCCGACCGCGCCGCGGACGTCGCTCTTCATCGAAGCCGCCGCATCCTTCAGGAGGCGCGCGATGTCGTCGTTGGTCGTCATTTTCGCTTGTGAGTGTAATGCATGATCGGTGTCGGGGTGGGTGATCACGCTCGACGGAGCCCCACCTCGCGCGGGTCCTCGATCCAGTTGGCCTCCGTTGTTTGCGGGGATCTGCGGCTCTCGGGGGGGTGATCTCCATCCTGGGGTCGTTGGTCTAGCGGATGCAGTGGAGGTGAGGACGCGGCAGCGCGAAGGACTCAAAGGACCTCCACCATGAAGCCAGTCATTCAGCTCCTCGCCTCGCTCCTCGCGTTCTCCACCCTGGGCATCTCGGTGCTCACCGGTTGCGCGGCTCCGACGCCCCAGACCCTGAGCGGCGACGAGACCACGGACCCGACCACGAGCGACAGCGACCAGACGGGCAAGCTGCCAGCGAAGAAGCCGACGAACACCAGCAGCAACAAGACGCCCACCCCCTCGACGCCTCCGGCAACGACGCCTCCGGCCACGACGCCTCCAGCCACGACGCCTCCGGCGACAACGCCCCCGGCGACAACGCCCCCGGCCACGACGCCTGCTCCTGCCGGCACCCCGCAGGCGTGCATGGACCAGTGCGCGGCGAAGACGCCAGCCGCGACGTACTGGACGTGCTCGGCGAGCTGCAAAAATCAGGCATGCGACGACACGTGCTGGAACGCCACCTGCGGTCAGAATGCCCAGGCCTGCGATAGCGCGCTCAACGCGTGCGACACGCAGTGCGGCCTCGCCCCTGGCGCCCCCTGAGCGAGAGGGTGCCGGGCCGGCCCGGTGCTAGAGAAGAGCGGTGACGCGAGGACGCAAAGACGCCCAGAAGTTCATCGCGCAGAACCGCGCCGCGAGCTTCCACTACGTCTTCTCCGAGCGCTACGAGGCGGGCATCGTGCTGCGCGGCAGCGAGGTGAAATCCCTCCGCAACGGGCACGCCCATCTCACCGAGGCGTACGCGTCCGTCGACAACGGAGAGGTGTGGCTGCGGCAGATGCACATCGCGTCGTTCTCCGCTGCCCGCGCCTTCCCTCACGTGGAGAAGGGCGCGCGCAAGTTGCTCCTCCACGCCCGTGAGATCCGTCATCTCGAGCGGGCCGTCCTTCGCGAGGGCTACACGCTCGTGCCGCTCGACCTCTACTTCAAGGAGGGCCGGGTGAAGGTCACCCTCGGCCTAGGCCGTGGGCGGAAGGCCCACGACAAACGGGCCGTGCTGGCCGAGAAGACCGAGGCCCGCGAGGCCCTGGAGGCCCTGCGGGCGCGGCGGGACGGCACAGCTTGACGCATTAGAGCAATTGCTCCAATTGGGACGCTTCGGAGATGCCCGGACCCGGGTTTCCAGGGCTATCCATTCTGCATGAAGATCAGGGCAGTTCCCGCGGCCCTCGCCGCGGTCGCGTGTGTGGTCGTGGCCTGCGGCTCGGGCGAGCGCGGGTTCGACGGCCCAACCGGCAGCCCTGGGCCCGGCGGCCCCGGCACCGGGACCGAGTTCGGCACGACGGCCGATGCCGGCAGCGACGCTCGCCCGCCCGCGATCGGCAACCTCGTCGGCAAGGTCGTCATGCCCGAAGGCACCATCCCGCTCTCCGACGCCCTCGTGTACCTGACGCCGACGCCCCCCGAGGCGATCCCGACGGGCGCCTATTGCGACAAGTGCGTGCTCCTCGACTCGTACGCGTTCACGTACTCGAAGCCCGACGGCACCTTCGATCTTCCCGCCTACCAGGCCGGCGACCAGTTCCTCGTCGTGCAGAAGGGGCAGTTCCGTCGCGTTCGTCCGATCAAGGTCACGCCGGGCGCGCAGGCCGTCGACGCCGCGCTCACGCGCCTTCCCGGGAAGACCGACGCCGCGCTCGGGGACACCACGCCGCGCATGCTCATCTGGCCGGGCCAGTGGGATCACATCGAGAGGTCGCTCACCAAGATCGGCGTCACGGACTTCGAGAAGTTCGACCCGGGTCTCGACTTCGCCGCCTACGGCAACAAGATAAAGACACTCTCGACCTATCACATCGTCTTCCTCCCCTGCTCCGGCACGGTGAGCAGCAACGAGGGCAGCAGCAGCGGTCCGGCCTGCAGCGTGTCCGTCGATCCGCAGCTCAAGGCCGCGGCGAAAGACTTCGTCGCGCAGGGCGGCAAGCTCTACGTCTCCGACTGGAGCTACGAGTACGTGCGCCAGGGCTGGCCCGGCGCGATCTCCTGGGTGGGCGAGACGGCGCAGCTCGGCTCGGGCTGCCAGTCCGGCGGCGCCGACTCGCCCGCGCAGTTCGACGACAAGTCGCTCAACGACTGGATGACCGCGATTGGCGAGGGCAACGCGACGCTCAAGAGCGCGTGGAGCACGATCCAGAAGGTCAACCCCGTCGCGTCACTCGACGAGAACGGCAACACCTTCATGCAGACGCCGAAGATCTGGGCGTCCGTGAAGCAAGGAAGCGGCACACACCCGGCGACGGTCTCGTTCCAGGATCGCTGCGGTCGCGTGCTCTACAGCACCTACCACGCCGAGGGCAGTGACACCGCGCTCGGCCAGGGAGATTTCCTCGCGCAGGAGAAGGCGCTCATGCACATCCTCCTCGAGGTCGGCGTTTGCGTCGGACCGAAGCCCGTTCCGCCCGTTCGCTGAGTCACGCGAGCGACGGCGTTCGTACCTTGAGCAGCCGATCGTAGAGCACGACGGTCGCGGCCATCGCGACGTTGAGCGGGTACGCGCCGGGGAGGATCACGGTGTCGTGCTGCCTCATGATCGACGTGGGCAGGGCGCCGTCCTCCGGGCCCATCAGGTAGACGGCCCGTGGCGGATGGGCGTACGTGCGGATGTCGAGCGCGTCGGGCGCGAGCTCGACGCACACCAGGTTCGCGTTCGCGGGGATCGACGCGACGAACAGCTCGAGGGTCTCGAAGTGGAAGACGGGGATGGTCAGCTCCGCCTTGACCGAGCTCGTCTCCCCGGGATTCCGGTGTCCGACGCTGAAGACGAAGTCGGCGCCGAAGACGCGCGCGGTGCGGACGAGCGCACCGAAATTGTACGTCCGCTTGCCGTTGTAGATCCCGATGCCGACGTAGCCCTCCACCCGGGCGCTTCTAGCACCGGGAGATCGGCGCAGGCGGTTCACTTCTTGATGATGGTGCCCGCCGGCGCCCGTGCGCCCGCCGCCGCCGGTGAGAACCCCTCGCCAAACGTCTTTGCGCCGGTCGTGATGAGTTCTTCTTCTGGTCCGGCTTGAACTGCGGAATGCGTCCGGAGCGACGATCGTCACCTTCACGCTCGACTCGAGGGTGATGGTCGTGTCGGTCTCCGAGAACTTTTCGTCACTGACCGGCGGCCCGAGCAGCGCAGAGCTCGCCTTGGAGAGGCCCGCGTTGCGCGCGCGCGTGTCCTTGAATGCCGCGAAGAGCCGGGGCCAGCCATTGTGAGAATGAAGGCGGTGACGAGCAGACTGGCGCGTTGATGGAACAGGTCGCGTTCGTGCCACGGTCGGCAGGGAGAGCAATCAAAAACACGTCGCGCCCTGACTTCGAGGCGACTCGAGGTCACTCGAGAGAAGGAACGAGCGTCGATCGGCGCGTGCATCGTGGCCTGCCACGCATGATCCGGCTTTGCATCGGCGGCGGCGGCTTCATCCCCTGCGCCATCACGCGCGGCGTTCGCACAGATTGATAGATCGTTGTGCGCGTGCGTGCGTACACTCGCGCATGAACAGCGTTTTGCACGGTGTCGTGGTGCGCGCAGCAACGGCAACCTCGATGGCATTCGCGGTCGCGTGCAGTGGCGACGCGCCGCCGCCCGCGAACGGGCCGACTCCGCCGGCGGTCTCCGCCGTCACTGCGTCGCCGCCCGCGAACGGGCCGACTCCGCCGGCGGTCACCGCCGTCACCGCAGCGCCGGCCCCGAGCGGCAAGACCACGGCTCCAGGTCCTGCGGCCACCGCGACGGCGACCCCAGCTGCAGCCGCGACCGCCGGCGCATGCGCCAAAGCCGGCGGTGTCTGCGTAAACCAGCTCTCGACGGTGGCGTGCGCAGCCAACGAGGGCCGCCCGACAGCGGGCTGCGCGGCGTCCGATGTCTGCTGCTACATGACGAAGTCGCCGACCGCCCACTGACACCGAGGCCCGCCACGCTCGTCGCCACGCCCTGAGCGTGGACAGTGTGCAGCGCGCTGCTCACCGGTGCCCGCGCGATCACGCGAGAAGCAGGCTTCGCACGCTGGAATCGCGGACTCTTCGCACTTCGACGGTTGGCGCGTCGCTTGCGATCGATCGGGGCGTGTCCTTCCGCCAGAAGCTCCTCGCCGTCCTCGTCGCCACGCTCGCGACCCTCACGCTTCTTCCGCGTCGCGCGTTCGCGCACGACGCGCCGAAGCTCCCGCCTCACGTCACGAGCGCCGTCGTTCATGTCGATGCCTACGAGCACGCGACGCTCGGCGTGGTGATCGCCGACGGTCGCCTGGTGCTCGTCCCCTTCGAGGCGATCGAGGTCGCACGACCCGGCTTTCCGCACGCGATCGTGATCGACGCGAGCGGCGGTCGGCACGACGCCGGGATCGCCGCGACCGACCGCGAATCGGGGCTCGCGCTCCTCGCCGTCGAACAGCCGCTCACGGCGACTCCGCTCGCGATGAGCCAGTCCACGCTCTCGGACCCCATCGACACCTTCGCGATCGCGAGCTACGACCTGTCCGACGTCCTCGAGGACTCCGCGTGGTCGTTCTATCCCGCCGGAGCGTTCGCCGCGCGAGGACGAGTCCAGCCCTGTCGGCACGAGGGCGCGCCGCTGGGGTCACCGCGTGCGGGCTCGCCCATCATCGACGTCGAGGGCCGGCTCGTCGCCATCATGAGCGAAGGGCAGCTCGTCGGCGCTCTCCCGCTCGCGCTCTCGGCGGCGTCGCTCGCGAGGCTCGACGGCTCGCAGCGCGCGAGGCGCCCGCTCATCTTCTACGGGGGAGTGAACCTCCCCTTCGCCTTCGGGCCCGAGAGCGGTCTCTGGTTCGGCCTCGGCCTCAGCTTCGGAGCGCGCGTCCGCGATGTCATCGAGCTTCGCCTCGATGCCGATTTCACCGTGCTCGTACCGGCGAAGAGCGCGCCCGAGGGGTGCTCTGGTCGATGCTACGCGGGCATTCGCGGCGTCGCGACACCGTCGCTCGGCTACCGCGCCGTCGTCGGTGGCGTCGGCGGTGCGCGCGCGTGGCCGATCGCGTTCACGCCCTCGCTCGGCGTCGCGTTCGGCGTGCAGGACACGATTCGTGAGAACGGCGCCACCGCCTTCGACGCAGCAACGAAGAGCACGTGGGCCCAGCTGGCGCCCGGCGTCGCGTTCTCCGTCTCCGGCGTCGAGCTGCGAGGACGTGTGCGCGTTCCTCTCGACGGCAGCCAGTCACCGACGATGGAGCTCGGCCTCGGGGTGTTCTTCTGAGCCTCGGAACTTGCGCGGACACGCACGCCGAGGCCGCGAGGATCATCGCGCCTGCGAGTCGTGACGACGGGATCACTTCTTCAGCGCGGTCGCGAGCTCGGCGTAGAGGTGCACGTTCGCCTTCACGGTCTTCGTGTAGACGCCGATGTGCATCGACTCGTCCGGGCCGTGCGCGCCGGTCTCCGGGTCGATGACGCCGTTGAGCACCAGCGGCAGCCGCGCGAAGCGCTTGCCGAAGAGCGCGACGAACGGGATCGAGCCGCCGAGACCGATACGCAGCGGCGGACGGCCCCACGCGGCGACGTACGCGCGGTCGGCCGCGTCGAACGCCGGCCCCTCTGCGACGTAGTCCCACGACGAAGCCGCGCCCGGCAGCGTCGTCAGCGTGACGGAGAGTCCGGCCGGGACGTCACGACGGAGCTCGGCGGCCACCGCCTCGAAGAGCTCCTCCGATGTCTGGCCCGGCGCGATGCGGAGGCTCAGCTTCGCGGAGACCGATTTGCGGATCGCATTCTTCTCCGTGCCGGGCGCAGGGAACGTGGTGGAGAGCACCGTCACCGCGGGCTGACGGGCGACCCACGCCGCCGGCGTGAGGCCACGGTCGGGCAGCGGGTCGACGCCCTCGAGCAGGCGGGCTCCGCTGCGGATCACCGCGGAGGTGAGCGGCACGTCGCGCGAGGTGACGAGCCACGCGGGATCGACGTCGCGACGCGCGAGCTTGAGACGACCATCCGCATCGACGAGACGCGCCAGCTGGGTGATCAATGCCATCGCCGGGTCGGGGACGATGTTGCCCCAGAGGCCCGAGTGCACGTCGCTCTGCGCGCTCGTGATGGAGACCTCGACCTCGAGAAGCCCTCGCAGGCTCACCGTGAGCCCTGGGATGTCGACGCTCGGGTTCTCGCAGTCCGTGAGAACCATCGCGTCGGAGTCGAACGCGTCCGGATGCGCATCCATGAAGCGCTCGAGGTTCGGGCTGCCGATCTCCTCTTCGCCCTCGAGGAGGATCTTGATGTTGCACGGGAGCGAGCCCGTCTCGCGGAGCCAGGCTTCCATTGCGATGAAGTGGCTGAGCCAGCCGCCCATGTCGTCGGCCGAGCCGCGGCCGAACAGGCGATCGCCCTTCCGCACGAGCGCGTGCGGCTCGGTGGTCCAGGTCTCTCCCTTCACCGGCTGCACGTCGAAGTGACCATAAATGAGCACCGTCGGCGCGCTCGGGCCCGCACCCATCCACTCCGCAGCGACGCACGGATGGGCGTCGGGTAGCTCGAGCACGCGGGCTCGCGACATACCGAGGGTCGTGAGGTCCGCGCGGAGCGTCTCGGCGAGCGCCGCGAGCCTCGGCTTCGCCTCCGGATCGCTCGAGATCGGCGCGAACGCGAGGTAGCGGCCGAGACGGGCAAAGGAGCCCTCGACGGACTGTTCGGCGGCGAGAGCGATACGGGAGACGTCGACCATGTCTCTCGGTAGCACGGCTCGTGCGCGGACCGAAAGCGCGGCGTCCTTGCAGCGGGCGGGTGCGGTATCGAAGCTCAGCGCGGCTTCGCGATGCAGCGTGTCGGCCCGCCCGACCCGACGCGAAGGGCGACCTGGTCGGGTGGGCACGTGCAGTCACCCGCGGCGTTGCGGGTGAGCCCGGGATCGCAGGGCGGCTTCGGGAGGCAGCGCACCGAGCCGTCGTTGCCGTTCCGATAGGTCACCTGGTCGGGCGGGCACACGCAGTCGTCAAGGTAGCGCACGAGCGGGCGCGCCGCCTGTCACCCATCGTGGGGTCAACGCCCGTGGCGGCCAAGCCCCGAGGGCGCGCGCCGTCCTTGCGCAGGCTGCCCGCAGATGTGAGGATCGACTCCTTGCCTGCGCCGGAGCTGGACGCGATCGACCTCGAAGGATTTGCGCGCGCGCTCCGTGCCCTCGAGGCAGAGGCCGTGGCCTCGCTTGGCGCGGAGGATCTCGCGCACATGTTGCGCCTCGAGCGCTGGGGCCGCTGGTGCACGACCGCGGGGTACGCGACGGCCTGGGTCATGCCGAACCCGCTCAGCATGGCGCTCCTGTCGACGGGCTCGGTGGCGCGCTGGGCGATCGTCGCGCATCACACGATGCACAAGGGAATGGACCGCGTGCCGGGAACACCGACGCGGCTCACATCCGCCGGCTTCGCGCAGGGCTCTCGGCGCTTTGTCGACTGGTTCGACTGGTTCGTGCCCGAGGCCTGGCACTACGAGCACAACGTGCTTCACCACGGCTACACGAACGAGGTCGCCGACCCCGATCTCGTCGAGCTCAACGTCGCGCCGATCCGCGAGGCGCGCGTGCCACGCGTGCTGAAGCAGCTCGCCGTCGCGGCCTACGCGCTCACGTGGAAGGTGACGTACTACGCACCGAGCACGCTGCAGATCCTCCAGCGAAAGCGGAGGCGACGAACGACGCGCGAGGGAACGCTCAAGGACGACGCGCGCGGCCCGGAGCGTTTCGTGGCGGCATTCGACCCGCGCACCGGTGACGGGCGTGAGCTCTGGTGGAGGTCGATTCTCCCCTACGCGGTCGGACGCTTCGTCGCCATCCCCGCGCTCTTCGCGCCGCTCGGTCCGCTCGCGGTGGCCTCGGTGTGGGCCAACTCGCTCGGTGCCGAGCTGCTGACGAACCTCCACACGTTCGCGATCATCGCCCCCAATCATGCGGGCGAAGACCTCCACCGTTTCACGGGCTCACCTCGTGATCGGCGCGAATGGTTTCTGCGGCAGGTCATCGGCACGGTCAATTTTTCGACGGGCGGAGATGTGCGCGATTTTCTGCACGGGTTTCTCAACTACCAGATCGAGCATCACCTCTTCCCCGATCTTCCGCCCCGTCAGTACCAGCGCATCCAGCCTCGGGTTCGGGCGATCTGCGAGCATTTCGGTGTTCCGTATCGACAGGAGTCCGTCTTCGCGCGCGTGAAGAAGCTCGTGGCGGTCGCGGTCGGCGACGCGCACATGCGCGTGCGCGGGGCTACTTCACCTTCGGCCTCGCCGCCTTCGGCTTCAAGGCCGCCGCCTTCACCTTCAAGGCCGCCGCCTTCGCCTTCGGCTTCAAGGCCGCCGCCTTCGGCTTCGGGGTCGCCGCCTTCTTCGCGCTCTTCTTCGGCTCCTTGACCTTCAGCGGGAGCTTCGCCGCCGCCTTGAAGGCGCGCACGATCCATCGCCGGAGCTCTTCGGGCTCCTCCATCATCGCCTCGGGCAACATCACCTTGTCGCTCCGAGCGCGCCCGTCGCCCATCGGGTCGAAGAACGCCGCCCCCTCGAGCGCGAGCGCCTCGCCGCGCTCGTTCTCCGGGAGCCAGATGATCGACGAACGGCCGAAGAGGCCTGCGAAGAAGTTCCCGTTCACCTTGGCCGCGAGCCCGCCGAACATCGGAAGCGTGTCGACGCGCGGATCCTTCGGCAACGCCGCGCGAAAGATCGGGTGATGCTCAGCGGGAACCTTGATCCAGGCCATGGGCGAAGCATAGGCCGACCCTGCCGGACCTGTCAGATCACCTTCACCCCGAGATGTGTGAAGATGGGACTCGTCGAATGCGGAAGGTGGCGTACCTCACGGACGTCGAGGGTCGTTGGGACAAGCTCCTCGACTTCTGCGCGAGCAACGGGCCCGGCGCATCGCTCGTCAGCTACGACGAGGCACGTGGTCTGCGCGTGGCCGACGACACCGTGTTCGTCTTCGGCGGTGACGCCATCGATCGCGGGCCCGCGGGACGGAAGATCGTCGCGACCCTGCTCGCGGCCAAGCGCGCGCAGCCCGATCGCGTCGTGCTCCTCGCCGGTAATCGCGACATCAACAAGCTTCGTCTCGCGCGCGAGCTCGACGTCCGCCCCGTGGCGGGGACGCGCGGCGAGCTGCTCCGCGCGATCTTCTCGAGGACGATGGGCGCACGTGACGCCTTCGAGCACCGACTGACCGAGCTCACGACCGAGGGCCGGCCCGCCAGCGACGACGCCGTCGTCGACAGCTGGCTCGAGGACATCGGGCCGGCGGGGGCGCATACGAGCTACCTTGCCGCCGCGGTGCTCGCGCATCGCGAGGACGAGACTCTCTTTCTCCACGGCGGCGTGACCGCCGAGAACCTCGGCGTGGTGCCCGGCAGCGCGCCACGCGTCGCCGGCGTCGATACGTGGGTGCGCGCGCTCAACGACTTCTACGCCGAGTCGATGAGCGCGTTCGTCGCGCGACGATGCGCGCCAGACGGCGCGCCGCTCTGGCAGAAGCTCCTCGCGTATCAGGCCCCGCTTCCCGGCACGGCCTTCAACCAGGCGAGCGTGGTGTATGCGCGCCCGGGCGACACGCTCGGCAACCCGATGCTTCCTCAGGAGCCCGTCATCGAAGCGCTGCGCGCGTCGAGCGTGCGGCGCGTCGTGATCGGCCATACGCCGAGCGGCGACTGTCCGGCTGTGCTGCGTGACGCAACGGGCTTCGAGCTCGTCCTCGCGGACAACTCGTACGGTCGGCTCGAGCACGGGTCGCGGGTGACGATCGAGGCAGGCGCGCTTCGGATCGAGGGAACGACGCTGCTCGACTCGGGCGAGCGCGAGCCCGTGGTTTGCGAGCTTCGTCCGGACGACACGCCCTCCTCGCTCGTCGGCCTGCGTGACGCCGCCACTGGCCGGCTCGTCAAGGCCCGACTCGGGCGCGGTGACTACCTCATGTTTCGCGCGCTCGAGGGGCGTCGCGTGGAGCAGGTCGCCGCGACGGAGACGGAGCTCCAGCGCGCCACGCTCGTCCTCGCACGCTAGACCGTCGGTCGAGCGCGCACGGCCGCAGCTTTTTCCCACTCTGCGGCGAGATCCAGCTCGGCCACCCAGCGTGCGATGTGGGCGCGGTCCAGCGTGTCGCCGCGGCGGGCGAGGATGTCCGCGGCGTTCTGGATCTGGGTCTTCGACCCGCCTTGCTGCTTCGACCACTCGAGCTCGGCGACGATCGTGTCCTCGGCCGAGACGACGAAAACCGAGCAGCCGTGGAGGTCGACGCGCACGCGACGCTCCATCTCGAGCTGGCTGAAGAGGCGATCCTTCTTGATGATGAAGTCGATGCGCGTGGCGGTCGCGAAGTCGACCACGGTGAAGCTCGTGCGCGCGCGGAGAGCCTCGCGCGCCGCGTCCGCGCTGCCGTGATAGGCGCTTCGGGGGAGCGCGTCGACGAGCGCCTCGAGCGTCGCCGCGTCCGGGTCGATGACGATGTCGAGGTCGGAGCGTGAGCGCTCCACGCCGTGCACGTTGCTCGCGACCGAGCCGGCGACCATGTACGGCACTCGAACGGCGTCGAGAACACCGACGACGCGCGGCAACAGCTCCTCGAGCTCGCTCGTTCCCATCGGGAGCAGGATAGCCGGTGAATCGCTTCCCGACCGCCTTCGTCTGCGGGACGTCTGCGGCGGGGAGTGAGTCCCGTACGGGACCGGTGGTACCGTTGGGGCGATGCGCCGGCTCTCGTTCCTCGGCCCGATCCTCCTTCTCGTGGCGTGCGCCAGGGGTGCGAGGACGCCCGATCCCGCCTCGCGGCATCCGCTCCACCCGGAAGACCCGAAGGCGGAGAGGCCGAGCGAGGCTGCTGTCGGCGAGCGCGCGCCGCCGTTCTCCGTCGCTTCGCTCACGACGGACGGCAACGTCACCATCCCCGCGGGTCAGGTCACGCTCGTCTTCTTCTGGGCGACGTGGAACGAGCCCTGCAAGAAATCCTTCCCGCAGCTCCAGCAGCTCTACGTGAAGTACCACGCTCGCGGCCTCGAGATCGCTGCGCTCTCCGTCGACGACGAGAGCGAGGGCTGCGCCGAGACGAACGGGTGGGGCGACACGTGCCTCCGACGCGGAAACATCGTGGCCGACGCCGCGAGGACCTGGGGCGCGAAGTTCCCCGTCGGATGGGATCGGGGCCACGCCATCGCGAGCCAATGGAGACCGTCTCACATGCCGACGTTCTACATCCTCGACCGGAACGGGATCGTGCGGCACGTCCACGGTGGCTGGCACGACGGCGAAGAGGCCACGGTCGACGCCGAGGTCCTCGCGCTGCTCTAGGGTCGACGCGCGTCGGTACGGAGGTTGCTGAGGCGCGGCGCATGCGCGTGCTCGCTCTCTTCATTTCGCCGCTGTTCCTGCCGCGCGTAGCGTCGCTCCACGGCCGAACTTTTCCAGGGTGCGAAGCGCGCTCCACACCTTCCGCGACACGGCGATCACGGATCTCGTGGCGACTCGCGCGCTGGCTGGGCGCGCTCGGTGTTCTGCTCAGCATCGGAATCGTTCTCGCGCTCACGCGCTCCGCGTGCGCGGACGAGCGCGCTCCCGACGGTCACGCGTACTCACTCGGCGAATGCCTCTCGCTCACGGAGCGCAATCACCCCGCGATCTCGGCTGCGCGTGCGCGCCTCGGCGCGATGCACGGACAGGTCGAGGAGGCCGCCGCGGCGCGCGCGCCGCTCGTCGCGCTGAACAGCCGGTTCGGCGTCGTTCCGAACACGCCGGCGGCAACCGGGGCCGCCACGACGTCCAGCAATTTCATCTCGCAGAGCCTCAGCTCCGGGGTCGGCCCGTTCGTGCAGCTCGGCCTGACCGCCACGTTGCCGCTCTACACGTTCGGCAAGATCTCGTCGGCCAACCGCGCCGCCGAGGCGCAGGTGCGCGTCGGTGAGTGGGAGGTCGAGAAGGAGCGTCAGCAGGTGCGCATCGACGTCCGCCGTGCGTTCTATGGCGTGACGGTCGCGCGTGATCTCCTCGCGCTCGCGGCCGACGCGCTCGCAAAGCTCGACGACGCCATCGGCGCCGTGCGAACGAAGCTCGCGGCAGGAGAGCGCGGGGTCGACGAGGTGGATCGGATTCGACTCGAGGTGAGCCGCGACGACATCCTCGCGCGCATCGGCGAGGCGAGACGCGGCGAGGTCGCGGGGCTCGCGGCGCTCCGCTTCTACACCGGGGTGCAGACCGGGTTCGACGTGCCCGACGTACCGCTCACGCGGCCCGCGACGCCGCTCGGGCCCGTCGTGACCTACCTCACCGCAGCGCGGACCCATCGTCCCGATGTGAACCGTGCGCGCGCGGGGGTCGCCGCCCGGAGCGCGCTCGTCGACTCGGCTCACGCGAACCTGCTGCCCGATCTCGGGCTCGGAATGCAGTTCGACTGGACGGCCGCGCCCGGCGTGACCGGGCCAGTGGCGGGCGTCGACACCACGTCGCTCAACAGCCCGCAGTTCGCCGCTGCGTTCGGGCTGCACTGGTCGCTCGATGTCTTCACCAAGAATGCCCGCGTGCACCAGGCGCAGGCGAACCTCGAGGAGGCACGCGCGCTCGAGCGCCTCGCGCTCGGGGGCGTGGCGACCGAGGTCGAGGCAGCCTACGCGGCAGCGGTCGAGGCGAGCACACGCGAGGAGACCTGGGGTCGCGCGGTCCATCGCGCGAAGGGGTGGCTCGTGGCCGTGCGCGATGCGATCGACCTAGGTACGAAGGACGAGAGCGCGCTCATCGAGCCGCTGCGGACGATGCTGCTCGCGCGCGCGAACCAGCTACAAGCACTGCTGGACACGAACATGACGCGTGCCGAGCTCGCGCGCCTGACGGGCTGGGAGAACGCGGCGCCGCCCTCTTGAACGGAGTAGACTCGCCAGCCCGAAAGGCAGGCACTCCGATGTCCATCGTCCTCTACCATCACCCGTTCTCGCGCGCGGCCAACGTGATCTGGATGCTCGAGGAGATCGGCGTCCCTTACGAGCTGCACCACGTCGACATGCCGAAGGGAGGGCAAAAGTCCCCCGAGATGCTCGCGCTGAACCCGATGGGCAAGCTGCCCGTCCTCACCGACGGCGATGCTGTCGTCACGGAGTCCGCGGCCATCGCCCTCTACCTGGCCGACCGCTACTCGTATGGCGACCTCGCGCCGCGCGTCGACGATCCCGCGCGGGCGACGTACCTGCGGTGGTCCTTCTTCGCGCCGTCGGTCATCGAGCCGGGAGCGATGGCCAAGATGGGTGGATGGGGATTCAAGGACAGCCAGGCAGGGTGGGGCTCCAACGAAGCGATGCTGGCGACGATCGAGAGCGCCATCGAGGACCGCGATTTTCTCCTGGGCGACAAGTTCTCGATGGCCGACGCCGTCTTCGGCGGCACGCTCCGCTTCATGCTCATGTTCAAGATGATCGAGCCGCGCCCGTCGTTCAACGCGTACGCGGAGCGCATCGCCGCACGGCCTGCATTCCAGCGCGCCGAGGCGCGCAACGCCGCCATCCGCGAGGAGCGCGGGCTGAACACCAAGTGACCGCAGAGGCCCACTTCCGCGCCTGCAACCTGTGCGAGGCGATGTGCGGGCTTCGCATCGAGGCCGAGGGCGGACGCGTCACGTCGATCCGCGGCGACGACGAGGATCCGCTCTCGCGCGGATACCTGTGCCCGAAGGCGTTCGCGTTGAAGGATCTCCACGAGGATCCGGATCGCCTCCGCCACCCGGTCCGGCGAACGAAGAGCGGGTGGGAGCGTCTCGCATGGGACGACGCGCTCGATTTTGCCTCGCGTGGGCTCGTCGACGTGCAGAAGGCCCACGGCAACGACGCGGTCGGCGTCTACCTCGGCAATCCGAACGTCCACAACACGGGCTCGATGCTCTTCGCGCCCACCTTCATCCGCACGCTCCGCACGAAGAACCGCTTCTCGGCCACGTCGGTCGACCAGCTCCCGCACATGCTCGCGGCGTACTGGATGTTCGGACACCAGTTCCTCCTGCCCGTGCCCGACGTCGATCGAACGCAGCATTTTCTGATCTTCGGCGCCAATCCCGTCGCGTCGAACGGCAGCCTGATGACGGCGCCCGGCATGCGCCACCGCATCGATGCCATCCGCGCGCGAGGCGGGCGCGTCGTGGTCGTCGACCCACGGCGCACCGAGACCGCGGAGCGCGCAGACGAGCATGTCTTCGTGCGGCCCGGAACGGACGCGCTCCTCCTCCTCGCGATGCTCCACGTGGTGCTCCAGGGAGAGCTGGCCCTCGGACGTCTGGGGGAGCTCACCGACGGGCTCGATGCGCTGCGCGACGCTGTGCGCGAAGCGACCCCTGCCCGCGTGGCGGGACCGACGGGCGTACCCGCGGAGACGATCACGCGCCTCGCGAACGACTTCGCGAGTGCACCTTCGGCCGTCTGCTACGGGCGCGTCGGCACGTCGACGCAGCTCTTCGGCACGCTCTGCCAGTGGCTCGTCAACGCGCTCAACATCGTCACCGGAAACCTCGATCGTGAGGGCGGCGCCATGTTCCCGAAGCCCGCGCTCGACCCGGTCGCACTCAAGCAGGTGGGCAAGGGCAGCTATGGGCGGTGGAAGAGCCGCGTCCGTGGCCTCCCCGAGTTCGGCGGCGAGCTCCCGGTGGCGGTCCTCGCCGAGGAGATCCTCACCGAGGGCGAGGGGCGACTCCGCGGGATGGTCACGCTCGCGGGCAATCCCGTGCTCTCCACGCCGAATGGCGCTCAGGTCGATCGGGCGCTCGCGTCGCTCGACTTCATGGTGTCGATCGATCCGTACATCAACGAGACGACGCGGCACGCGAACCTCATCCTGCCGCCACCGTCGCCGCTCGAGCGGCCTCACTACGATGTCGTCTTTCATCTCCTCGCCGTGCACGAGACCGCGCGCTTCGCGCCGGCGTTGTTCGATCCCGGGCCCGACGCGCGGCACGACTGGCAGATCCTGCTCGGGCTCGCGCGTCGCATCGACACGCTGAAGCTCGGACGCGATGTGCGGCGCACGCTGAAGTACCGTGCGCTCGAGCGGCTCGGCCCCGAGCGCGTGCTCGACGTGGGGCTGCGCCTCGGGCGATTCGGTGCGCGCCTGCGGCCGCCCCGCGTCGGGCTCACGCTCGCGAAGCTGCGCGCGGCGGTGCACGGCGTGGACCTCGGTCCGCTGACGCCATCGCTACCGGAGCGCCTCTTTCGCCGGGGAAAGACCATCGATCTCGCGCCGCCGCTCCTCGTCGCGGATCTCGCGCGCCTCTGGTCCACCTTCGAGGGCGACGGGACGGCGAGCACGCGGGATCGTCTCGTGCTCATCGGCCGCCGACATCTCCGCGACAACAACTCGTGGATGCACAACGTCCCGCAGCTGATGCGCGGGACGCCACGCTGCACGCTCTTCGTTCACCCGGAGGACGCGGCGCGCCTGGGTCTCGCGGGCGGCGCGGAGGCCATCGTACGCTCGCGTGTCGGCGAGGTGCGCGTTCCCGTGACCGTCACCGACGAGATCATGCGCGGCGTCGTGAGCCTGCCCCATGGCTATGGGCATCGGCGTCCGGGCGTGAAGCTCGCCGTCGCCACGGAGCATCCTGGCGTCAGCGTGAACGATCTCACCGACGACCAGATGCTCGACACGCTGAGCGGCAACGCCGCCTTCAGCGGGGTTCCGGTCGACGTCTGCGCAGCCCCACGCGACGCAGAGTGACCCGTGCCCGTGCCCGTGCCCGATCTCGTTCTCACTCAGACCTGACACGAGGAACAGCCGCGAGCCCTCCGCGCGATCCAGGGTGTTGCGCCGCCTTTACACTCGAGACGTGTCGCCCACCGCGATGCGCGCAACGTGCGCTGACGTGGGCGCAGGTCACGATCCACCTTGATTTACGTGCCTTCATGACATCGGTCCTCGAGCCGGGGCGAATGGCACGTGCGCTGCATTCTGGTTCGTCAGACACGCCGAGCAGCCTGGAGCGCAACCCGCGCGAAGGCTGCTCGCCTCGATGACCCTCCGGGCGCGTAGCGCGCCCGGCAGCCAACCAGTGAACGGGAGCCCACCATGTTTCTCCGCAGCCGATCTCTCTTGCTCGTTTCCGTCGCCGCTCTCGCGGGTACCGCTGCATGCGCGGCGCCGGAGCCCTCGACCAAGGCGGTCGCGCGCGTCGAGCAGCCGACCGCTGCGGCGAAGGTCACGTCATCGGCGCTGACGCTGAAGGCGACCCGCATCAAGACCTGGCAGATCTACCGCGGCTATGGGCAGACCACCGCGCTCGGCTTCGACGCGAAGGGCAAGCCCGTCGACGGGATCCGTTTCACGGTCGTGGGGGCGAGCGGCTCGGGCGGCTCGGTCTCGTTCAAGACGATGCGCCGCGGTGGTGAGCTCGTCATCGACGACGCGGGACACATCACGAAGAACACGATGAAGAATGCCGAGATGCGCGTCCTCTACGGCGGCTCGTCGGTGCTCTCGGCGTTCGCCGACAAGGCGTCCACGGGCTCGGTGCTGCCGAAGTCGCTCGCGGCCATCAGCGGTGCTGCATCGGACTGCGGGTGGTCCGCGCTGGCCGCGGTCGGCACCTGTGGCAAGCTGCTGCGGGACTGCATTCCGGCGGCGGCGGCGGGCGCGAGGACAGGCGCCGTGGTCGGCGGGCTGGCGCCCATTCCGGGAGGCCTCGCGGCGGGCACCGTGATCGGCGGCGTCGCGGGAACCGCCGCGTGCGTGGGAGCCGACAAGCTCGCCGCCGCGGGATGCGGCGGCTCCGGCGGCAAGGCGTACACCGCGTGCTCGGACTACCTCAAGGGCAAGGGCAAGGCCGAGACTGCCGCGGACAAGGCCGCGCCGAACGCGTCGACCGCCAAGCCGGGCGGCGACCCGAGCGCGACCAGTGGCAAGGACCCGGCCGCAGATCCGAACGCGGCGTGCGACCCGAACGATCAAGCGTGCGATCCGAACAAGGATCCGAGCGCGACGTGCACGGACACCAACGATCCGGCGTGCGATGCGCCCGAGGACCCGAACGCCAAGTGCGCGGACGCCAACGACCCGGCGTGTGATGCTCCTGCGGACCCGAACGCCGACCCGAACGCGACGCCCGACGGCGCATGCACGGACGCGAACGATCCGGCGTGCTCCACCGCCGACACGGTCGACCCGAACGCCGATCCCGGGACTGACCTCGACCCCAACCCGAACGATCCCGAGGTCGCCTCGCAGCCCGACGCGCCCGCGCCGGACGAGCCCCAGGTCGAGCAGGAGCCGAGCGCATCGGACCCGGGCGTCATCGAGGCCTCGCTCCACTTCCGGAGCGTCGGCTCGACCTCGAAGAGCGTCGCGGTGAAGGTCGGCGGCGCCTGCCGCGCGCACCACGTCCTCCAGTGCGGTGGGCGCACCGCGAGCTCGTTCTGCCGCTGCGTTCCGGAGTGAACGGCAGACACCATGAGCCTCCTCACGTCCACGTCGACCTCGCTCCGCCTCCGGCTCGCGCCGGGGGCGCTGGCCCTCCTCGCCCTGGCCGGCGCAGCGTGCACCGCGCCCCTCGAGCCCACCGAAGAAGTGGGGCGCGCGAGTCAGGCCATCATCAGCGGGACGACGACGGCGGGCGCCGAGCAAGGCGCGGTCGTCGCGCTGGGGGTGAACAGCGTGAGCTCCGACAACGTCTGGAGCCTCCAGTGTACCGGCACGATCATCGCGAAGCGCCTCGTGCTCATCTCGCGAATCTGCGTCTCCTTCGTCACGCAGGAGAAGACGCTCCAGGATCTCGCGGCGTCGGCACTCGGCATCTACACGGGCGCGAACGGCGGCGAGAAGGCCCAGAAGAACCTCGCTCCCACGGCCCTCGGCACCGAGCTGTTCGTCCCCGCGGGGGGTTCGCTCTACCCCGCGGTCGCGATTTTACGGCTCGATCGTGACGTCGATGCTCCGATCGCCGCGCTGCGCCTCACGAAGGGCGCAGCTCAGGACGAGGCGCTCACGATCGCGGGTTTCGGCTACGACCAGAACAACAAGCTCCCTTCGATCCGGGAGCAGCGCTCGGGACTCTCGGTGCTCGCGGTCGGCCCGAACGACTCCGCGCAGCTCGCCAAGGGCGAGTTCATGACGGGCGAGTCGTTCTGCCGCGGGGACGAGGGCGCTCCGGCGTTCTCCGCGAAGACCAAGGCCGTGATCGGCGTGGCCGTGGAGGTCACGAACGGTCAGGCGGACCAGCCGAGCGATCCGCGGGCGACGTGCATGGGCACCAGCGCACGCGCCTACTTCAACGATCTCGTGAGCGTGAAGGAGCTGTTCGATCGCGCGTTCGCGGCCGCCGGGGCAACGCCGAGACTCGAGTCGACCGGGACGGCGACCAAGGAAGGCTCGGCACCGCCGTCAGCGGCGGGCGAGCCGGACTCCGTCGACCTCAACACCGCCCGCTCGACGGCGAACGACAAGAGCAACGAGCCCACGATCGCTTCCTCGGGCTGCGCGGCATCGGGCTCGCCGAGGTCGCCGTCCTCCGGGTGGCTGGCCGGAGTCTTCCTGCTCGCCGCGCTCGCGCGGTCGCGCCGCCGCTACGAACGAGACCTGGTCCCTCAGCCTCCTCGCGTGCGCTAAGATCGGTGGAATGGGTGCGAAGAAGAAGACTGTTACCCCCGCGGCCGCCGATGCCAAGGTCGCGAAGATCGACGAGCTGATCGCGAAGAGTGCCAAAGGCGGTGGCACCGCGTCGGGTGCGCGCACGGCGCTCCAGGCGTTCTCCGACGACGTCGTGGGCCCGCGCTTCGTGGTCGCAGCACGGAGTCCCGACCCGAAGATCCGCGCGGCTGCCGTCGAGGGAGGGACAGCGACCGCAAGGCGACGGGAGCTGTTCCCCCTGACCGCGATCACCTCGTGCCTCGCCGACGCCGAAGCGAAGGTCCGCCTCTCGGGCCTCATCGCGCTGAACCGGGGCTGGGGCCCGAGGAACGATGCCGTCTACGCGGCGGTGCGGGCGAAGATCAAGCCGGCGCTCGAGCCGCTCCTCTCGGACAAAGACAGGACCGTCGCGAGCCAGGCGGCGGTCGTGTGGAAGAGGCTCGGCCTCTGAACGAGCGCTCGCTAGGCGCCCAGGTAGCGTCGCCGTAAGTGCGCGAGCAGCGCATCGACGTCGAGCCCGCGGCCCGTGGCTCGCTCGAGGATCGCATTCGTGTCGAAGCGCGACCCGTGCTGATGGACATGCTCGCGCGCGAACTCGCGCAGCGTGCCGAGCTCACCGCGCGTGAGCTCCGAGGGGATCATCGGGTGCTTCTCGAGGGCGATCGCGAAGAGCTGCGCCGCGGCGATTGCGCCGATCGTGTAGCTCGGAAAGTAGCCGAACGCGCCGGAGGGCCAGTGAACGTCCTGGAGGCAGCCGTCGCGATCGTTCGGGGGACGGATGCCCACCACGCGCTCCATCGCGTCGCGAAACGCGCCCGGGAGCTCCCCCACCGGCAGATCACCCGAGAGCAGCGCGCGCTCCAGCGTGAAGCGCACGATCACGTGGAGCGGATACGTGGCCTCGTCGGCATCGACGCGGATCAAGCTTCGTTCGACGCCTAGCGCGTTGCGAACGAGCGTCTCCCTGGAGAGCTCGACGCCGAGCTCCTCCGCCGCCACGCCCGCCAGATAGCCGAGGAACTCGGGAGAGCGTGCCGCCTGCATCTCCATCAGGAGCGACTGGCTCTCGTGGAGTCCCATCCCGGCTGCGCGCCCCACCGGCTGGCGAACCCAGGCCCGCGGCAGCCCCATCTCGTAGAGCGCGTGGCCCGTCTCGTGGATGACGCCGAGGATGCTCGGGAGAAAATCTCGTTCGTCGTAGCGCGTGGTCATGCGCACGTCCTCGGCGGCGCCGCCGCAGAACGGATGCGCGCTCACGTCGAGGCGACCGCGCGTGAAGTCGAAGCCCATGCGCTCCGCGACGCGACGGCCGAGAGCCGCCTGACGCGCGACCGGGAACGGACCGACGAGCTCAGGCGCTCGCGACGTGCGTGCCTGCGCGGCGACGATGGAGTCCACGAGCGGAGGGAGCTCGCGCTCCAGCCGCGCGAACAGCGGCGTGAGGAGCGCCTCGCGCGCGCCAGGCTCGTGCTCGTCGGCAAGCGCGTCGTAGACGGAGAGCCCCATCATCGCGCCCTTGGCCTCACCGACCTGGCGCGTGAGCTTCACGACGTGCTCGAGGTGCGGCAGCAAGCTCGCGAAGTCGTCCCCACGACGCGCCGCACGCCACGCGAGCTCGCAGGCCGACGCTGCGCGCGCATGAGCCTCGACGAGATCGGACGGGACGGCGGCGGTGTGCACCCACGCACGACGCATCGCCGCGAGGTTGGCGCGCTCCCACCCGTCTTCGGGAGGGGCAGCCTCGGCGGCGGCGAGGCGCTCTGCCATGTCGGGTGTCGCGATGGCCTCGTGCGCGAGCACGCGGAGAGTACCGAGCTGCGCCGCGCGGAGATCGCCTCCGCCGTCGGGCATCATCGCCTGGGCATCCCACTCGAGGACGTCGGCGGAGCTCCTGAGGAGGTAGTGACGATCGAACCGCTGAACGAGCAAGCCGTAGGGCGTCATCGGGGGCAGCTTAGACGGTGATCTCGCCGCGTCCGACCTCGATCACCTTTCCGGTGACGAAGATCCGTTGCTCCGCGTCGACGCGTAGTCCCAGCTTGCAAAGGCGGCCGGTGGCCTCTCCTTGCGCGATCGAGATCGCAACGGGGAGCTCGTGACGACGCGCGACCAGCCACCCGCCGAGGTTCGCGCAGGCCGAGCCCGTTCCCGGATCCTCGATGACGGCGCCGTGCTTCAAGAAGAAGAAGCGCGCCAGGATGCTCTCGCCGTCTTCCGCGGGCGGCACGTCCTCGTGCGCCCAGACGTAGACGAGGCCGGCACGCTGCGCGTTCGAGCCGTGGCGTGCGAGCAACTCCGGCTCGGGGTGGCAGCGTCGTACCGCCTCGGGAGTCGTGAGGCGGACGATGAGCTGCTCGGAGCCCGTGTCGACCCACATCGCGCCGTCGCGGATCTCCTCCTCGTTCACTCCGAGCATCGCGGCAAGCTCCGCCTGCGTCGACGCGGCGGGGCGCGTGCGCGGCGCATTTGCCTGCAGCGTCCACGTGTTCCCTGCTGCCGTGACGGGGATTACCCCCGCACGCATCTCGAGCGTGAGCGCGTCGCCCGCGCCGTGGAGCGAACGGACCACGTGCGCCGTTCCGAGCGTCGGGTGCCCCGCGAACGGCATCTCGAAGCCGGGCGAGAAGATCCTCACCTTGGCCGTCGCGGTCGCCGAGGGAAACAGGAACGTCGTCTCCGAGAGGTTGAATTGCAGCGCGAGCGCCTGCATCCGCTCGTCGGATAGTCCGCTACCGTCCTCGAAGACCGCGAGGGCGTTGCCGGAGAGCGGCGACTCGGCGAAGACGTTCAGGAGCCGAAAGGGGTGACGGGCCACGCGTCAGTCGAAGTCCACGCTGACGTCGTCGTAGGCGATCGCGGTGTCGCCCCACTTGCCCGACGCGAAGAGCCCGAGCTGCACCGTGAGCGCCGTCCCATGCGCGAACGGATCGCCCATTCCGAGCGACTGGCAGCCGACTTCGCTGAAGCCCTCGACCGCGAATCGAACCGTCGCCTGCGCGGAGGAGCCGCTGCATGGAACTCGCGACACATCGAGCGTGATCCGTCGAAACTTCTGCGCGAAATCCACCGGCTTGGCTGTCGAGGCCAGCGGCGCGTAGTCGCCGGCATCGTTGGGACACAAATCGCGAAGGCCCTTGAGAGCCGCGCCAAGCGAGCCATCGGGGAACAACGAGAGCTCGATCTGCCGCTGCGGCTGCCCCGCGGTCGAATCGCACGGGGGCGCGTCGAGCTCGATGAGCGCCAGGTGCATGTAGCCAATGCCACCGGCTACCGCGTACGGAGCGCTGTCGATGCGCATGGAGAAGGAGACCGCGAGGTGATTCTTCGCGGAGACATCGACGAGGCCGCCCCGGTTGCTGCGAAGAAACGCCTTCGACTGCCCGTCGCCACCCACGAGTCGGAGCAGGAGCGCGCGCGGGGCAGAGAGAGCGGCGCCGGTCTCCGCGATCACGCCGCCGTCGAGCGTCGCGCTCTTCCACTTCGCGTCCACTCGTTCGGGATCGTCGAAGTCGTCGCAGAAGTGCGCGGGGTCGGCCGCTCGCTTGGCGCAGGGGATGAAGCCCGCATCGAGGGAAGCGCTGTCGGGAGGACCTCCGTCGAGGGCATCCGACGAGGCGCCGTCGGTCGCGCCGTCGAGGCTGGTACCCGCCTCCTCGCTGGTCCCGGCGCCGGCCTCGTCGAACGACGAGCACGCGCCGGCGACGACGAACATCACAGCCACTGCTCCCACCGCGAACGCACGTCCTCGCACGCCCCGATCCTATCGCAAACGCGCCAGCCCTCGTCGCGCGCATCCTGTCGACGATCGCGGCGAGCGGCGCGGGGAGGCGGGCGGCGCTACCGAATCGCGTCGCGTACGTGGGTGGCATCACGACCGGCCCGGCGAGCGCGGCGAAGGTGAGGTCGGCCGCGGCGAAGGTGAGGTCGGCCGCGGTGACCACGTCTCCGGCGAGCGTCTTGCGACCGTCGGAGAGACGCTCGTTCACGGTGGCGAACACCGCCTCGATCGCGGTCGTCGAGCGCGCGACCCCCGCCTCGTCGATCTTCATGAGGAGCTCCTCGACGTAGGCCGGGCCCCTCGCAGCGCGTGGAAGTACCCGACGCGTCTCGTCGCGGGCCCGAGACGGGAATCGAACGACCGCCCGCACCGAGCGCGCCGCGCCACGCGAAGAGCGGCGCGTGCATCTCCTCGGTGAGCACGAGGCGCGGCGTCATTTCGCGTCCTCTTGTAGCGCGGGGTTCTTGCCTCGCGTCGTCCGTCCGGGTGACTGGCAACGAGGGCGACCAGGCTGCAGAGTGAACGGATGGCAAACCCGCCCGCGACGAAAGAGGAGCTGCCCGAATCCCAGCGGATCACGCTGCCGTCGCCGCAGCCCTTCCCGCAGATCGCACGCTGCAAGCGGTCGCCCGGCGCGTACCGGCTGGTCGACGGCCAGCCGCAGGAAGACCCGCAGAGTCGCCGCTGACGGATGCGCATCGCCTTGCGGCGGCACGGTGCTTGCTCGAGGGAACGCATGCGTTTTCATCCCCTCGCCGCCGTCGCCCTCCTCGCTGCCGGTCTCGTCACGGCTTGCTCGGCAGAAACCGACTCTTCGCTCGGTCGCAGGGGCTCGGGAGCGACGGCGAGCAACACGAAGAACGGAGGCGGCGGGACCTCACCTGCCCGTTCACCCGAGGGCTCCACGCAGCAACCGACCTCGGCACCCGCGACCACGCCGGCCGCGCCGAGCACCCCGCTCCGGACGAACGTCTGCGAGAACCCGACGTGCACGGTCGGCGGCGGCACCTGCGGATGCACGGCCCAGGACACGAGCGGTCAGACGGTCAAGATGGACTGCCAGGACGGCGTCTGCACCTGCACGACCGGCGACGAGATCACGACGCAGGTCGGCGACGACAACTGCGCGAACGACGGCGATGCTCGGACGCTCTACTCCGCGAACTGCGGCTGCCTCTGAGCGCCACGGATCGGGTTTAACGGTCGCGCGGGGGCCGCCGTTGATCCGCCAATGCACCTTGCGCGGACCGTGTGTGCTCTCCTTGCGTGTTGCGTGGCGACGAGCGCGTGCTCACGCCTTCGCGAACGACTCGACCCGCCGAGCGCGAGCCCGGCGACGCCCCACGATCCCGTCCCGCCGATGGTCCCCGCCGTGGGGACGACGAGCCCGGCGCGCGGCCTGGTCGCGTTTCCGGGCGCGGAGGGCTTCGGCGCCGGCGCCAAGGGCGGGCGTGGCGGAGCCGTCTGCCACGTGACGACGCTCGCGCACGCGGGGCCTGGCTCGATGCAGGCGTGCCTCGATGCACGCGGACCGCGAACGGTCGTCTTCGACGTCTCCGGCACCATCGAAGGGCCACTCGAGATCAAGCACGGGCAGCTCACCATCGCGGGGCAGACCTCGCCGGGCGGTGTCGTCGTGAAGGGCGGCATGGTCTGCGACAACGTCTACGACCCCAACGACTGCAACGACCTCATCGTTCGCCACATGCGGTTCCGCGCCGGCGATCCGGACTCGCTCCGGATCGGCGGCGCGCACGACGTGATCATCGACCACTGCTCGATGGGGAGCGCGGAGGACGAGAACGTCGAGCTCACGCGTTCGCGCAACGTGACGATCCAGCACTCGATCATCGCGGAGCCGCGCGGCGAGCACTACCAGTGGGGCGGCGTCCTCATCAACTACTCGAAGGACGTCCTGTCGCTCGACGCGATCACCATCCACCACACGGTGTGGAACGGAGTCGCCGGGCGCCTCCCCGAGATGAGCTGCGAGGAGAACGACGACGGCCCTGGCAAGAGCAACTGTACGGGGCACGTCCTGTCGATCGAGCTGTCGAACAACGTCCTCTGGGATGCGTCGGACCCGATCTGGTTCAACCGGTGCACGGGCAACAATGCGGGGAACGATTGCGCGCCGACAGCGCCGAGCTTCGCGCTCCGCCTGAACCTCGTCGGCAACGTCATGGTGCGACGAGGCAGCGCGGATCCGGACGGGCCGTCTGCTGAAGGTGCACTCTACACGCATCCAGGAGGTTCGGTGTACGCGGCAGACAATCTCCTCGGTCGCGGCGCAGCGGCGCCCGCCGCGGTCCCCTCGCCCGGCCACCCGGCGCCGGTCCGCCAGCCGTTTCCGCAGGTCACCTATACGAAGGCGAGCGCGCTCGTCGCGCTCCTGGCGCGGACGGCTGGCCCGTGGCCGCGCGATCGGATGGACGAGCGGCTCTCGTCGTACCTCGCGCGACCGATCGATGCTCGCCCGCCCTCGTGGCGTAGCGGCCAGGGAGTGGACGTCGGAGATGGCTTCATGGCCCAGAAGGGCGCGCCGCCTCCGGCCGCCGACACAGACGGTGACGGCATGCCCGACGCGTGGGAGAAGGCCAATGGTCTCGACCCGTCACGCGCGGACGGCGCGACGCTCGCTCAGGTGACGGGCTGCCCGCCCGGATACACCGCCCTCGAGTGCTACCTGAACGCGCGCGCCGACGCCCGCTCGCCACGGTGAAGAAGACACCAGGCCCATCACCTTTGGAGAGAGCTGAGCGCTACCCGCCGCAACACGACCCTCACCGCGTGAGGCACGCGGCGTCCTTGCTGTTGTAGTTCTGGACCATGTTGCGCTCGACGTCGAAGACCGTGCACGAGTGCAGCACCGTGGGGTCGTTGGGGTAGGTCGTCTTGACGCAGGCGATGCGGCCGCCTGGCGACGTGCGCGTCACCCTCGTCCAGCTCCTGTCGTAGACGTGCGAAGGCGGAACGACGTGGTTCTCCGTCGCCTCCACCGCGCGCGTCAGCGCTTCGAAGATCGCCTTGGCCGCGGCAGCACGCTTCTTCGACAGCGTCAGCTTCGCGTCGACGACCGGGCCGCCCTCCACCGTCGCGACGAAACGCGGCTTCGCCGACGACCCCGCGGCGACCTCCTCCGGATAGAAGTCGAACCCGTGGAGCGTGTAGAACGCCTCGCCGTACTCGCCGCCGCCGAGCGCGGCGTCGAGCGTCTTCGGGATGAGGACGTGCTTGTAATACTCGGGCCCGTAGTCCTTCACGAACGACGGGTCGACGGACGCGGCGAGATCCGCGATGAAGCCCTTCTTCACGAACAGCGTGTCGATCACGCACTCGCCGCTCGCCGCGGAGAGCTCGCTCTCGGAGGCGGTCGCGGGCGTCCCTGGGTCGGAGGACTCCGGAGACGGGGTGGAGCACGCGAGGAGGGAGGCAGCGGCGGCGGCAAGGCCGAGAACGGGGAAGCGCATGGGCCTCTACGTAGCAGCCTGACCTACGCGAACTATCGATATGTTCAACACGCTATTGTATAACGTACCGATACAATCGCACGCGCGTCTCTCAGGGGCGGGCGAGCGCGAGCACGCTGGCGTCGACACGCGTGAACCAGTCAGCGTCGTTACCTGGGTCGGGCTGTCGCTCGACCGCCACCACCTTGTGCGTGAGCCTTCCGTTCTCGACGAGGAAGAGCGGTCCGCCAGAGTCGCCGCCGGTCGAGTAGTACGGCGTGCGGAGGCCGGTGGCATAGCCCTCCGACTTGCCGCTCGTGATCGTGAGGAGCGTCGAGCGGACGAGCGGCGCCGTGCGCGCTTCGAAGCTGCGACCGACCGCAACGCCCTTGAACGAGGTTCCGCGATCGGCCTGCGTTCCGATGCTGGTCAAGACGCCGTACTGCGGGAGCGTGATCGGCGCGGCGAGCAACAGCATCCCGACGTCGGGGGCCGCGGCGTCGTTCGAGTACCCGCGCGAGAGCACCTTCGAGCGCACCACCTTGCGGCTCGGCGCGCCCGGCGCGAACGGCGCCTTCACGGTGTACGCGGTACCCCAGATGCAGTGCGCCGCGCCGAGGACGACCGTCGGGCTCACGAGCACGCCGGTGCAGTAGTCGACGCCGTTGCCGTGGAGGATCTGCACCGCCTCGGGGAACGCGGTTGCGGTGCCGGCCTGCATCGCCTCGACGATCGCCGAGTCCGTCGACCCGCTCTCCTCACCCGCGGTCTCGGCCGCGCAGCCGGCAAGAAGCGCGAGCCCGAGGAGCGGAGCGAGGTAGACGAAAGTGCGCACGGCACCCACTCGAGCAAGATCCACTCCGCGCGGCATGGGGCCAAAAGCCCGCATAATCGCCGGTAGTTGCGCGGAGAGGGTCCGCTGATGGTGGATCTTTCGGTCGCGCGTGGCCCGCCGGCGTACGGGATCGTCGGCCCGTCGGGCGGTTCTTCGGTAGCGTGCTCCGCGTGACCAGCCCCGAGGTTTCGGACGAGGAAGAGCGCACGTATTTCGGTGACCTCAAGGAGCTCCTCCGCTGCCCGCGCGAGCTCTGGCTGACCTACGCGGCGATCGTCTTCGAGTACGTCGGGCTCTACTCGTTCATGTCGGTCCTCTCGCTGTGGCTGACCAGTGATTTCGGGTTCGACGACAACAAGGCGAGCAACTGGTTCGGCGTCTTCAGCGCGCTGCTCTCGCTCTTCGCATTCCTCGTCGGCGCGATCGCGGACGTCGTCGGCACGCGGCGGACGCTCATCTTCTCGTTCGGCGCGGCGATGCTCACGCGCGCGCTCATGTCCGTCTCGCCCACGGCGGCGATGGCGCTCCCCGCGCTGGTGGCTTATTCGTTCGCCCTGGCGAGCGGCAGCCCCGTACTCCAGACGGCAGTCCACAAGTATTCGAACAAGCGCACCGTCGCGATCGCGTTCTCGTTCTTCTACATCGCGCTCAACATCGGCGGCGTGCTGGCCGGTCAGCTCATCGATCGAACGAAGGCGTTCTTCGTCGATGCGCAGACGCACAAGCTCGTGATCCGCGTCGTCGATCTGCCGCTCCTCGGGCCAACGTCGATGAGCGCCTACCGCGCGATCATCGGTCTCGGGACTCTCACCGCGGCGATGGCGTTCGCCGCCACGATGTTCGTGCGCAACGACGAGGACATCAAAAACCTCGCGACGAAGTCCGACGACGCGACGCCCACGAAGAAGAAGAACCCGCTCGCCGTGCTGGGCGAGGTCGTCCGCGACGGCGGCTTCTGGCGCTTCATGCTCCTCATCGGCTTCCTCGTCCTCGTGAAGGCGATCTTCGTCCACATGCACTCGACGTGGCCGAAGTACATCACGCGCGAGCGCGGTGAGGACTTCGACTGGGGCTGGCTCTGGGCGCTGAACTCGGTGCTCATCCTCGTCTTCGTGCCGATCGTCACGGCCTTCACGCGCAAGGTGTCGGCGTACAAGGTGATCGTGATCGGCTCGTTCATCACGGCCGCGAGCCCCTTCATCTTCGCGCTGGGCACGTCCACGCCCATCCAGATCACGGCCATCGTCGTCCTCACGATCGGCGAGGCGCTCTGGTCACCGCGTAGCTACGAGTACAACGTCTCGATCGCGCCGCCTGGGCGCGAGGCGACCTACGTGAGCCTGGCGGTCCTCCCCTACTTCATGGCGAAGTTCCTGGTCGCGATGACGGCGGGCAAGCTGCTGACGGCGTACTGTCCGCCGACCGGTGAGCGGCACTCCGGAACCATGTGGGTGATCATCGGGCTCATGACGATCCTCGGGCCGGTCGGAATCCTCCTGTTTCGCCGTGTGATCGCGCAACGCCCCGAAACGGCGTAGCGTCGGCCTCATGCGTCTCCACCGCGCGATCGCACCGTCGCTCCTCGTCCTGCTCGCAGCCGGACCGGCCCGTGCCCGAACGGTCAACGTGACGGATGTTCCTTCGCTCACGTCCGCGATCGCAGCGGCCGCGGCGGGAGACGAGATCGTCCTCGCGCCCGGCACCTATCACTTCACGAGCTCCCCCACGTGCAGCGCGGCGGGTACACCCGCGGCGCCGGTGGTCGTTCGCGCCGCGACCGCTCTCGCTGCGAAGATCGAGTTCGACGCCGTCGAGGGCTTCCACGTCACCGGCCCGAGCTGGCGCTTCGAGGGACTCGACGTCCACGGCGTCTGCGCCGACGACTCGAACTGCGAGCACGCCTTCCACGTGACGGGCAAGGCGACGGGCTTCGTCTTGCGCGCAAACCGCATCGTCGACTTCAACGCGCAGCTCAAGGTGAACGCCGACGCCGTAGGCCCCGCCGGCGCGTACGTGCAGCCGAACGGAGGACTCGTCGAGGGCAACGAGGTCTTCGACACGCACTCGAGGCAGACGTCGAATCCGGTCACGAAGTTGAACATCGACACGGTCGACGGCTGGGTCGTGCGCGCGAACACCATCTACGACGCTCACAAGAACGGAGGTGACAACGTCAGCTACCAGTCGTTCATGAAGGGCGGCGGGAAGAACGGCGTCTACGAGCGCAACCTCGTCATGTGCACGAGGAACGACACGTCGGGAGGCACACGCATCGGCCTCTCCTTCGGCGGTGGCGGGACGGCGCCTCAGTACTGCGCCCCCGCCTTCAATGGAGGCACGCCGTGCGACGTCGAACAGACGAACGGCACGATGCGCAACAACATCATCGTGCAGTGCTCCGATGTCGGTATCTATCTGAACCGATCGAAGGACACGAAGGTCCTCTTCAACACGCTCATCGCGACCGCCGGCGTCGACTTTCGCTTCGCCACGACGAGCGGCGAGGCGAACGGAAACGTCCTCGCGTCCGCGCTGCGCATTCGCGACGGGGCGACGATGACGAAGACCACCAACCTCGAGAACGTGCTCGACACGGATTTCTCCGGCTGGTACCAGGCACCGCTCCTCGGCGACCTGCGGAAGAAGGGTGGACTCGAAGCGCTCCTCGCCAAGGCGGTGGCTCGCGCCGACGTCAGTGACGACTACTGTGCGCGCGCGCGGAGCGGCTCGTACGACCTCGGGGCGCTCCAGGCTTCTCTCGGCGATTGTACGACGACGACTCCGCCCGGGGGCACCACACCCCCCGATGGCGGCGTCGGTCCGGGACCGGGGGCCGGCGACGCGGGGGCTGACTCCGGCGGACCTGGCTCGAGCGCCGACGCGGGTACTGCGACTCCCGGCGGCGGCGCGGGTGACGCGAGCGATTCGTCCGGCTGCGCCTGCACGACGACTCCGCAGCGAGGCGGCGCGGCGTCCTTCGCCGCCCTTTTCGGGCTCGCGCTCGCGTGCGTCATTCGCCGGCGGAGACGCGCGACGACCTAGGGCAACGTTCGCGAGGCACGTGTCGTGCGCGTCGCACACGCCCTAGCCCAGCGCGTCGGTATTTACATACGTGCGCGCGCCGCCTCTACTGGCGCCGTGAACAAGAAACCGCGCGAAGCCAGCAAGTCCGACCCCAAGCCCGCGAGCGCAACGGCGACCGAGCAGCCGAAGCCGAAGCCCGGAGAGACGCCCTGGACGGCGATCGTGGTGATCGGCGCCGTCGTCGCGCTCGGCGCGTTTGCCGCGATCCGCGGCAACGACGTGGCGCCGCCCGGCACGGACGCCGGCACGACCACCGCGTCGTCCGCGGCCGCGGACGGCAAGCTCGGCATCGAGGACCTCGCCGTCGGGAGCGGCGACGAGGCGGCCGTCGGCGACAAGGTGACGGTCCATTACAGGGGCACGCTCACGAACGGCGCCGAGTTCGACAGCTCGAAGAAGCACGACAAGCCGTTCGATTTCAAGATTGGCGCTCAGCAGGTCATCAAGGGATGGGACCAGGGCGTGCCCGGGATGAAGGTCGGCGGGAAGCGCAAGCTCACCGTGCCCGCGAGCCTCGGCTACGGCGAGCGCGGACATCCGCCGGTCATCCCCGCGAACGCAACGCTGGTCTTCGAGATCGAGCTGCTCGCGGTCACCAAGGGCGCCGCGGCGCCGAGCGCAGCGAAGGAGGGCGCCGACGACCCGCTCGCCGGGAAGTGGACGCTCGCAGACGCCACGAAGAACGTGAAGGGCACCGGCGCGCTCGTCGCGAAGATCGACACGTCGATGGGCGCGATCGAGTGCAAGCTCTTCGACGACAAGGCGCCCGTCACGGTCGCGAACTTCATCGGCCTCGCCACCGGCGAGCGCACGTGGAAGGACCCGGCGAGCGGCAAGTGGGTGACGAAGCCCGCCTACGACGGAACCTCGTTCCATCGCGTCATCAAGGGCTTCATGATCCAGGGCGGCGACCCGAAGGGCAACGGCACGGGCGAGCCCGGCTACGTGATCAAGGACGAGATCTGGGAGGGCGCCAAGCACGATCGCGCAGGCCTCTTGTGCATGGCGAACCGCGGCGCGAACACCAACGGCGCGCAGTTCTTCATCACGGACGAGCCCGCACCGAACCTCGACGCCGGGTACACCATCTTCGGCGAGTGCGCGCCCACCAAGATCGTCCGCGACATCGCGAGCGTGCCCAAGGACGGGTCCGACAAGCCGACGACGCCGGTCACCATCAAGGGCATCAAGATCTCGCGCGCCGCCAGGCCCTAGTCGAAGGCGTCGCAGGCCGGCTTCGCGAGCTCCTGCGCGTCGAGCGACTTCAGCACGGCGGCGAGCGCGGCCACGCCGGGCGGGACCGGGACGCACGCCGGCGCGGACGACGCGCCGCAGTCGCTGCCGACGTCGATCGATTTCCCGTTCCGCGTGATCTCGAACACGGTGCCGTCGACGGGGCGACTGTCCACGCCGAAGACCGGGGTCGTCACGGCCGCGAACGCGGCGACGACGTCCGGGTGCGCGAGCGCGCGCTCGACCTCCCCGACCGCGACGGGACCCGCGTCGCACGCGCCGAGCTGCGTGGCGCACGAGAACGACCCGCCGTCGCTCGGCGCCGAGCGCTTGCGCTGAAAATCCCTGCACGTCGCGAGCGCGCTCTCGTCCCGGAAGGCGACGAGGCCGCCATTGTCACCCCAGCTCAGCGTGCCGGTCACGCAGTCGGTGCACGCGACGTTGGCGTCGTTCGGCGTGCTGCCGTCGGCCGCGTCGGTCAGGCTGGCTGCGTCCACGAGCGGGCTCGCATCCGTGCCGGGTGTGCCGGAATCGGACACTTCTGTCGCGGTGGACGATGTCCCACCGCACGCTGCGCCCCACACGAAGAGCCCACAAAACAAGGCTGTTCCGACGATAGACGCTCGCATGGCCCACAGCAGAGCATGATCCGCGCCGTGAAGACGAGGCGGCTCAGGCTTCGGCTTGCTGTCGCGTCCCTCGCGCCACCCCCACGGTGGTGGCCATGGCGGCGATGGCGACGAGCGCGAGCGCGAGCGCCACGTTGTTCAGCGACTCGCCGAACCCGACGGCTCCGATGATGCCGGCGCGATCACCGATCTCCTCGAGATGGGTCGTCGTCGCGATGAGACCGCTCACGAAGCTGGTCGCTCCGACCGTGAGCGTCACGATCGCCAGCGAGATCTGGAGCGGAATCCATCGGCTCTCGGGGCGGACCGCGTACCGGGCCGCGACCGCGAGCAAGAGGAGACCGAAGAGCGCGGTCGGGTACATTCCCACGCCGCCGTTACGAAAAATCTCGAGCATGGCTTCCTCCAGGGTCGTCCGGACGCGGACGACGGACTCGAGGAAGAGACACGCCACGCCGAGAGGTCTTGGGCCCCGCTCGGCACTCGCATCCGTCGAAGACCGGCTCAGCGCGGCGAAGAGGTACGAGAGATTGAACGTCATGACGCTCTTGTTCTCGTTGGTCATCGAGAGCGGACCGAAGCGCGGCGTCCGCAGCCAGTCGACCGCGAGCTTGGGCCAGCTCGGTCGGTCCTTGCCGCGCGACATCATCGTCGCGAACCCGTAGACGACGAGTCGCCCCGTAGGCGCGAGGTGGCTGAAGCTCCCTCCGCGAGTCTCGACGCCGTTCGCGTCCAGCACGACGTCGTAGCCGCGCGGAGAATGGCGCTCGGCCTGCCGCCAGAGATCTCCGCTCGACTTGTCGATGACGTGGTCGGCCCCCAGCGCGCGCACGTTCGCTCGCGCGACGGGACAGGACTACGAGACGATCGCGCGCGACACCGGGAAGAACTTCTGGATGAACGCGAAGGAGGCGTGCGCCTACGGGCTCGTGCACCGCATCGTCGAGCATCTCGGCGATCTTCCGGCGCCGTGACTCTTCGCGCTACGGCGAAGACGGTGCCGAGAGGAGACGAAGGACCTCCGCCCGCTGCGCGCTCGTGAACGTCTTGGCGTTCCCGTCCAGCGCGAACGAGACCTTCAGGCCGTAGAGCCCGACCACCTCGCGGAGGAACGCATCCCCGATCGGCGCGTAGTGGCCCACGGTCTTGCAGCCGCTGTCGCTGCGTGCATCGAAGTTGTCGACGCAGAGAACGATCGGCATCGCGCGGGTGTTGCGAATCTGCTCGCCGAGCTCGCGCCAGGGGGCGCGCGTGCCGACCTCCGCAGCGAGCCACGTGAACCTCGCGATCACCTCCGACGGCCGAGCGGTCGCGCAGCTCGCTCGCGTCTTCGCGGCGAGCGCCGCGCGTGCGGTCGCGCTGCCAAGACGGGTGAGCGCGGCCGTGCACGTCCAGTCGGCGTCCGAGCCCGCGGGGATCGAACGACAGAGGTGCTCGAGCGAGGCGACGCTCGCGTCGGGCGCACGACTCGCGGCGTCTGCGACGTTCGCTCGGGCGTCCGGGTCGGGATCCTTCGGCAGCACCGCGATGGCAACGGCCGCGGAGGAGAGCCCGTTCGCGCGCACGATGAGCCGCGCGTGCTCGGCGAGCGCATGGTCCTGGTGCACCAGATACCTCGCCACGATCGCCTCGGCCCGCCGGCTCCACGCGCGAGCGAGAGCGCCGAGCACCGGCCGGATGGGCATCATCGCCGGAGCGGCGACCAGCTGCGCGTCGACCAGGGCCGCGAAGTCCTCGCGCTCGCGCTCGTCGAGCGCCGCCAGGTCGACCGTGATCGATTCTCCGAGAAAAAGACGTTCAACGAGTCGCGTCGCGCGCGAAGCGTTGCCGGCGTCGCCCTCTGCCGGCGCGGATGCATCCGGAGCCGAAGGCGCTACGGAGGCGACCGCCACGGCGGCTGGCGGCGGACGCGGCACTGGCTTCACGCCGCCGCACGCGACGTGCCCGATCGCGGCCGCGGCGAGCGCGCACGCGATGACCGCAAGCTGTGTTCCCCCGCGCGCTCTCCACATTCGATGAACACATTGTAACCACGAGGCGTTGCGTTTGCGTCGGCGAGAACGCGAACGCAACGGCCCGCACTTACGGCGGCGAGCTCGGCGCGACGGCGGGCGCCGCACAGCGCGCGAACGCCTCGGTGAGCGCGTGGCGATCGAGCCCGAAACCGACCACGACGAGGCGCGACGTGGGACGCGCGTCGCCCCACACGTCGCCGAACGTGAGCTCGACGAGATCGGCCACGCCTTGAAGGATCATCCGCGCCTCGACGCCCTCGACGGCAAGGATGCCCTTCGTCCGGAGCAGCCGGCCCGCGAACCGCCCGAGCTCGGTCTCGACGAACTCGGCGAAGCGCTCACCGCAGACCTCGCCGTCGAGCTGCAGCGACACGGACTCGTACGCGTGGCTCGCGGGAGTCGCCGGGACAGGACGCGGCGACGGCAAGTCGGCCTGACGACGCCCGAGGAGAGCAAGGAGCGTATCGCCCTCTGCCCCCGTGAGCTCGCCGCGCGCGGCGCCACAGATCACCGCGGCGCCGTTCCAGAGGGCGACCGCGTGCTCCGCGCGAGAGAGGGCCTCGGCATCGCACGCGTCGGCCCTCGTGAGCACGATCACGTCGGCATAGCCGACTTGCTCGACCGCGAGCTCGTGCTCCTCGAGCACGCTCGAGCGTGTCGCGTCGACGACGGTGACGACACCATCCAGCACGAGGGGCGGCTCCGTCTGCGCGCGGGCAATCGCACGGAGGACACCCGCGGGTGACGCTGCCCCCGACGTCTCGACGAAGATCCTGGTGAACGGCGGCTGCCGGAACGCTAGCTCCCCGAGCGTCCGCACCAGATCGTTCTGCGTCGTGCAGCAAACGCAGCCTCCCGTGATCTCGACCAGTGTCCGCACGCGCGCCGCGAGGAGCTCGCCGTCGATCCCCGCCTCGCCGTGCTCGTTCACGACGACCGCGACGTCCCCGCGTGGGTACTCCGCGAGCCACCGGTTCAGGAGCGTCGTCTTTCCGGCGCCGAGGAAGCCGGTCAACACCGTCACCGGGATCGTGTCGGCCATCGCGAGAAGTCTACGCGACTAGCCGCCGAGCCGCGCCTTGAGGCGATCGCACCCGTCGTTGAGCGCGGCGAGACCAGGCATCTCCACTCCCTTGTCGGGATGCATCAGAAGGGCGAACTCGCGCCGCGCCGCGTTCAGCTGGTCGAAGGTCGGCGGCCAGGACAGTCCTTTCATGCGGAGAACGAGCGCCTCGTGCTCGTGAAGATCCTTGGGGGGCCGCAGCGAAGGCCTCGACGGGGGCGACGTAGGAAACACGCTACCTCTCCGCGGCTGATGAGAGGGCGGTGGAACGGACGCGCTGGGAGCGCCGGATGGCGGAGGCACTTCACTATGCCTCCGGTCAGGGTGGAGATCCGATCGTGACGGGTGAAGCCTGGGAATTAAGGCGATCTGCGCGGCGTTGCTCGCGGCATGAAGAGCCCGAGCCGAGTGGCGGCCCCGCGAGCGGCCACGCGTGACCTGAAGGAAGCGGAGTCGACGCCTCTGGAGAAGCTGCGCGAGTTCCTCGAAACTGAGGGAATGAGGTCGAAGACAGGCCCTCGATCGTTCGCTGATTTCGAGCGCGAGCTGCACGAGCGGA
>JANXVA010000216.1 GCA_025351875.1 Myxococcales bacterium | reverse complement strand
GCCGCTCTTCGCGTCCATCCGGGACGAGTTGCGGAGGACCACCAAGATGACCGAAGAGCAGATCGAATGGTCGGAGGGCTATGCGCGCTTCGTGCTCGGCTACCCGAAGCCGGAGCCTACGCCTTCGACCCCGGAGCACTCGGAAGCGAAGTCCGTGCTCGATGCGAAGCTCGCCGAGGGACGGCGAAGACATCTCACTGTGGACGTCGACGATGCGCTGCGGATCAAGAAGGGAAGAGCCGGCGAATGAGCACCACGGACGAGCCGCAGAGGGACGCGCGGTTCTTCGTGCGCCCGGCGACGAGGGACGCGTGGCGCATGACGAACAAGGCGGCGAAGGCGAGCGCGAAGTGACACAGACACTGCGGGGGCCGCGATGCGGAACGGCCCGTCCCGGCTGCTCGAAGAAGTAGTCGATCCGCTTGCGATATTCCTGTCCACCAGGATGGTTTCTCGGGACGTGGCCCTCCTTCCCACGTCCACCCGGGTGGACGTGGGGCTTGAGCCTGGGGCGGCTGCTCGACATCACGACCTCGGTAGTACTCGTGCCCATGCAGCGCGGTTTCGCGATGCCGAAAGAGGCGCGCATAGGTCGGTTGCCGCCGCGTCGGCGGCGTGCAGCCACGCGATCGTGCCGGGATCGGACCGATGACGCTGGACCATGAGGGCAGTGGACGCGGCGGCATCGCGCGCGACGTCCTGTGGGTCGGGGGCGTCGCTTCGTCCAAGCGCTGACGTGTTCGAGGACCTCCCGACGTCCACCCGGGTGGACGTCGGGAACGCGCACGGGCGCGTCATGCCTTCGCCTTCGAGCGCTTTCGCGCCTTCATTCTGCACCGCGTCGAGCAGAACTTCGCTTTTGCGCGCTTTCTCGCGAGTGAGCCGCCACACACGAGACAGGGTCGGGGAACGGCTACCACCATAGTGGAGGAGCGTTCCAGAGGGGTCAGGGGCAGCAAGGGTGGGTCCAGCCCACGGGAGCGACGCCAGGCGTCTTCCAGCCACCCGCAAGCCGCCACGTCGTGCTCGAGGTCCCGCGCGGGGCCACGGGGGAGCGGCTTCAGGGCGTACGAGATCGCCCCGTGATCGCCCTTCACCTCGTCGCCGAGGAGGTTCACGCGGAGGAAGGTCGCGTCGCCGGTTGTCGTGTACGGCTTCGCGCCGACCTTCTTCGCGCGACGGCCCTTCGTGGAGTCGGGGGACCACCCGCCCACCGTGTCGATGCGAAGGCCGTCCGATGTGCAATGGCTGATTGCCATCCACATGCTCGCGAGAAGCGACTGCATGCCGTTGGGACACGCGACGATCCCATAGATGTGCTCGCCGCCGATCTTTCGGGCCTTCCGTTGATCGTGCAGAAACCACGCGCTCATGCCCGCCTCCTTGATCCGTTCGACGTAGGCCCGCATGAGCGGGCGCACGTCGAGGTCCTGGCCCTTCGGGCACGTGCCGCTCACACGAACGAGATCGCCGCCGATGTCTGCACCTTCGATGATCCGATCGACAAGGTCGGCGATCGCATCGGGTGTGTCGCTGGATGCGAGGTGTTTGGGTGAGTGCTGTTGTCCACGTGCTGTGGGAGAGAGAGTCGTATCAAGCGCGCGCGTGTTTAGAGTGAGCCCCCCGCATCGTTCGATCGCAAGGTCGATGAGGCCGGGCGCCATCGACTCGACTTCTCGGACGATCGCGCGTTGCTCCGGTGCGAGCGACGCGAGTAATTCGCCTAGCCTTGAGCGTGGCGTGGAACGGATAAGCGTTCCGCGTCCGGCGTTGGTGGCGGGGACGAGAGACATGCTCAGCTCGCGGTCCTCGCGCCCATCGCGCGTAGGACGTCCTCGCTGACGCGCGGCAACTCGCACGTGCCCTTGGCACGCGACAACGGCTTCGCGCGCGTCTTCGCGCCGACGATGCGGGGCGCGAGCGCGGGCCGGCGCGCGTCCCACGCCTCGCGAGTGCACGACCACACGCGACCGCGCTTCGCGGCGCCATCCACGCGACCCGACCGACAAGCACGGTTGAACGCCTCGGCGTTCTTCGTGTCGGCGGGCAGTCGGTGCGTCGTGTAGATCGCGCTCGCGCCACTGTCCTCGTGCTCCCCGACGATCGGCGCGGAGCATCCGGCACA
>JANXVA010000187.1 GCA_025351875.1 Myxococcales bacterium | reverse complement strand
GGGGGGGGCCGTCTGCTCGACCTATCTCCGCGGATCTCCAGCGGAGACGCGGGCGGTCGGGAGTGGAACGTCCGTGCCCGACTCGGTTGGGACGCGGACCGTCGTGTCCGAGGCGCCGCCTTTCGCTCCCCTGCGATCGGCCTACGCCGATGCGAAGGTGGCGTTCGTCGTCGGTGCCGGACCTGCTACGGCACGTGCGCGGGCTCGCTCGTCCGCGCGCATGGATCGGCGCCGCGCCGCGGTCACGCTTCGGGCGCGGGCGAGCCTGGCGCGCGCGGTCCGTGGCTTGGGGATGTTCGCGCTGGGGGCAGCCGCCGCCGCGTCGGTCGGAGAGCTCGCCGAGCGTGCGCTCGAGACCGCAGCGCTCGCGTGCATCCTCGCGGGAGTCTTGCTCCTCTTGCTGGCGCTGGGCCGGACGCGAAGGGCCGCCCGAAGCAAGCGCCGTGCCGCGCGCGGACGCGACTAGTGCCTATTCACTCGGGTCGTTGGCCGCGCGACCGGCCTCAGGCTACGACGATGATCGACCCGCGCCCCTCGTTCCCGAGCCTCCGCTTTGTCGTGTCGCCCGTGTCGCCCGTGTCGCCCGTGTCGCGCGTGTCGCCCGTGTCGCCCGTGTCGCGCGTGTCGCGCGTGTCGCGCGTGTCGCCGATCGCCCCGCTCCCGCCGGCCGCCCACTCGACCGCGGGTGTGCACGGTCAGACGCTTGCCGCGGCGCCGCGGGCGCGTCCGCTCGATCTGCCGCGGAGCGAGGCGCTCGATCTCCTCGACTGGCTGGGCCTCGGGCGTCCGGAGTTCGGGGCGATCTCCGCGCGCGAGCTCGCGCCGCGCTGCCGTCGTCGCCTCTGGAACATCGCGCGCAATGCTCACCCGTCACTGCGGGCGCACACCGCCGAGCTCCTCTCCGTCGCGGAGGCGGCGGGAGAGGGGATGGTCCTCTTTGGGTGACCGCGGGTGACCGCGGTGAGCGCTCACGCCTTGCCGCTTACGCTCAGTCTCGCGCGGGCGCGATCCCGCCGACGTCGCCGAGCGCGCCGCGCGCGAGCACCTCGATCGCCTCGGCGAGCGCCGGCGTCTCGGCCGAGGCTGCCGCGCCGAGGCCGACCACATACCGAGCGACCTGGAGGATCGCGTTCGTCTCGACCGTGACGCGAATGCGTCCGTTCGGAAGCTCGCTGACCTTCATCGTGGGGAGGAGGTTGTTGGGAACCCAGCGCGCCTCTGGCTCGCGGACCAGGAACGTGAGCTCCGCCACCGCACCGCCCGCGTTGAAGCCGTCGATGCTCGCACGGAGGAACGCCTCGACAGCTTTGTTCTCGGCCGGCCGGTACACCTCGTTCGGATCGAGGTGGGCCGAGAGGATGTTCTCGACGCGAAACCACTTCAGCTTGTCGTCGCGGTGACAGATGGCGATGAAGCGCGCCGGTCGGCCATGCACCACACGGTGGACGGAGGCGTGGCGCGTCGCCATCTGCCCGCGGCTCGTCGTGAAGTAGCGGAAGTAGAGGGCTCGCTTCTGCGAAGCAGCGTCCTCGACCACCGAGAGGTACTCTTCCTCCACCTTCGTCGTCGACGGCGGAACGACGGCTACGGGAAGCGCCGCGACGCCGCCGCCACCCTGCGGGAGGTTGCGGAGCACCGTCTCGAGCAGGCCGTTCCTCGCCTTGCTCGAGGGCAAGCGGAGGAGGTGCCGCAAGAGCTCCGGGAGTTGCTCGCGCGTGAACACGACACCGCCGGGGAACCAGTCCCGGGGGACGCTCCAGTACACGTGCGGGTGGTCCTCCTCGCGCTCGAGCCGGAAGATGCCCTGGAGCTCCTTCAGCTTCTCGCGGATGGCCGGGGTCGTCATCTCCAGACGATCGGCGAGTGCCTTCTGGGTCCAGGTGCGCTGCTCGAGAAACGCCTGGACGAGTTGAACGACGGTGACCGTGCTGCTCCGTTGACCCACGTCCGGATGTTAACCGGAACGAGGTGGAGCGACTGGTAATCTGACCGGGATGCCCCTTGCGCACGCCATCGTGACGTCGCCCTCGCTCTCGGCGGAGGCGTCCCGCGGGACCTCGCCACCGCGCCTCATGTTGTTCTTGCACGGGATCCTGGGGTCAGGGGCGAACTGGCGCACGTTCGCAAAGCAAGTGGTCACCGCGCAGCCCGACTGGGGCGCCGTGCTCGTCGACCTGCGCCTGCACGGAGACTCGCGAGAGATCGTCGCTCCGCCACACACAATCTCCGCGGCCGCAGGGGACGTGCAAGAGCTCGTCGCCATGCTCGAGGCGAGCTCGAGCTCGCGCGTGCGTGGCGTCCTCGGCCACAGCTTCGGCGGGAAGATCGCGCTCGAGCTCGCGCGCCAGCGCGAAGGCGACCTCGACCAGCTCTTCGTCATCGACTCGACGCCGAGCGCAAGGCCGAGCGGCCGCGGCTCCGAGTCGACGCAGCACATCGTCGATCTCCTCGCCGACCTCCCCACCGACTTCGCGGATCGCAAGGCTTTCACGGCGTGGGTCGAGGAGCGTGGCGTCTCGCGGCCCACGGCCATGTGGCTTGCAATGAACGTGCGGCCGGTCCTCAACACGACGCGCTTCGCGTTCCGCATCGACGTGGCAGGGATCCGCGCGATGCTGCACGACTACTTTCAGGTCGACCTGTGGGACGTGCTGGAGCGACCGGCAGGGGAGGGGATGCGCTCGCACCTCATCGTCGGCGGTCGCTCGGACATCGTCGACGCGTCCGACCGCGAGCGCGCGAAGCGATGCCCGCACACGACACTGGACGTGATCGAAGAGGCCGATCACTGGGTCCACGTCGACGCGCCAGACGCGCTTCGCACGCTCGTCCTCGGATACCTGGCGGCGGGTTAGCTAGCTCTCCTTGTCTTCGCCTTCGTCCTCGTCCTCGTCGTCCGCCGACCGCTCCGTCGCCACACCCGCTTTCGGCGTGAACACGACGCGACCGTCGCCGTTCGAATCCGCGAGCGCCTTCGCCAACGCCGCGTACTCAGGCGGCACGTCGCCGATGTCCTTGCCCCGCTCGAGCGCGCCGAGCTCCTGCGCGACCCACACGTCGAACGGCACGAAGCCGCCGATACGCGCCACGCCCTCGTCCCACGAGAGCTGGAGGACGGGGTACTCGCCGGCGTCGTCCGGGGTGCCGCAATAGAGGCACGCGGGCCGAGAGACCTCGCCGTTGAAGTAGACCACGTCCTCCGTGAGCATCTCGTACGCCTCGGCGAACGCGGCGACCGCCTCCTCGCCGAAGGCCTCCTCGACGACGTCCTCGAGGGACATCCCCTCGATCTCGGCCTCCTCGTCGTCGTAGTCGATCCCGATCCAATCGGTATCGGTCGTCAGGAGCTCCTTCATGCCGGCAGAGATCGACTCGCCGTTCGGGAGCACCATCTTCTTCGCAAGGGAGGTGGCAAGCGGCTCGGGAGCAGCGAGGATGCCGCTTGTATTCGCCGCCGTCGTTGCCTTCTTCACGAGCTTGGCGCCGCGAAGCACACCGGTGTCTTTTTTCGATGCCATGGCCGCGACCTTCGGCGAGGTGTGCGCCGGCGTCAACGCGACTCGGCGTCGCTCCGGTTTGCGTCACCTGGTCGGCATTCGCGGCGCGCGTGTGCCCAAAGGTCGCTACAGTTCCGGCCCCCGCCATGGCGCAAATCGCGACCTCGTTCGATCCCGCGCCTCGCATCGCGGAGGAGCTTCGCCTCCCCGCGGCGGGAGTCCGCGCCGTCGCGCGTCTCCTCGCCGAGGGCGCGACCGTTCCTTTCATCGCGCGCTACCGCAAGGAGCAGACGGGCGGGCTCGACGAGGTCGCCATCCGCGCGATCGAGGAGAAGCGCGACTACATCGTCGAGCTCGAGGCCCGCCGCAGGACGATCCTCGACGCCATCGAGGCGCAGGGCAAGCTCACCCCTGAGCTGAAGCGCGCGCTCGAGGCGTGCCGCGTGAAGACCGACCTCGAGGATCTCTATCTACCTTACAAGGCCAAGCGCCGGACGCGCGCGATGATGGCGCGCGAGCGCGGTCTCGAGCCTCTCGCGAAGCGGATCCTCGCGCAGCCACCGAGCGGTGACCCCCGGCGGGAGGCTGCGCCCTTCGTCGACCCTGCGCGGGAGGTCCCGGACGTCGATGCCGCGCTCGCGGGCGCGCGCGACATCATCGCGGAGGTCATCACCGAGCGTGCCGACGTCCGCACGCTCGTACGCGCGCGGTTCGATTGTGAAGGCATCGTCGAGTGCGCGGCGGTCGCCGCGAAGACGAAGGTGCCGACGAAATTCGAGGCCTACTACGATTTCACGGAGCGCGCGAAGACGATCCCATCGCACCGCTTCCTCGCCATCCTGCGCGGTGAAGAGGAGGGCATCCTTCGCGTGAAGATCCGCGTCGACGAGGATGCGCTCGCCTTCGAGATCGCCGGACGTGTCGGGTGGCGTCGCGGTGGTCCGTTCGCCGGCGAGCTCCAGGCAGCCGTCGTCGACGGCACCAAGCGCCTCCTCATGCCGTCGATCGAGTCCGACATGCGGGCGGACCTGAAGGAGGCCTCGGACGTCCTTGCCGTGAAGATCTTCGCCGAGAACGTCTCGAAGCTGCTGCTCGCCCCTCCGCTCGGTCGCCGCACGGTCCTCGGCATCGACCCGGGGCAACGCACGGGCTGCAAGTGCGTCGTCGTCGACGACACCGGCAAGCTCCTGACGCACGCCCTCATCCAGCTCGTCGGTGGTACCGGCGCCCTCGAGCAGGCGAAGAGGACGCTCACGGAGCTCGTCACCAAGCATCGTCCCTTCGCGGTGGCCGTCGGCAACGGCACGCACGGTCGCGAGACGGCCGATTTCAGCCGCGAGGTGCTGACGGCCGCCTCCTCCGATGCGCTCGTGGTCCTCGTCAGCGAGTCCGGTGCTTCCGTGTATTCTGCAAGTGACGTCGCCCGCGAGGAGTTTCCTGATCTCGACCTCACGGTCCGCGGCGCCATCTCCATTGCCCGGCGCCTCCAGGACCCGCTCGCCGAGCTCGTGAAGATCGACCCCAAGGCCATCGGCGTCGGCCAGTACCAGCACGACGTCCGCCCCGCGCTCCTCGTTCGCAAGCTCGACGAGGTCGTCGAGTCGTGCGTGAACGCCGTCGGCGTCGAGCTGAACACCGCGAGCGCGCCGCTGCTCTCGCGCGTGGCGGGGGTCGGACTGTCGCTCGCGAAGAGGATCGTCGCTCACCGCGAGAAGGTCGGAGCGTTCCGCGCGCGCCGGGATCTCCTGAAGGTCGCCGGGCTCGGCCCAAAGGCGTTCGAGCAGGCCGCCGGCTTCGTTCGCATTCGCGGGGCCGAGAACCCGCTCGATGCGAGCGCCGTGCATCCGGAGCGATACTCGCTCGTGGAGCGTATCGCGAAGGATGCGGGCGTCGACGTGCGTGCGCTCGTCGGCAATGAGCAGCTCGCGGCGAAGATCGCGTGGGCGAGCTACGCCTCGGGTGACGTCGGGCTACCGACGCTCGAGGACATCCGGCGCGAGGTCGCGAAGCCCGGGCGCGATCCCCGCGACACGTTCGAGGCGCCGACCTTCCGCGACGACGTCCGCAAGATCGAGGACGTGAAGCCAGGGATGGAGCTCGAGGGCAGCGTGACGAACGTGACGGCGTTCGGAGCCTTCGTCGACCTCGGTGTCCACCAGGACGGCCTCGTCCACGTCTCGCAGCTCTCGGATCGCTTCGTGAAGGACCCTCACGCCGTCGTGCGCGTGGGCGACCGAATCAAGGTGCGCGTCCTCGAGGTCGACCTCGCGAGGAAGCGGATCTCGCTGACCGCGAAGACCGCGAAGCCGGCGAGCTGAGCGCTCAGGCGTCCAGCGTCGTGCATCCCGCCTCGTAGTGATCGAAGTCGGCGAACGCCTCCTCCTCGGGCACATCACCACGGAGGAGGTGAACGACGCCTCCGTGCGTGACGATCACCGGCCCGGTGTTGCCGATGGCGTACGCGAGCACCCCCGTCTCGACGTACGCGCGCGAGTCGTAGCGAAAGAACCAACCGGTGCGCTTGCACCGCGTCCGGTCGTCGACGATGCGGAGGTCGTCGCTCGCGTACCCGGTCACCCGCGCCACCCCGTCGAGAGCGAGCCGCTTCGCCTTGTTCAGCGTGAGCATGTCCGCGCTCTTCGGCCGCTGCTCCGCCGAGTTGCGCCCTCATTTCGAGCGCAACTCTCGCCGGACCGAGCAACCCTCACCAGGAGCCGATGTCGACCGGCTTCGACATCGTGGAGACGTCGCTCTCAGACGACGTAGTCGAGCAGCTGTAGACGCACGCTGTAGTCGTCGAGCTTTGCCTTGAACTCGTCGACGAGCGTGTCGAGCTTCACGACGACGCCCACGTTGTCCTCGCGGAGCACGGTGCCGCTCACGAGGATCTCCGACGTCGGCATCACGAGCACACCGGCCCAGTAGCTCGGGTCGGCCGTCAGGTCGGCCGTCTTCCCCTCGACCTTGAGATACCCCTCGCTCACCTCGAGGACCCGGATGAGGTGGCCGTCGTCGAGACGGACCTGCGCGGAGTAGCCCGGCGCGGGCGACACGCGATAGTTCGCGCGGCGGTTGTTGTCGATGAGCTGATCGAGGGACTCGAAGAGCGGCTTCGAGATCTCTGTCTCGGCGGCGGCGAGGACCGTCTCGCGCATCTGCTTCATCGTCTTCTGCGTGCGAATCAGGTTCGCGCGCATCTCGTCGAGGCGGCGACGGTCGCGGCGGACCTTGTCGCTCACGATGCCGAGCAGGTTCTTGTAGAACGCGAGGCCGATGTCCGCGTGCGCGTCGAAGAAGCCGAGCAGATCACCGACGGGGACGGTGAGGACCTCGACGTCCGTCGTCGCCGTGGCCGTCGTGCTGCGCGGAATGCCCGTGAGCGCGCCGAGCTCGCCGAGCGGCGAGACAGGACGGAGCTCGAACTTCGTCGTGGCCGACTCCTCCAGGCAGACTTCACCCTTGGTGAGCAGCTCGAAGTGCGTGGCGACGTCACCTGCCTTGAAGAGGACCGTGCCCGCCTTGTGAGACATCGGCTTGAACGCCGCGACCAGCTCGCCGAGGCGCACCTCGG
>JANXVA010000155.1 GCA_025351875.1 Myxococcales bacterium | reverse complement strand
CTCAGCCGGCCATCGGGACGGCGACGGTGTCGACGGGCTTCGCGACGACCGAGCTGCTCGGGACGTCGTAGCGCGAGCAGCAGGCGGCGCGGCCGAGGACGATGCCGCCGCACGCGCTGCAGAGCGTCTCACCCTCGAAGTCGCCGGGGCGTGCGAAGAGGTCGGCGGCGATCAGGGCGACGACGCGGTCGGCGAGGGAGTCGGTCACGGGCGTCGGCGCGAAGCCAATGTCGCCGGCGCTGTCCTCGCAACGCGTCACGGCACCCTCCTCGTTCATCGCGCGGCTGAACGCGAGCCTGGCGCGCGGGAGCGCGAAGGAGCTCAGCACCTCGAACGCCTGGGCGCGCGCGATCGCGATCATGCGCTCGACGAAGTGCGGGTCGACGTAGCGGTAGTCGTCATCCGCGTCGGCCACGCCACGGCGAGCCGTGAGCTCCGCGGCATGGCGCGCGATGGGTCCGTAGAGGCCGCCGCTCCAGAGCACCAGCTCCGCCTTGCCCCAGCCCTCCGACTGCTCGAGGAACACGCGCCACGCATTCCGGCTCGCCTGCGCGAGCGACGACGCCGTGACGAGCGGCGACAGGCAGAGGACGGTCGGCTGGGACGACGGCGGGAGCTCGGTGTTGGCGTGCATGCAGAGGCCTGGTGCATGGGCCGTACCGGACGCCGATGAGCCCAACTTAGCGAGGGATCGTGGATCGGTGTCCGCGCGCCGAAGGCGAGAGGGCGCGGGTCGAGGACGACCCGTCACCGGCGCGTCGAGCGGCAGTCGCAACGCTGACGCTCCGCCAAACGAATGACGGAGCTGAATTGTGGAGAGCGATGGCCGTTCTGTAGGAGGAACAGGTTCAACGCGGGTTGGGGGAGGAGACGATCATGAAGATTCTCGTCGTCGATGACAGCAAGGCCATGCGCATGATCATCGTCCGCACGCTCAGGCAGGCGGGCTTCGGTGGGCACGCCATCAAGGAGGCCGGGAACGGCGCCGAGGCGCTCGCCGTCCTTCGCGCGGAGCCGCACGACGTCGTGCTCTCCGACTGGAACATGCCCGAGATGAGCGGCATCGAGCTGCTCACCGCCATCAAGGCAGCCGGGATGAACTTGCGCTTCGGATTCGTCACCTCCGAGGGGACCGGACCGATGCGCCAGCAGGCGACCGACAGCGGCGCCGAGTTCCTCATCGCGAAGCCCTTCACGGTGGAAGCGTTCGAGCAGGCGCTCCGCGGAATCCTGGCGGCGTAAGTGGCGACCAATCCGCTTCCGACCGCGGCGGCGATCGCCGACCTCGTGACGATGCTCGTCGGGAAGAAGGTGCGCGCCGTTCCGACGACGCCCTTCCCCGTGGCGTCTGCGCGCGGCCTCGCCACCTACGTCGACCAGACACAGAAGCTCGCCTACGTCGCGCTCACCGACATGGCGTTCCTCGCGGGCGTCGGCGCTGCGCTCGCGATGATCCCCGCCGGTGTGGTCACCGAGGCGATCAAGACCGGCAAGCCCTCCCCTGTCCTGACCGAGAACGCGTTCGAGGTCATGAACATCGTCGCGTCGCTCTACAACGACGCGGAGGGCAAGGGCGCCCACATCAAGATCAAGGGGCTCGTCGTCGTGCCCCCGATTCCGCCCGAGGTCGCAGGACTGCTCGCGAAGCCCGCGGGGCGTCTCGATCTCGAAATCCAGGTGCCCGGCTACGCCAACGGCAAGCTCACCCTGCTCGCACTCCCCTGAGCAGAGGAGCGTGGACTACACGTATGTGCTCCTGGTGACGTAGCTCTCGCCGAAGGAGCACACCCTCGATCACCCGCGCGGAGTGCGCGCACCCTACTCGGCGGAGAGTGGCGTCCGCCGGACGTCGACGACCGCGCCTGTGGCCGCATCCAGTGCCAGGCTCTCGATCGCCGCGCCGGACGTGCTCGAGAATCGATAGATGGGTCGGCCCTTCTCGAGCGAGAGGCGAGCCGGCAGCACCCAGACCCCGTCCGTCGGCGCACGCCCGTCGAGGTGCTCGAGCACGTCACTCGCGGTCCGGATCGAATCGCGACGAGCCGCAATCTCCGTCGACCAGCGGATCATCATCCACATGGGGCGGTAGTCGCGGTCGAACACCACG
>JANXVA010000141.1 GCA_025351875.1 Myxococcales bacterium | reverse complement strand
CGTGGTGTTGCGACCGAACAGCACGAGCTGGGTTGCGCTCGCGCGTGCCGAGCTCGCGAACGGCAAGGCCGGCGATGCGAGGACGTCGATCGACAAGGCGCTCGCCATGCCGGTGCGGTCCGCGTCTCTTTTCTGGACGGCCGGGGCGATCGCGCGAGCGGCGAACGATACCGCCGCCGCTGACAAGCTCGTGGAGCAGGCCAAGCGCCTCAACCCGCGCATCGCCGCCGAGGAGGCCGTGCCTTCGCCGCGCAAGCCGTAGCAAGCTTTGAGTCCTGACCCCGTCGAGGTCAGGATCCAGATCGCGAAGGAGGTCCGCAGCTCGGCTACGAGAGGGGTCGGACGCGATCCAGAGTGTCAACGCGGCGGACACTCCGTGTGTCGCATGCAGTCCGTCGCACGCCCGCGAAAAACGGGCGATCGCGAATGAACCCCGGGCGCACGTGCGCGGCATGCCGGTTGCTCGGTGGGTCGTCATGATCAAGCTGCTCGGGCTCACGGTCACCGGATTCATGCTCGCCCTTGCCGCATGCAGCGGCGCGACGTCGACGCCCGAGACGAGCGGTACCGATGATCCGATCAAGGGTGCGGGCGAGACCGGCGCGCCCGCCGCTGGCAAGAGTGCCGCGAAGGGTTCGCCGACCCAGGCACCCGGCGCCAGCACGCCCGCCGCGACGCCCGATCCCGCGACGCCCGATCCCGCGATCCCGCCCGCGGGCACGGACGGGCAGCCCGGGCGCATCTCCGTCAACGAGCACTGCTGCTACGGCGCCACGTACTTCAAGTGCCCGAATGCGGCGGCGTGCTTCGGCGGCTTCGACGCAGAAGCGTGCCTCGCCAAGTGCGGAGGCAACGACGCGTGCGCGGACGCGTGCTCCGCGCAAGAAGACGCGGCGGGCGCGCCGAAGGGTTGCCAGACCATGGCGCCTCCCAAGGGGGTCGACTGCGCGAACGGGTCGATCAACCTCTAGCGCCGCTACTCGATGTACTGCTCGATCGGGGCGGCGCCGCCGACGATGGCAGCCGTGCCCTTGATCGGCAGCGCGATGAGCCGTGCGTTCCGACGCGGCGACTTCACGGGGAGCTCGGTGATCGCCGAGAGCGTCGCGCGGAACACGCGCGACGCGCCCGTCGCGTCGTCACCGGCAATGAGCGCGGCGTCCTGCGCGAGCGTGAACGACTCGGCGCGGACGAGCGGCATCACTCCCGGCCAAACCGCCGGCACGCAGCCCGACGCGCACGCGAGATCGACCACGCGGGCCGGAGCTGCACCTGCGACGTCGACCGGCGAGCCCGTGCCGCCGGCGACGAGCACGTGGGAGGCATCGAGGGTCGAGGCGCCGCAACGCTTCACGCCGTCCGGCGCATAGGCGAGCACGGCGCTCTGCAAGGCTCCGGGGGCAAGGACCTCCACGCCTGGGTCCGTCCCGTTGCCGCCGACGACGACGAGCCCGCGTCCGTCGACCCACGTCGCGCAAGCTCCTTCGCGTGGCTTCGCCAGCGTCGCGGCGGTGAGGGTGCCGTCCTTGCCGAACACGAGGACGCGATTGCTCGGGCCGCCAATCGTGCGCGTCGCGCCGACCACGTAGGCCGAGCCATCGGCGGCCGTCACCGTCGCTCCGCCCGCGATCTCCGCGAAGGTGATCCCAGTGGGGGCCAGGAGCTCGGACGTGCTGCTGTCGGAGAGGTCGACGGTCGTCGCGCCCGCCTCGTCGATGACGATCGCTGCCGCGCCGAACGTCACGAGCGAGCGAGCAGGCCGCGGCAGGGTCGGAAGGCCGGTGAGCGCCTTCAGGCGCAGGAGGTCGTAGACCTGGAGGGTCGTTCCGCTCGCCGCCACGACATAGCGCGCGACGGCGACGCCGAGCCGCGGGCCGTCGAGCATCGCGGTGCCGCCGGGCATCCGTGCGAGCTCGCCGGTGCGCTGGAGGAAGACGTCGAGAGGTGAGTTCTCGAGGGCCCCGAACTGGACGTAGAGCGTCTCGCCGCGGAGGAGCGTCTTCCCGGCCGCGTCGACGGCGAGCACGCGCAGCGCTCCCACGTCCGTCCGTGACTTGTCACCGAGCGCGAGCTCGTCCGTCGGGAGCGCGGCGCGCGCGAGCTCCTGGGCGTTGCCCTTCGTATCGAGCGCCTGGACGATCAGCGTCGTCGGGGCGGGGGAGCGCGTCAGGGCGTCGGCCTCGCCGCCCACGTTCAGCGTGAACGTCGCGGTCGGGGTCGTGCTGCACGAGCCGCATGCCCCGAAGGCCAAGACCGCGAGCACCCGACGCATGCGAATCGATTAGCACGGACGCTCCAGAGGCCGCAGCAAACTTGGCCGCGCCAGGGCATGGACGATAGCCCCAGAGGAGTCGAATCAGAGCCAGCGAGGCGATCGATGATGGAGCAAGCCAGCGTGAGAAACCTCGAACAGATCCAGGAAAGCGACGGCGAGCGGACGCCCCGAGGCGTCACCATCCTCCTCGTCGCGCTCGGGGGCGCTTGCATCGTGTTCGCCGGTCTCGCGATCGGCGGCCGTCGATCGGCACCCACGACCGCGAAGGTCGATCCGCTCGGCGAGCTGGTCACCGCGCAGGCGAAGGCGAATCAAGGTGGCTCAGCAGCGCCGAAGGCGACCGACCTGAGCACGCGCGACGTGACGTTTCCCGGCATCCTCAGCGACGAGGGCTCGCCTACCACCGCGCTCGCCGCGGTGAGGGGCACGACCGCCCCCGCGCCGAAGACACCGACCACGGGCACGCAGCCCGTGGGCGCCGCAGCCCCGGGCGAACCGCCTGCGGCGATCGTGCTCAACGTGCGCGGCGCCGACCCGAGCGCTGGCATGCCCGCGGGGGACCGCATTCCCGTCGTGGCGCTTCCGGCGCAGAACATGCTGGGCGCTTCGCCCGTCGTGACGCGACCTCGTGACTCGCTGACGCGCGCCGCGAGCGATGCGGTCGAGAGCGCGGGAGCCGGGGTCACCGCCGCTCCTGCGGGGCGTGAGGGCGGGTACCAGCTCCAGGTGAGCTCGTTCCGCACGCAGAACGAAGCCGACACGTTCTCCGGTCAGCTCCGCGCGCGTGGGCACAAGGCCTACGTTGTCGAGGCGCATGTTCCGGGGCGCGGCACCTGGTACAGGGTGCGCATCGGTCCGTTCACGAGCCAGCACGCCGCGGCGTCGTATCGCTCGGGCTTCGAGGGCCGCGAGCACGTCGTGCCGTTCATCGTCCCGCCCAGCAAGTGACGCCCGCATGACGGGGGGCTGCGTCATCCAGCGCCGCGTGCGCTGACGCGCGCGATGTGCCAGACTCAAGAGTGGATGCAAGGGGCGCTCGGTCTTTCGGACATTGCGCGCATCCCGGTGTGGGCCATCGCGCTCGTCGTGGCTGGGCTTGCTCCGTTCGGTGCTCGCGCCTGGGGACAATGGGTCGAGCGTCGAGTTCGTGAGCGTTCCGCGCGCCTGCTCGCTAGTCTTCGTGAGAGCGGCATTGGATCCAACGCGCCGCTCGACCGTCCAACCGAGGCAGCACGTGATGCGTCCGCACCTTGAGCTCCAAGGCGCGGTCGGTTTAGTCTGCTGACGCGTCCTGCCCTTTGAGGAGACCAACCACATGGCACGTCTATTCGGCCTGATCGGGAACCGTGCGGACCTCGCCGCGCGTGTGCTCGCCTCCGAGGAGGAGGCGCTCCGGGTTTCGTCGAAGGGCACGGCTCTCGGTTGGGGTATTGGCTTCTATCAGGGCGGTGAGGTGCTCATGCGCCGGCGCCCGATCGACGATCACGCGACCGTCGACGTCGCAAAGGTCGCCGGCGACGTCCGCGCGGACATCCTGATCGGTCACGTGCGAAACGCGACCGTGGGCTCGCTCCGCACCGAGAACACGCACCCCTTTCGCTATCGTCAGTGGCTCTTCGCACAGACGGGCACGTTGCCGTCGTTCGAGGCGATCCGTGAGCGGCTCGTCGAGAGCGTGCCCGAGTTCTTGCGCTCGTCGATCCGCGGGGAGAGCGACTCCGAGATCCTCTTCTACGTCTTCCTGTCGTTTCTCCATGACGCGGGGCGCCTCAACGACGGCATCAGCGACCCGTCGCACGTCCGCGACGCGCTCCGCTCATCGGTGGCCGTCGTCGACGGGATGGCCGCCGAGGTCGGCGGCGCGCCGAGCCAGGTCAACGTCATGGTCTGCAACGGCGAGAATATCTTCGCGCTCTGTCGGGGCGCGCAGATGGGCTACCGGATCTTCGCGGGGAAGAACGACGCCGAGCTGCTCATCGGTGACGACCTGAACCTCCGCCGCAAGACGCCCGAGCTCTCGCAGATGCACTTCGTCCTCCTCGCCGGAGACTTCGACGACGATCTGTCGATCGCCGCTTCGTCGCCCACTGCCCAGTCGCGCTGGAAGGTGCTGCCCGATCGTGCGATTGTGACCCTCGAGCGTGGCAAGGAACCGCACATCGAGTCGATCTGAGGGCGTGACGCGTCTCCTGTCACGGGGCCTCGTGATGGTCGCGTGCGCGTCGTGCGTGGGCCCGGGTGGCTTCGAGACGGCGACGGAGATGCCCAAGGCGCCCAGGCGCCCGGACGGCGTCGTGCTCGAGCCCGCGCCCGCGCTGCCCGTCGCCTCCGACCGCGCGGCGGCGAACGGGATCGTCGCGCTTCGCGAGCCCCTCGCCGACAAGGACGTCGAGGACGTGGTGCGCGCCTACATCCGCGGGTTCGAGCGCGAGGACGTCGAGGCGCTCACTCAGCTCCTCGCGCAGGAGGCGTCGCCACTCGGCCGAGCTGGGACCAGGAACCAGTTGATCGACCTCTGGCGAACGAAGATCAAGAACTTCGAGTACCAGAAGCTCGCCGGGGTCGAGGTCGCGCGCGTCGCGCAGATCGAGAGGTTCACGTACGAGGCCCTCGGTGCGTCAGGCGCTCCGCCTCGCCCGACGGAGATGCGCCCTGGCGATCTCTACGTCCGCGTTCCGATCGCCACGCCGCGTGTCGGATCGGATCAGCTCTTCGGCGACATCCTCGTCTTGCTCCTGCGACGCGAGGACGGCCGCCTCAAGATCGCCGGCCAAGCCGACGAAAACAGCCCCTGATCTCGGCTTCGCTACTCGCTGCGGTACAGCGCGAGGTCGATCTCGTAGCGCTTCAGCCAGCGATGCACCTGCATGCGCTCCTTGCCGAGCTCTCGACCGACGGCGGCGATGTTGCCCTTGTGACGCTCGAGGAGCATGCGCAGCTCCTCCTCGGTCGGCGGCCCGCGTCGCGGTGGGGGAGCGGTGGGCGTCCCGCCGGGGCCAGCGCCGCCCGAGTGACCCTCGTAGGGCGCCGCCGGAAGCTGGCTCGGCAGCGAGACCCGCGGCCGATCGCCGTAGCCCTTCATGTGCTCGCTGATCGCGTCCGGCAGGTGCATCGTGTCGAGCTCGATGCTGTCGGTGAGCGCGACACCACGCTTGATGCAGCTCTCGAGCTCGCGAACGTTGAACGGCCAGTCGTAGTGGAAGAGCGCGACGAGGAACGAGAAGGAGAACTGCATGTCCGGGCGCCCGTAACGGGTGCAGAAGCTCTTCGCGAGAAGGAAGATGTCTTCCTTGCGCTCGCGGAGCGGCGGCAGCCGGACGACGTGCTCGTTGAGCCGCGCGAGGAGATCGCCCCGGAATTTGCCCTCCTTCACGTACTGGTAGAGATCGCGGTGCGTCGCGCAGACGACGCGAATGTCGACGAGCTCGGGCGTCGTTGCGCCGAGCGGGAACACCTCGCGTGACTGCAGGACGCGCAGGAGCTTCGCCTGCGCATCGAGCGGCATGTCGCCGATCTCGTCGAGGAAGAGCGTGCCGTTGTCCGCGAGCTTGATGAGGCCCGGCTTGTCGCGATCGGCGCCGGAGAAGGCGCCGCGCCGGTAGCCGAAGAGCTCGCTCTCGAGGAGGTTGTGCGGGATGGCCGCGCAGTTGATCGCCTGAAACGTCCCCTTGCGACCCGAGAAGCGATGGATTCCGCGCGCGACGACCTCCTTGCCGGTGCCCGTCTCGCCGAGGACGACGGCGGAGAGCTCGGTCGGCGCAATGCGCTCGATGTCGGCGGCGATCTGGTCCATCTGCGCGCCGCCGACGAGGTCGGTGAAGAGCTTCGCCCTGCGGTCGCCCGCGACGCTGCCGTCGATGCGGTACGCGACGCACTTCTCCGCGCCGGTATCGACGAACTTGAACATCGCGTCGCCGACGCGAATCTCGTGGTTCGGTTCGAGCTCGACCTCGGTGATGTACGACCCGTCGACCATCGTGCCGTTTCGGCTGCCGAGGTCCTGCAGCATCCAGCGCGTGTCCCTGGCGTAGATGCGCGCGTGCTCGCGGCTGACGGCCTGCTCGGGCACACAGATGAGGTTCGACGCATCACGGCCGATCGTCAGCTCGGGCGAGACGAAGACGTACGCCGGCGAGAGCTGTTCGAAGTTGGGCGCGTACAAGAGGACGAGGCCGGCGCGCTCCTTGGTCAGAGGAGTGGAGTCGCGCGGCTCGGGCCCGTCGTTGTAGCTCGACGAAACGCCGGTCCGGTACCTGCTCATCGAAGGCACGAGTGTATCACTCCTGGGATGTCTCCTCGCCGTCGAGTCGATCCAGTGCGACCCCGAGGCTCGTGCCGATGGCCTGGAGGACCTCGTCCGTCCGGCGGTCCAGATCCGCGAGGGATCCGGTGTTTTCAATGACGAAATCGGCGGCCTTCACCTTCGCCGCCAGGGGCATCTGCGCCCGGATCCGCGCCCTTACTTCGGCCTCGGCGGCGGCGTCCCTGGCGCAGGCACGCGTCACCTGAGTTGCCTCGGGAGCCGAGACCACCACGAGGGGTCGGAACGCATCCGCGACGCCGTTCTCGACGATGAGCGCGGCCTCGTAGCACGCGAGCGGCTTGCCCTCGTCCCGGAGCTCGGCGGAGCGCTTGAAGGTCAGCATGGTCACGATGGGGTGAACGATGCCGTTCAGGGCCTTGCGCTTCGCGTCGTCCGTGAAGACGACGGCCGCGAGCTTCTTCCGATCGAGGGTGCCGTCAGCGGCGAGGACCTCTTCGCCGAACGTCTTCACGATCTCGGCGAGGCCGGCGGAGCCCTTTGCTACCGCGTCACGCGCGAGCTCGTCGGCGTCGATGACGGGGATGCCCCGCCTGCGCACGCGCGCTGCGACGGCGCTCTTGCCGGAGGCGATCCCGCCCGTGAGACCGAAGAGGTGCACGGGCGGTAGCGTAGCCGATCAGAGGCCGGCGTTCTGCGCTGCTTCTTCCGCGGCCTTGCGTGCCCTCTGGGTAAGCCGAGTCGCGTCGACGGCGCTCCGACGCGCGTCAGTCGCCCTCGTCGGGCTCGCCACCGTCGGTGCGCAGGCCGAGGCGCGCGATCATCCGCTGCAAGAAGCGGCGGCTCACACCGGCGAGCTCGGCGGCGCGCGTGACGTTGAAGCTCGTCTTCTCGAGCATCGCGCGGACGTAGATGGCCTCGAACTCGCTGGTCCACGCGAGCCGCGCGTCCTTCAGCGGCAAGTGGAGCGGCACGATGCTCGCGAGGCCGGGCGGGAGGACCGACGTCGCCGGGTTGGGCGCGGCGGGATGAAACCCTTCGGTGATCTGACCGAGCGTGACCGCGCGTTCGATTGCGTTGCGGAGCTCGCGCACGTTGCCGGGCCATGCGCGTGCTGCGAGGGACTCGACGAACGAGTTCGGTAGCGAGTTCTCCTTGCCGCTCATCCGGGCGTACAGGTGCTGGGCGAGGGCCGGTACGTCCTCGCGACGCGCGCGGAGGGGCGGAAGCGTCACGTCGACGACGGCGAGCCGATAGTAGAGGTCCTCGCGGAACGTGCCTTCGTTGACCATCGCGGCGAGGGTGCGGTTGGTCGCGCACACGATGCGAACGTCGATGTCGAGCTCCTTCGGGGCGCCGACGGGGCGGACGCGTCGCGTCTCGATCGCGCGCAGGAGCTTCGCCTGCATCGCCAGGGGCATTTCCCCGATCTCGTCGAGGAAGAGCGTGCCGCCGTGGGCCTCCTCGAAGGCGCCGACGCGGTTCGAGAGCGCGCCGGTGAACGCGCCACGCACGTGTCCGAAGAGCTCGCTCTCGAAGAGGTTCTCCGGGATGGCGCCGCAGTCGACGGGAACGAAAGGTCCGGACGCGCGAGGCGAGGCTGCGTGCACCGACCGCGCCACGACGTCCTTGCCGGTGCCTGTCTCGCCCTGGACGAGCAGCGTCGAGCCGGTCTGCGCGATCCGCTCGAGCACCGCGTAGACGCGCCTCATCTCGAAGCTCGTGCCGACGAGCTCGCCGAACTCCTCGCGGTCGCTGATGGCGAGGAACGTCGGCTCGCTCACGGCTTCGATTGCGAAGGTCGTACCGCCGCAGCGGATGGCCGCGCCGACGCAGAGATCGGCGTCGCGGACGCGGACGTCACCGACGAACGTGCCGTTGGTGCTCCCGAGATCGCGAAGGGTCACGACGTCCGCCTGGACATCGAGCTCGCAGTGGATGCGCGAGACGGCGCGGTCGGAGAGGCGGAGCGAGCTGCCCTCCCCGGTGCCGACGCGCGCCTTGCCTCCTTCGACGCGAACGCGGAGGCCGCGCGAGGGGCCGTCGATGACCACGAGCGCGACCGACATGACCCGCACGCCTCCTGGGCCACCGTGGATCCGCTCGGTCTCGTCGAGGACGAACTCGGCCATGGGACGAGTCTATTCGTTTGCGTAGGGGTTCGGCGGAGGCTTCTTGGTCGTTGCGGGCGGGACGGCCGGGGCGCTTGCGGGCGCGGTGGGCGCGGCGGTCGGCGCACCGCGAGCTCGATGCGGGCTGGACGAGGCGATCGGGCTCGAGCTCGGGGTCGCGGGCGTGCTCGCGTTCGTCGTCGCGCTGGCGTAGGCCGTCGTGCTGGTGCTCGTGCTCGTGCTCGTGCTCGTGCTGGTGCTGGTGCTCGTGCTCGTGCTCGTGCTCGTGCTCGTGCTGGGCGGCGATGTCGCCGTCTTCGTCTTCGCCGCGCGCACGCCGAACGCAACCCCCGCCACCGCCACGACCAGCGCGACGCCCGCCGCGACCACCGGCAGCGCGCGGCTCCTGCGCGGCAGCCCGGAGGCGCTCATGTCGTGCGCGGTCCGCGCCGAGGGCTCGTTGAACGAGAGCTGTGTATCGGCGCTGCTGCCCGCGCGAGCAGCCGATGCCGGCGGTGCGGTGTACGGCTGCTGCGCCGCTGCTGACGCGAGCGTCGACCCGCCCAAGCCTGGGGCGGTCGCGGGCGGTGCCGCCGACGCCGAGGAGAGCGTTCGCGCCGCGCCCGGCGCGGCTGCCATGCGCGGTGTCATCGGCAGCGTCGACGGCACGTCGGTCGGAGGAACCACCGTCGGCGGCGACGCGTCGGTCGTCGGCGCATCACGAACGGTCGCGGCGATCGCCGTCGCGCTCCGCGGATCATGCGCGCCGCCGAGCCTGGGCGTCGCCACGTCCTTGGTCATCACCGGCGGGTTCACGACGGTCGCAGGAGGCACGAGGGCCGCCGCTGCGGGCAGCACCTCGTTCGAGACGCCCATCAGGCTCGCCACGGACGGCTCGTGGGCGAGCTTCGCGCGCACCAGCGTGCGGCGCGCCTCGATCGAAGCACCGACGAGATCCTTCAGTGTCGCCGCGACCTCCGTGTGCCCGCCGCAGAGCCCCGCTGCGAGCGCCGTCGACTCGAGCGCGGCGGCCATGGCCTGCGCGTTCTGGAAGCGCTCTTCAAGCGAGCGCGCGAGCGCGGTCATGACGACGCCGTCGAGCGCGGCGGCGCCGGGCGCGACCTTGGCGAGCGACTCCGGCGTGTGATCGAGGAGGAGTCGCACCGTCTCGGCCTCGTTCGCGCCGCGAAAGAGGCGCCTTCCGGCGAGCGACTCCCAGAGCACGATGCCCACGGCGAAGACGTCGAAGCGGCGATCGATCGTCTCGCCGCGGAGATACTCCGGCGCCATGTAGGCGAGCTTGCCCTTCAGGCTGCCCTCGCTCGTCTCGCTCTTCTTGTTCGAGAACTTGGCGATGCCGAAGTCCGCGACGCGCGCGAGACCGTCGACACCGACGAGGATGTTTTGCGGAGAGATGTCACGATGGACGAGACCGACGTGACGTCCGCGCTCGTCGATGAGCTCGTGCGCCGCGTGGAGGCCCGCGAGCGCGTCGAGGGCGATGCGCACGGCGACGCGCGGCGGGAGCTGCATGCCTCGCTTGGCCGCGGCGACCACGAGCTCGCCGAGGGATGCGCCCTCGATGTAGTCCATGACGAGGCTGATCTCGTCCCCGTCGACCTCGACGTCGCGAACGTCGACGACGTTCGCATGACTGATGAGCGACGCCAGGCGCGCCTCGGCGATGAGCTCGTTGCGGTACGACGTGTCCTCGAGGAGGTGAGGGTGCGGCTTCTTGATCGCCACGAGCTGGCGGAAGCCGAGCGCACCGCGCACGGTTCCGACCCACACGGTCGCCATGCCGCCAGAGGCGAGCTTGACGATCGTGTCGTAGCGAGACGTGGCGGCGCCGCTCATGACGCTGCCAATCCTATCAGAACGTCGCGCCCCACCCGGCAGCCATGCCTCCGGCGACGGGAACGAGCACGGGCGCGCGCGCGGCTTTTTTGGAGCCAGCCCAGTCGGTGAAGAACACGCCGATGACGATCGTGGTCGCCGCCGCCACGCCGGTCACCGCGAAGCCGATGTTGGCGCGGGTCTGGGCCTTCTCGCCGTCGTCCTTGAGGCCGGGGCAGTCGCTCGTGGCGAGGGTGCCGCACCCGGCGTCGGTGAAGCTCTTGTGCCTGCCAGCCGCGCCGAGCGCGAAGAAGGTCGTCGCACCGGCGAAGACGACAGTGGCTCCGGTGCCGATCCAGAAGGCGAGCGGGGGCAGGGGTTTGGACGCGGGTGCTTCGGTCGGGTCGGGGCTGGGCGTCGCGGTCGGGTGCGCCGCCGGCGCGGGGGTCGGGGCAGGGGTCGAAGGAGGGGCCGCGGCGTTTGCGCGGGCCGCGACGACCTCCATGTCCTCGCCTCCGCGGACCTCGACCGTGCGCGTGTCGGGAGCTCCGTCGACCTGCACGACCAGCGTATGCGGCCCGACGCGCGACCAGACGCCCTTCGCGCTGTCGAACGACGCGCCGTCCAGGGTCGATGTGCAGCGCGCGCCGCTCGGGCACGCGATCTTCACATGACCTGCGCGGCCACCGAGCTTCGTCGTCGCCGCGTCGATGCTCGCGGTGAGCGTGCCAGGTCGCGTTGCGCCGAGGCGCTTGGTCCGGTCGAGGAGCTCGGCGCCGAGGAGGAAGTCGTCAGCATCGACCGCTGCGTCGAGTGCGGCCTGCAACGCGACTGGACTCGGCGCAAGCACGTCGGCCTTTGCGAACTCCTCGGCGGCGCGCCGGAAGTCGCCTCGCGCGTGCGCTTGCGTCCCGCGGTCGTAGGCCTCCTTCGCGAGGGCCTTGTCGTTCTGCGCGTACGCCGTGCTGGCGATGAGGAGCCCGGCGAGCGCGATCGATGCGGCGCGCTTCACTTGCACCCCGGTCCAGTGCAGCTGCAGTCGCCGCCAGTACAGGTGACCGTGCAGCTCGAGCCCTGGTCGCAGGTCGTGTCGCAGTGGCCGCCCGTACAGTCGACGGTGCACGTCGCGCCGGCGGGGCAGGCCGTGTGGCAATTGCCGCCGAGGCAGTTGACCGAGCACCTCGCGGTGGCCGTGCAGTTGGTCGTGCAGTTGCCGCTGAAGCAGCTCAGCGAGCAGTCGCTGCCTGCCGCGCAGTCGGTCGTGCACGGGGAGCCCCCCGTGAGCCCACACTTGAGGTCGCACTTGCCACCGCTCGGGCACGCGCATGTGCTCCCGCTGCACGAGCCCGCGCCGCCCGACGAGGACGACGACGAGTCGCTGCCTCCGTCGCTCGGCGTCGTGGCAGTGCTCGGGCCGAGCGTGAAGTCGTAGGTGCACGCAGGGACGAGGGCCGCGCCCGAGAGCAGGGCGATGACGCCGAGGAGGAGGGGCGGAGCGCGCATCGAGCTCCAGCATAGAGCACGTCGCTCGCGAGGCGCGCAAACCCGCTCGCCCGCCCTGGTTTTTGCAGGCCGGCGTCGGAGAGACTTCGTTTCCACTCGCGGGCCCGCGCGACTACGCTCGAAGGGGTGAAGCTCCCTCGGCTTCCTCGGCTTCCGAGACGCAAGGTCCTGAAAGCGGCGATCGCGTTCGGCGTCCTCGGTGCCACCGGCTCGCTCGTCGCGCTCGTCCGCTCGCGCGGCTACGAGGTGCCGCAAGACGTCCGCGGAAAGCTGGTCGGCCTCGAGGCCTGGCAGTACGTCGTCGTGCAGCACCTGGCGCGTCGCGTCTGCGCTGGGGACGAGCCCGGCGTCGTCACGCCCGACGAGGCCGACGTCGCGGGCTTCGTCGACGGCTACGTCGCGAACATGGCGGCGCGGATGCGGCGCGATCTCGGACGTTTCCTCGGCGTCATCGAGCAGCTCGCCCCCGCGGGACTCGCCATGAGCTCGCGCTTCACACACCTCGAGGCTGCCGATCAGGACAAGGTCCTCGGGTCGCTCGAGTCGAGCTCGAGCGATCTGCTTCGAGGCGGCTTCGAGGGCCTGAAGGCCTTGCTCTTCATGGGCTACTACCGTGACCCTCGCACCTGGCGGATCCTCGGATACGACGGACCGCGCGTCGAGGCACGACCTTGACGGTCGTGCGAGGGCGTGATCTCCGCGCCGATGTCGTGCTCGACGTCGACGCTGTCGTCGTCGGAACGGGCGCGGGCGGCTCGATCGCGATGCGGGAGCTCGCGCGCGCGGGCCTGAAGGTCGTCGCGCTCGAGGAGGGCGGCTACCTTCGCCCCGCCGACTTCGATCAGCGAGAGGACCACATGTTTCCGGTCCTCTACCAGGACGGCGGTGGACGAACCACCGAGGACCTCGGCATCCGCGTGCTCGGCGGGCGTGGCGTGGGAGGCAGCACCGTCCACAACACGAACCTCTGCAAACGCACTCCCGACGCCATCCTCGATCTCTGGGCGCGGAGGTACGGCGTCGAGGGCGCGAGCGCGGCCGACCTCGAGGCGTCGTTCACGAGCATCGAGAAGGATCTCTCGGTCTCCGAGATCGCCTCGGACGACATCAACCCGAACAACGATGCGCTCCGTCGCGGCGCCCTCGCGCTCGGATGGAAGGGCGCTGTCCTCCGCCACAACCGCATCGGGTGCCAGAAGAGCGGCTTCTGCGAGCTCGGCTGCGCCTACGACGCCAAGCAGAACGCGCTCAAGGTCGTGGTCCCTCAGGCGCTCGCCGCCGGCGCGAACCTTTACTCCGACGTCGACGTGCGCCGGATCCTCGTCGAACGAGGCGCCGCTGTCGGCGTCGAGGGGGTCGCCCACGACGGCGTCGGCTCGGGCAAGCGTCCTGTCGCACGCGTGCGCGTCCGTGCGAAGGTGGTCGTGCTCGCGGGCAGCGCCGTCGGCTCCGCCGCGCTCGCACGGCGCAGCGGCCTGCCCGATCCTCACGCGCGCCTCGGTCGTGGCCTTCGCATGCACCCTGGTGGCGTCGTGGCAGGACGCTTCGACGAGTCCATCCTCGCGCATCGCGGCATCCCGCAGTCGTACGAGTGCACCGAGATGCTCTCGTACGAGGAGGGCAGCGACCGCCGCGTGTGGATCGTCCCGGCCTTCGCGCACCCCATCGGCACGGCGGCGACGCTTCCCGGCTTCGGCGCGGCCCACATGCGCTCGATGCGCGCCTACGGCCACCTCGCGGTCCTCACCGCGATGGTCCACGACGAGACGTCGGGGGAGGTCGACGTGGACGGCGACGGCGAGCCGGTCATTCGCTACCGGATGACCGAGCGCGATCGCGTCCAGCTCGCGAAGGGTCTCGTAGCGTGCGCGCGCATCCTGCTTGCCGCGGGCGCGCGCGAGGTGACCATCCCCGCCGTGCCCCCGGTGCGCGTCACCAACGCACGCGAGCTCGATGCGCTCGACACGTCGTTCGTCCGCCCGTTCTCCGTGCCCCTCTCTGCCGTTCACCCGATGGGGACCCTCGCGATGGGCAAGGACCCTCGCGTGAGCGTCGTCGACTCGACGGGGGAGCACCATCAAGTGAAGGGCCTCTTCGCGCTCGACGGGTCGCTCTTCCCGACGAGCCTCGGCGGCCCGCCGCAGATCAGCATCTACGCCTTCGCCCTCCACCTCGCGAAGCACGCGGTCGCGGCCGCGAAGCGTTAAACGCAACGAGGCGAGCTGCTTTCGCGGCTCGCCTCGTCGTCGCGACTAGGTCAGGTCACTGTCCGCCGTCGGTGCCGCCGTCGCCTGCCGCGCAGGGGTCGGGCGGGGGGACCGCGTCCGTCGCGACGGTCTTGAGGTCGCCGATCCGCTTGCCGGTGAAGCCGATCCCGATCGAGATGGCGTCGCAGTTCTTGCCCGCGGCGTTCGTGCCGTCCTGCAGGATGTCGCTCGCCTGACGGATCGTCTGCTTGATCGTGTCGAGCGTCGAGCCGCCGCAGAGCTGTGTGCTGATGCGCCCCGCGACCTTCTCGATGCCCGAGACGAGCGCCTCGGTGCCGATGACGCCGGAGATCGTGCCGTTCGTGATCTCGTTCGCCGCCGTGTGATCGAACGTGATCGCTGCGCGGTTGATGGAGAGCGAGAGCTGGACGCCCTGAATGAAGAGCGCAAGCTCCACGGTCGCGCCGCCCGAGCCGTTCACGAAGGTGCCGTTGTTGATGTACGCCCCGTTGATCGGGATGATCGGCTCCTTGCGGTACGGCCAGTCGTCGGCGGGCGAGAAGGTGGGCTTCTTGCCCTCGCCGAACGCGCCGCCGACCAGGAGGCGGCCGCTGAGGCCGGTGTTCGTCTGCTTCGGGTCGTCCGTGAGGCCCTGGACCTCGAAGAGCAGCGAGAAGCTGCCGCCCTGGATCGAGTCGTTCAGCGTCTTCGACGGGGTCGGGACGAGGCCGAGGATGAAGCCGAGGACGGTGCGACCGAACGCGTTGTCGATGCCGCCGTTTCCGTCTTCCTGCTTCGCGGAGTCCGCGCCGCCCTGGCGGGTGCAGACGTCCTTCGACTCCTTCGTCGTGGCGAGGCCGTCGATGTTGTAGCCGTAGTCCTTCCACGCATCCTTGGTCGGCGCATTGCTGCGGTTCGTCTCACCGAGGAAGAGCTGGTTGACCGCGAACGTCTTCTTCGACGTGTCGGTCGTCGCCGTGGCGCCGGCCGGAACCGGCGGGGGCGTCTTGCCTGCCGCGGTGGTGCCACCGCTCGAGCTGCTGCCGCTGTCGGAGCTCCCGCAGCCCTGCGCAGTCATGCCGATGAGTCCGCAGGCGCCGATACCGACGGCAAGCAAAGAGAGCGAATTGAAAAGCTTCATAGGTGATGCCTCCTCCGAGTGAGCCGGACCGAATTGCGAGCTGTGGCGACCGCTGACCCCGAGTCGCCAACTCCGCTCCCGTTTCCCACCCAGGGCTCCGGAGCGCGGCGCATGCTAACGAGGATGCGCACGAGCGCGCAAGCTAGAGTTAGAGGTAAGCAGAAACCCTGGCCGAACGACGAAAGGTTCTTC
>JANXVA010000068.1 GCA_025351875.1 Myxococcales bacterium | reverse complement strand
CGCCTATGCGGAGCGCCACAGCGCGCGCTACGTCGAGATCGACGCCGGACACTTCGCGCTCCTGGTCCGGAGCGAGCGCGTCGAGCGCGAGGTCCGCGAGTTCGTCGCGCTCCACCTTCCCTGAAATCGAGTCGCGCGATGCTTCCGTGTGGCGGCGGGCGTCGAATCGACGAACAATGACGGGGTGAGGTGTCAGAGTGCGATTGCGTTGGGGAGCGCGGCCGCGGTGACGCTCCTCGCCTGCAATTTGCTCACGGGCGCCGGCGACCTCGACACCGCCGAGTGCCTGAGCGACTGCGAAGCAGGAGTGCCGGAGCGCACGATCCTTCCCGACGCGAGTCTGCCCGTCGACGACTCAGCCGTCACGCCCGACGCTCACGCTCCCGCTCCCGCAGACGGCGGGAATGACGCATCGAAGAGGCCGACGTTCTGCAGCGGCATCGAGCTCTATCTGCCCTTCGATGGCACGCTCGACGCGCGGTCGGGCCAACCGCCGGATCTGCCGCCGGCCGTCGCGTTCGTGCCCGGCAAGTTCGGTCAAGGCGCGGACCTGACGGGCAGCAGCGGAACCGCCGTGTACTATGCGTCCACGTACCTCGGCGTGACGACGTACTCGCTCGCGGGCCGCAGCCTCGCCATGTGGGTGAAGCCCCTGTGGCAGCCGCCGTGCGGCGCGGGAACGCCGAGCGTCCTCTTCAAGCCCAAGTCGACGCATGCGGCGACCGCGGCCAACGCGGGCCCCGTGATCGAGTGCACCAGCGCCCTCACGGGGGTCACGGTCGACATGGTCAACGGCGGGCTCACGGAGGTCGGCTATCCGTCGGGCGCCGTGCCGAACTGGAACAACGGAGGGTGGAACCACCTCGTCGGCACCTGGAGCTCGGCGTCACCGACGCTCCAATTCGCCGTCAACGGAGCCGCTCCGGTCTCGACCACGGTGCCGTGGTCGCCGAACGACTCGCCGGTCAACTTCCTGCGCGTCGGGAGCGAGACCTCGCTGCCGCGAAGTGTCTTCGACGAGGTCGTCCTCTGGAGTCGTGTCCTGCTGGCGAAGGAGATCGCCGACCTCGCCGCCTCTCCAGCCTCCGTCGCCGACGCCTGCGGCCTCTGATCCCGAGCCGTCAGCGGACGCGAACGACGGTGCCGAGCTCGCTCTTCGTCGGGAAGACTGCGCTCCAGCCGAGCGGCAAGTGAGGCGATGTGAAGGCGTAGAGCCAGCGTGCATCGAGCGGCGCGAGGTTCACGCAGCCGTGGCTGTGGATGTGCCCGAAGTCGTGATGCCAGAACGCGCCGTGCAGCGCGACGGCCTTGTCGAAGAACTGCACCCAGGGGACGTCCTCGAGCGCGTAATGCTTCTCGACATCCTCCTTCTCGAGGTTGTCCATCTTCGTCGTGAAGATCTTCACCCAGATCCGGTGCACTCCGACCGGAGTCGCGAAGTCCGACTTCGGCGGTCCCTTCCCGGTCGAGACGATGGACGCGAAGACCGGCTTCGTCCCCTCGTAGGCGACGATCGTCTGCTGGTTGAGGTCGACGTCGATCCAGCGCTCGGTGGCGGTCTCGCCGCCTGCTTCGGCCGGCGGTGGCGCGAGCCGGGCGCGCGAGAGGTCGCGTGCGCGCATCCATCCGGAGGACTCCTCAACGCGCACCATGAGCTTGTCGCCGGCGCCCTTCTCCTCGCGGATGTGCACCTTCTCGAAGCGCACGTGCGTGCCGATGGCCCTGTCGGCCTTCTCGGACGTGAACATGCTCGCCTTCTCGACGGTCACCCAGGCGACGTCGAGCTTTCCGTCCGCGACGAGCTCGCCGTGGAAGAGAAACGAACGCGCCGGCACGAGCTCGCGCATCGCGACCCAGCGGTTCTTCTTGGTTCGGCCCCACGCCTCGTTGTGAGCGCGCCTCTCCTCGACGATCGCCACCGCGAAGCCCTGCTCGAGCTCCTGGTCGGGCGAGCCGTCGAGCGCGTTCTCGAGGTTCGAGTACCCGTATGCGCCGTTCGCTCCGGCGAAGAAATAGCGATACGGAAGGCCGTCGTCCGTAGGCGAGCTCGGTTCGAGCGGCGGGAGCCGGCTCACCCCGGGACGCCGCGGGCGGATCACGTCCGCGCCGTCGATGAGCCAAGGGCGCGAGCCGAGCTGCGGCGAGGAGGGATCGTCGCCGGAGTACTCGGCCACGTCGGAGCAGATCCACGCGAAGGGGCCGACCTCGAGCCATCGACCCTGACAGCCGCCACCGCGCTTCGTTCCAAAGAGCGGCAGCCTCGCGCCGAGCTGCGCACTGCCGCGGCGCGTGTCGAGCTTGCCCGGCTCGGCGTAGAACGCGGCGTCCATCTTGTTCGGCGCGACCGAGCGCGCCCAGGCAGGAACCGGCACGTCACCGACGTCGACCCACGGCGGTAGCGAATCCTCCCCGAACGGCAACGGCTCGACCTGCGGGACCCCCGGCTCGAGCGGGCGCTGGGGCGGCGGAGGCCTCCGCGACTGCGCAGCCCCGTGCGAGGTGAAGACCAGCGGAACCGCCAGCATCGCCAGCGCGATGCATGCAGATTGCACACGACGCGAGATCATGTACTCTCGAGGTGGGGCTGCGGCAGGCGCATCTTGAAGGTCGCGCCCCGGCTCGAGGAGTGCACGCTGATGGTCCCGCCGTGCTCCTCGGCGATGCGCTTGGTGATGGCGAGACCGAGGCCGGTTCCGCCCTTCTTGCCGCTGGTCACGAAGGACTGGAAGAGTCGGTGCTCGATCTCCTTCGGGATGCCGGGTCCGGTGTCGGAGACGGTGACTACCAGCGTCTCGTCGCCGGGGTGGGCCTTGTCCTTCTCGCGGCTCACCTTGATCGTGAGCTTGCCGCCCTTGTCCGCCATGGCCTCGGCAGCGTTGCGCGCGAGGTTGTGGATGACGCGGAGGATCTTGCCCTCGTCGAAGCGCGCGACACCCTTATCGGCGAGCTCGATGACGAGCTCGACGCCCATGCGCGCCAGCTGCATCGTGAGCTGCTCCTTCACGTCGCCGAAGAAGTTGGCGAGGTACACCTTGCGGATGAGGACGTTCTTCTCGCCGCGCGCGAACTCGAGGACGTCGCGCTGCATCGCGCCGATGTGCTCGAACTGCTTCAGTGCGAGCTCGGCGTACTCCTCGCGCACGGGGCGCTTGTCGGCGTGCTGCATGAGCTGCACGTAGCCGCTGATGACCGTGAGGGGCGTCTTCAGGTCGTGGATGACGCCGGAGAGGAGGCGACCGATCGTGGTCAGGCGCTCCTCGCGCTCGCGCGATTCGCGCGACATCTGCAGCTGGATCGCGGTGGAAGCGTTGGCCGCGATGAGGAGGAGGAGCGCGCGGTCGTCCTCGTCGAAGTCGCGCTCGTTCTTCATCCCGCCCTTGTTGTAGAGGGCGATCGCGCCCATCGCCTCGCCGTCCTCGCCCTCGAGGGGGACGCAGATGCAGGCGCGGCAGGGCTCACCGAGGATCTCGTCGAGCGCGGGGTCGTTGCTCGCGTGATGCCCGGCATCGTTGGTGAAGATGACGTCGCCCTCGGCCATCGCCGCGCCGGTGAAGCCCGCCGTGGCGCGGACCTTCGTGCGAACGAGCTCGGGGTTGCCGTGGCGCATCAGGTAGAGGTGCGCGATCTCGGTGCCTCCGTCGCGGAGAGCGAAGGCACCAGCGACGGCGTCGCTCGTGCGGAGCGCCTCGCTGAGCACGCCCGTGAAGAGCTCCTCGAGCGACGTCGCGCGGCCCATCGCGGACTCGAGGTCGAACAGGAGCTTGAGGTCGCGAACGCGATGCTCGAGCTGCTCCTTGATCTCGAGGAGCTCGGTATTCTTCTGTGTCACCGAGAGAAAGAGGCGCGAGTTGTCGATCGAGATCGCGGCCTGGGTGGCGAGGGCGGCGAGGATGACGGCGTCGTGGTCGCTGAAGAGCCCCGACTTCTTGTTGAGGACCTGGATGACGCCGATGGTGCGTCCCATGTGGTTCTTCATCGGGACGGCGAGGATCGACCGCGTCCGGTACCCCGAGGTCATGTCCCATTCGGGATTGAAGCGCGGGTCCTCGTAGGGATCGTTGACGAGGAGCGCCTTGCTCGTGTGAGCGACGTGACCGGCGATGCCCTGCCCGACCTTGAGGCGAATCGATCGGACCTCGTCGCCCTGGACGATCCGGGAGACCAGCTCGTTCTTGCGATCGTCGAGGAGGTAGAGCGTGGCGCGGTCGGCTTCGACGGCGTCGACGATCTTCGAGAGGATGAGGTCGAGGAGCTGGTCGAGATCGAGCGTCGTCCCGAGGGCGAGCCCCACCTCGCGGAGCGCGACGCCGATCCGACGCTCGCGCCCGAGCTCCTCCTCCATGAGGGCAAGCTTGTGCTCGAGTTGCACCACGCGCACGTCGACCTCGCGCGAGCTCTGTCGCCGGGGGGCGCGAGCGTCGGTCACGAAGTCCGCAGAGCTACCGGGAGTCGGCGGCGGGCGTGTGGATTTCAGGGCCACGGGTCGATTCTAAACCGGATTCGGGGTCGCTCGCGCGGCGAACCCTGGTCGGAAAAGTGGTATGGGAAGGCGGCTGGGCCCGTCGAGCTGCTTTCGACCTCCGCCCTTCAGCCCCGCTTCCTACGGCCCTGTCCCATGCCCAGAACCCTCATTGTCACCCCGACTTACAACGAGAAGGACAACCTGCCGCGTTTCGTCGACGCGGTGCGTTCAGCGATGCCGGGCGCCGATCTGATGATCGTCGACGACAACTCGCCCGACGGGACGGGGGACATGGCAGACGCCATCGCCACCAAGGACAAGCAGGTCCGCGTGATGCATCGCGCCGGCAAGCTCGGCCTTGGGACGGCCTACATCCAGGCGTTCCAGAAGGGTCTCGCCGACGGGTACGACCGCTTCTTCGAGATGGATGCCGATCTCTCGCACGACGTGAAGTACCTCCCCGACTTCGTGCGTGCGCTCGACGACGGCGCGGACGTCGTCATCGGCTCGCGCAACATCCCCGGCGGCGGCGTTCTGGGCTGGGGACTCGGGCGCCACTTCATCTCCAAGGGCGGCTCCCTCTACTCGCGCACGATCCTCGGGCTCGGCGTGAAGGACCTGACCAGCGGCTACAAGGCCTTCACGCGGCGCGCGCTCGAGGCCATCGACATCGATACCGTCCACTCGAACGGGTACTCGTTTCAGATCGAGATGACCTACCGCGCCATCCGCAAGGCGATGCGCATCACCGAGGTCCCCATCGTGTTCGTCGATCGCACCGCGGGTGCATCCAAGATGAGCCGGAAGATCTTCCTCGAGGCGATCGGCGTCGTGTGGAAGCTCCGCGCAGAAGCGATCACCGGCAAGCTCTGAGGTTCCGTTCGTCGTTCCGAACGAAGACGGGCTATCGTCTCTGACGATGCGACTCTGCGCGGGCATCGGTCTGACGCTCGCGGCGATTGCAAGCGTGACCGCGTGCGGTCTCTCTGCGGTCGGAACGGGAGAGCTCGTCGGCACCGAGCAGACCGGGGGTCCCGACGGAGCGACCGCCACGAGCACGCCCATCGTCGATGGAGGCGGCGAGCTCGACGCTCGCGACGTGGACGTCCCCGACGCGAGCGCATGCACGACGACGAGCAACACGTGCGCGACGTCGCTCGCGCCAGGCTGGAGCCCGGTTGCGCTCGCGGCCACCCGCAACGCTGCGTGCCCGGGCGGCTACACCACGCTCGACGTCGTTGCGAATCCGTCGGCAAGCGCAGGCGCATGCACGTGCGGCTGCCAGATCGCCGGGAACGATCCGCCGACGTGCGCGAGCGGATCGTTCGTCAGCGTGGTCGGGGCGAGCACGTGCAGCGGCAACGGCCAGACGTTCACGGTCAAAGGCACGGCCTGCACACCGCTCGCGGTACCGGGAGGTGTCTCTGGCTATGGAAACTACGCGGCTTTCGCGCTCGTCCGGGGAACGTGCGTAGCGACCCCGGTGAAGGACGACACGAAGCTCGCATCGACGGCGATGCGCGCGTGCGTTCCTCCGTCCGCGTGTGTCGAAGACGTGTGCCTCGGAACGAGCTCCGTGATCGGGCCTTGCGGATCTTGCATCGCGCACGAGGGCGACGTCGCGTGCCCGTCCGGTCCGTTCGCGAACAAGGTGCTCACTGGAGTCTCGACCAGCCTGACGTGCGGTGGGTGCGCGACGTGTCAGAACAACGCGACCTGCGGGATCGCCACCGTGCGCTTCTACGACGACGCGGCTTGCGCCACCCCGATCGCCTCGCGCGTCGCGAACGGCGTATGCAACCCCCTCGCGACCGGGAGCGCCGGCAACAACGCCACGTACTTCCGATACGACGTCGCGACGAACGGCGCGACCTGCGCTCCGACGTCCGCGTCGACCGTCGCCACCGGTCTCGATCAACCACGCACCGTCTGCTGCCGCTGAGCGCGAGCGAACGCTTTCCCTCGAAAAGCGAGGTCGAGGACGTCGCAGAGCTCAGTCGTCGCTTCCGCAGTTCGTGAAGCCGAAGAAGAGCACTTCGTTGTGCGTCGTGTCGTAGACGCCCATGATCTCGCCCATCGTGTTGTTGCCCGACGCGCTCCCTGACATGACGTCGAGATGGCTGTCCGAGAGGACGGTGGACAGGCTGCTCGAGAACGACGCCACGTCCGCGGCCTGGTCGCTCGCGTTGCTGTCCATATCGACATCGGAGAGCGTCGCCTTGAGATCCGAGATACCGCTCGCGTGACCGAGGTCGATCGACTCGTCGAAGAAGCTGCACATGTAGCGGTGCATGACCTCCTTCACGCGCTTCATCCGAGCGTCCGGGTCCGTCGCCTCGGCGTTCGCCTTGTTGAACCGATAGACGCCGCGGTACGCGTTGCCGAACTTCGCGCCGTTCGCGTAGAGCGCGCCGAGCTTCTTGTTCGTCGGTGCCTTCAGCGACGTGAACCTCGCCCTCGAGAGCTCGTCGGCGGACGCGCCCGTATCGTCGGCGGCGTCAGCCCCCGTGGTCGCTGCGCAGCCGGTGGCGAGAGCCGTGATGACGAGAGCAGCAAAGAGGCGCGAGGAGAAGTTCATCGAGGGTTCCGTTCTGAAGAAGTTCGGTGATGGGGACGAGGCCGGCGCGGCCTGATCAGTTCTGCGCGTTCTTCTCCCAGGATCCGTACATCGGGTTGGGCATCATGAAGAAGCGCGAGCCGAAGTCGGCGAGCTTCGCGTCGGTGGTCGCGGTCTGGTCGAGCGCGGGAAAATCCTGGATGTTGTCGCCCACGAACATGAGGACCTCGAGCGCCGCGAGCTTCGGCACGGCGGTGCCGGCCGCGACGGCCTGGAAGCGCGTGTCGAGCTCACGTCGACCGAGCCGGACGAGTAGACACGAGGCTCTCTCGGTGTCGCCACGGCGCGCCGCACCGCTTCCGCACACGGTCGATGCTTAGCAAGCTAAGCATCCTCGAACGCCGCAGAAACAGCCACGTTCGACATAGTTAGCAAGCTAAGCACCGGCCCCCACCAAACGGCGCCCGCCCCCCTCCGACGGCGCCACGCCGCCTCTCGTCTCCCCGTGCCCGCTCTCCGCTCCCGATTGCGGGAGA
>JANXVA010000036.1 GCA_025351875.1 Myxococcales bacterium | reverse complement strand
GCCGTTCCTCTTCACGCAGTCACGCGCGCGCTACGACGGGCTCGGTGCCGATCTTCGGCCTTCGCAGATCGAGAACTTCGCCGTGCTGATCCGCTTGCTGCGCGAGCGCGCACCGGACGCGGTCTACGACGAGCGGCTGCTCGCGCCGCGTCCGGGCCTCGATCGCGTGCGTCCGGGCGCAACGGCGGGATCGATCTCCGCCTCGTCGTCGGACGGGATCGATCTCCTCGCGCACCTCATCGCGCTCGCGGGTGCACGTGCCGCGCAGCCGTATCGCTAGGGCTTCTTCGCGGGCATCGCCGGCTTGGCGGGCGTCGCGGGCTTGTCGGCCTTGGGCGCCGCCTTCGCCACCTTCACGAACTTGAGCGTCATGCGATCGCTCTCGCCGATGGCGGCGTACTTCTCGCGGTCCTTGTCGCCGAGCCGGAAGCTCGGCGGGAGCGTCCACACGCCGTCCGCGTAGTCCTTGGTGTCCTTCGCGTTCGCGTTGATCTCGGACTTTCCGGCGAGCTTGAACCCCGCCGCCTCGACCCTCTCGATGACCCACTTCTCGGGGAGATAGCCCTTCTTCGCGCTCTCCTCGGGAACCGCGTCCGCCTTCGCGCGGTGCTGCTCGACCGCGAGCACGCCGTTCGGCTTGAGCGCCTTGTGAATCTCGGCGAGCCAGTCGCCCATCTTGTTCTGCTGCACCATGCCGTGGAGCTCGCGCGCGAGGATCGCCATGTCGACGGTGCCTTCCGTGGGAAGCTTCGGCGCCTTGTTGTCGATCGCGATCGTCTCCACCTTGCCGAAGGCCTCGGGCGAGGTGTCGAGGAACAGCTTGAAGCGCTGGGCGTAGAAGGTGCTGCGCTCGTCGGGCGGTCCGTTCGGGTCGCCGTTGGTGGCGAGGAGCTTGCCCTTCTTCGCGAGCGACGGCGCGAGGAGCTCGGTGTACCAGCCCTCACCGGGGCCGAACTCGAGCACCGTCATCGTCGGCTTCAGGCCGAAGAACTCGAGCGTCTCGACGGGGTGGCGGAACTTGTCGCGCTCGGCGTCGCCGGGCTTCCTGATCTTGCTCGCCATGACGGCGGAGATCGCCGCCTTGCCGTTCGGGAAGGCCTTGTCGGTGAGCGCCTTCGCCTCGGCGCGGAGCTCGGGCGTCCAGCGTGCCACATCGGCCTTGTGATCGAGCTCCATCTTGGCGCGATCCTTCGCGAGCGCCTCGAGCTGCTCCGCCTTCTTCTTCTCCTCGGCGGTCGGCTCGGGCTTCGGCGGGTCGGCCGGCTTCTCGACGACGGGGGGCGGCGCCTCGACGGGCGCCGGGGGAGGCGCCTTCACCTCGGGCGGATCGCCGCCGCAGGCCGGAGCCGCAGCGATCAGGCAGAGGGCGAGACACAGAGAGCCGACGGGTCCGAGGAGAGCGCGTTTCATGGAGACGCTAGTTACCGCGCCTGCAGCTCGCTCACAAGCACGCGAGCGGCGGTTGCCTTTGTGGCTACGGCGTCGCGTCGGCGCAGCAGCGGAAGCCCGTCGAGTAGTCGTGATAGTCGAACGCGTGCGCGATCGTCCGGTAGGCACAGCCGTCGCCGTGCTGGGAGGTATCGAGCCAGAAGCCTCCCTGGAACGTGCCGTTCGGATCGGCCGTCCACTCGTGGAGGTTGCCGACCATGTCGTACGCGCCGATGTCATTGACACAGTCGGGGGAGGCGCCCGTCTTTGCCAGCGACCCCTCGAGCTGGTTGTTGCGAGGGTCGTTCAGCTCGGTCGTGCCCCAGCCGCGCTTCATCGTGTCGGCGTGGTAGGTGAGCATCGGCGTCGCTCCGCTGTCGTGGCACTTGCCGGGCACGCGCGTCGGCCCGTAGGGATAGGCGAAGCCCTCGGTGCCTCCACATGCGGCGCGCCACTCGACCGGATGGCAGAGGCGCTTGCCCGCCGCCTTGCACGCGCTCTCTGCCTGCGCGGCGCTGATGTACCCTTGCGGAACGACACCGGCGACGCTGCGTGCAAGATACACGGTTCCGTCCGCGGGCGCCGGCGTGTGGTAGGGCGAGTGCGGGCGGGTGGTGCCGTCCGCGAGCTTCTCCACGAGCGAGCCCTCGTACTTGTCGACGCAGAACCTCGACGCGAAGAGGGCCATGTCGGCGGGGCAACGAGCTCCGGGGCGCACGTTGGGGAGCTTGCCCTCGTCGACCGCATGCGGGCGAGGAGGCGCGTAGCTCGCGATGGCGAGCTCGATCGAGCCGGGGTTCGACGCGAAGACGCGCCGCGTCTTGCCGGTGAAGGCGGGCTCGAGCGCGCGAAGAGCCGTCATCACCTGGGCGCGGGACTCGGCGGACACGCTCTCGGGGGGCGCCGCACTGGCGAGTGAGGTCGCGAGCACGGCGACCGCCGCCAGCACACCGAGTCTTGCTCGCCGTCCGCAACCCATCCTCTCTCGGTAGCACGACCGCGGCCGAACCCTCGACTTCTGCAGCGTCACCTCACCCTCGCCTGCGGCGCGAACACCTCCTCCGTGTGATTTCGCGCAACGGTCGCTGTGCGCGGACGAAGGGGCCCGGACCAATGGCGCTCTCATGGTATGAGTTCCCTCGCGGCACGATGACGGACTCCCTCGATCCGATCGAGCAGGTGCTCAAGAGCCGGTTCGGGCTCGACGCCTTCCGGCCGTGGCAGCGCGAGGCGATCGACGCGCTCCTCGGGCAGCCCGGCCGGGTGCTCGTCGTGGCGCCGACCGGCGGCGGAAAATCTCTGACCTACCAGCTCCCCGCGGCGGTGCTCGACGGAATGACCCTCGTCATTTCGCCGCTCGTCGCCCTCATGGAGGACCAGGTCCGGTCACTGACTCAGCGCGGCATCAAGGCGACGTACCTCGCGTCGACCCTCGATCGCGGGGAGCGCGACGACCGTGAGCAGAAGATGGTGCGCGGTGAATACGAGCTCGTCTACTGCGCGCCGGAGCGCCTCGCCTCCGACGTGTTCGTGCGCATGCTCGCGCGCTGCAAGATCGAGCTCGTCGCGATCGACGAGGCCCACTGCATCGCGCAGTGGGGGCACGACTTCAGGCCGGACTACCTGCGTATCGGGGCGCTCCTCGAACGCCTGCGCCCGCCGCGCATCCTCGCGTGCACGGCGACGGCCACGCCCGACGTGCGCCGCGAGATCAAGGAGCGTCTCGGCCTCGGTGGGGACGACGCGCCTTGCAAGGAGGTGCTGCGCGGCTTCGCTCGCCCGAACCTCCATCTCGCGGCGCGCAACGTCGACGGGCCGAAGCAGGCGAGGGAGGCGGTGCTCGACGCTCTCACGTCCGCGCTCGGCGCGCCGCGCATGCCGACAGGCGGCGCAATCATCTACGCGGCGACGCGCAAGACGACCGAGCAATACGCGGACATGCTCTTCAAGCACGGCTGGAGTGCTGCCGCGTACCACGCGGGCATGAGCGGCGAAGCGCGCTCGAAGGTCGCGGACCGCTTCGCCTCGCGCAAGCTCGGAGTCGTGGTCGCGACGAACGCGTTCGGCATGGGGATCGACCGCTCCGACATCCGCACCGTCATCCACGTGCAGCCGCCGTCGTCGATCGAGGCCTACTACCAGGAGGTCGGCCGCGCCGGTCGTGATGGCGACCAGGCGTACGGCCTCCTCCTCTGCTCGGGTGCGGACATCGCGCTGCGAAGGCGCCTCGTCCAGTCGGGGAGCGAGGGCTCCGAGGTGGACCCGGTGCTCGCGGCGCGCGCGTGGGGCCTGTTCCGCGAGCTCCTCCGCTATCTGGATGCGCGCACCTGTCGCCACGACTTCGTGCTCCGCTATTTCGGCGACGAGCAGGAGACCCTCGGCGGCTGCGGCCACTGCGACGTCTGCGTCGCGCTCGACGGCGCGTCTCCCGAGGACATCGAGACCGTGAGCGCGGAGACGACGCTCGTCGTGAAGAAGGCGCTCTCCGCGGTCGCGCGAGCGCAAAAGCGCGCTGGCCTCGTGGCGATCAGCGACATGCTGAAGGGCGTCGACTCCGAGAAGACGCGCAAGTTCGGCTTCACCAGTCTGTCGACCTTCGGTTTGCTCAGCGACCGTCCTACGGAGTGGATCCTCTCGCTCCTCCGTTCACTCCTCGCGGCGGGGTGGATCGACCTCACGACGAACGAGCACCCCGTGCCGTACCTCACGCGAGCAGGCGCCGAGGTGATGAAGGGCGCGGTGCCCCCGAAGATCCTGCTCCCCGTCGAGGTGCGTACCGACGCGCGTGGCGGCCGGAGCCGAGCGCGCTCGTCGAGCGCGCGCGAGGCGCCCGTGCTCGATCCGTCGGCGCAGCCGATCTTCGAGCGCTTGCGCGCGCATCGTGCGGAAGTTGCGAAGTCGAAGGGCGTGCCGGCGTACGTCGTCGCGCTCGATCGCACGCTGGTCGAGATGGCGCAGGTGCTACCGAAGACGACCGATCAGCTCCTCATGCTCCATGGCATGGGGCCGGCGCGTGCCGAGCAGTACGGCGAGGGCTTCCTGCGCGTCCTTCAACAGCCGGGGTGATCGCGATTCTACGTCGGCCCAGCGCGAGAAATAGACGGTCAGCTCGTCGGGCGTGAGACGGCCGGAGAACTCGAAGGGCTGATCGCGCTCCAGGCGCGGCGCGGGTCGATCCACGGTGATCGACTCGTTCACCGGGGGGTAACCGACGAAAATGACGTTGGGGTCGACCACCGTGCGTCGGAAGGAGTGGCCCAATACGTGCTGGTGGAAGCCTTCGTGGAAGTCTCTCGTCGCGTCCTCGCCCTCCTCCCTCTCCTCCTCCTCACGTCGGCGGCGTGCTCGTCCGCGCAAGAAGAGGAGACCGGAGGTGCGTCCGCGGCGGTGACGTCGGGAGCGTGCTCGGCGTCGCGCGACGAGATCCTCTCCGGGACCTCCGCGCTGCGCGCCCAGGCGATCGAGCGCGGTTTCGGATGGCTCGACGCGAACGTGCCGTATAGCCAGTCGAAGTCGCACGCCGGCTACCGCACGGATTGCTCCGGCTTCGTGTCGATGTGCTGGGAGCTGGGGACGTCGACGACCACCAGCGCGCTCGTCTCGACCAGCACGCATGCGTCGAAGCTCAGTGGCTGGGACCAGCTCCTTCCGGCGGACGCGCTCCTCCGTCAGGGGCACGTGATGCTCTTCGTCGGATGGGAGCCTGGCAAGAGCAGCGTCTGCGTCCTCGAGCAGGCGAGCACCGCGAGCGACATGCAGTACCGAGTCAAGTCCGTCGCGTCGCTCAAGAGCCAGGGGTTCGAGCCGATCCGCGCGAAGAAGCTCGCTGCCGATACGGGCGGAGCAACCGGTGGCACCACGACCGCGCCGACAGGGGACGACACCGAGCCCGCGGGCACCGGCGACGCCGACCCGGGGACGACGCCCGGGCCGACCACGCCGGGATCGACGCCCACCGGTCCGACGACCTGCGTGAGCCGAAGCGCGTCTCAGGTCTGCAGCGAAGCGGCGGCCGACGGCGTGCAGTGCGGACCCGTGATCGACGAGTGCGGACGCGAGGTAAAGTGCGACGGCGTGGCCGGCCTCGGCTGCAAGGCTGGAGAGAAGTGCAGCGCGACGCAGGAGTGCGTTCCTGTCTCGCCGCCGCCGTCGTCCGCTCCGTCGTCCGCTCCGCCGTCGACGACGAAGGCCCCGCCGGTGGCCGACACGTTGCCCGCGCCAGGCGATCCGGGTGAGGCCCCGACCGAGAGCGACCGCGAAGGCGACCCGTCGGCCCCCACGAAGAGCGGAAAGAGCGCCCGCTCGGCGGCGGAGCCGCAAGCCTCAGCTGGCTGCAGTGTCTCGTCACCGACCCAGAGCAAGGGCGGCCTCCACCTGCTCGGCGTCGCGATCGTGCTCGGCGCGCTCAGGCGGCGCAAGCGCTCGTAGCGGGAGCCCCGACGGTCCGAACGCGTCTTGGTCTCAGAGGAAGACCGGGCGGTCGTGGGTGACACGCTCGCGATCTGTCGCTCGGTCGACGCACCCTCGTCCTCGCGCGTCGATGCGCGGTGAGCGCGCCTTGACAGGCGCCCTGGCCGGATCTACCAATCGGATTCAGTGAACACGTTCACCTCGAAAAAATATGCCCCAAAGGGGCGTGAGGCCCAGAAGGCAGAGACGCGGGCTCGGATTCTGGAGGTGGCTCGCACCCATTTCGAGCGCGACGGCTTCGAGGCGTCGAGCTTCCGCAGCATCGCCGAGGAGGCGGCGGTCGCGACGGGGACCGTGGCGCTGCACTTCACCGACAAGAAGGGCCTGCTCCACGCGGCGCTCTACGACGATCTCGAGCTCGCGATCACGCGCTGTCTCGCCGCCGGTGCTCGAGGCTCCCTCGCAGACCGCATGACGGCGATCATGCAGCCGGCCTACGCATACTACGGTCGTCGCCCGCGGCTCTCGCGAACACTCCTCGAGAGCTCGCTCTTCGCCGACTCCCCCTGGAGGGAGCGCTTCGCTGACCAGGCCGTGCGAGTCCACGGACGGCTCGTGCGGGTCATGGAGGCGGCGAGGAGCGGAGGCGAGATCGCGAGCGACACCGACGTGACCGTCTTCGCGGCGGCGGTCTTCTCATTCTACTACATGGCCCTCATCGGATGGGCCCAGGGGCAGGTCGCGGCTCCGCTGGTGCTGTTCCGTCGCATGGTGAAGCAGCACGTGGGTGGCGTTCTGCCTGCCAAGCGGCGGAGGCGCGCCGTAAAGGCGAAGCCATGACGGATGGGTCTGCCGACAGCGCTCGACGGAGTGACACGACGCAATCCGCGAGCTCACGCGCGATCGAACCGGTGCCCGAGGCCGTGCCCGTGCTTGCTCTGCCGAGACCGACCGCGCGCTGGGCCGACTCCGTTCGGGTGGTCGGCGCCGCGCTGGGCGCACTGTGTCGTTCGATGCTGTGCCGGCTCTTGGGGCGCTCCGTGCACCCGCGCTGGCCATTCAAGCTGGAGATCGTCGTCGCCGCGACGCGTGGCTCGTGGTCGATCATGCCGCGGATCGGAATGGTCCGGTGGCGCAACGTCGGCGAGGCGATGAGCCCGCTGCGCACGGACGGCCTGACGCCACGCCTGGTGAACCTGGATCCGGGCGCCGACGGTCCACTCTACGCCGCGTGGCTCGAGCCGCCGGATGCCGGAGCGTCGGTCCTGCTCTACTTCCATGGCGGCGGGTTCGTGTTCGGGTCGCTCCGCACGCATGGTGAGATGATCGGCGCGCTGGCCCGCGCGGCGCGCGCAAAGACGCTCGCGCTCGAGTATCGCCTCGCCCCGGAGCATCCGGCCCCCGCGGCGGTGACGGATGCCGTGAAGGCGTATCGCTACCTGCTCGGGCAGGGGATCGAGCCGCAGGCGATCGCCCTCGCAGGCGACTCCGCCGGGGGGACGCTCGTGCTCAGCACGCTCCTGGCGATCCGTGACGCGGGGCTGCCGCTCCCGGGTGCGGGGGTGGCGATCAGTCCGTGGGTCGACCTGGGCTGCTCGGGCGAGAGCTTCGAGGGAAACGCCCGTTTCGACTTCGTGGGCAAGGAGCACTGTCTGCTCGCGGCGCGGCACTACCTGGCGGGCAGGGACGCCGCGAGCCCGGAGGTCTCTCCGCTTTTCGCGAATCTGTCGGGATTGCCGCCGCTGCTCGTCCAGGCCGGCTCGCTGGAGACGCTCGTCGATCAAATCCGGGCGTTCGCGACGCGCGCGAAGGAAGCAGGCAACGAGCTGACGTTCTCGGAGTACCCCGACATGGTGCATGTCTGGCATCTCCTGCGCGCGATGACTCCGGAGGGCGGCCGCGCGATCGATGAGGCGGGGACGTTCATCCGCGCGCACACGGCCGGCGCGCTGGCCCGCGTAGCGCCCTGAAGGTCTCTACGTGCCGGAGGCGGTACCGGCGGCGAGCTCTTCTTCGAGCGCTTCCCACTCGGCGAGGAGCGCGTCGATCTTCGGGCCGAGCACCTTCTCCTCGTCCTCGAGCTTTGCGACCTCGTCCTTCGGGGTCTTCTCGTAGAAGCCTGCCTCGCACCACTTGGCCTGGATCGCCGCCTTGCGTGCCTCGGCGGTATCGATGGCAAGGAGCACCTCGTCGCGCTTCGTGGGCAGCTGCTTCAACCGGTTCGCGCGCTTCTTCTGCTCTTCCCAGGAGAGGGCGGTCTCGGTCTTCGCCGCGGTGGGGTCGGCGTTCGCGACCTTGTCCTTCTTCGCCTTCAACACCACGGTGTCGGCGTCGAGGTGGTCGTCGCCGCAGCGCTCGAGGTACTCCTCGTACGTCCCGGGGAAATCGCGAAAGCCGTTGGGCGTCACCTCGAGGATGCGCGTCGCGAGCGCCGATACGAAGGCGCGATCGTGGGACACGAAGAGGAGCGTGCCTTCCTCCTCGAACCTCTTCAGCGCCTCGATGAGCGCGTCGATCGACTCCATGTCGAGGTGGTTGGTCGGCTCGTCGAGCACGAGCACGTTGGGCTTCTCCACCATGATGCGACAGAACACGAGCCGCGCCGCCTCTCCGCCCGAGAGCGCGCCGACCTTCTTCATCACGTCGTCGCCGGAGAAGAGGACGCGCCCGAGTGCGCCGCGCACGAAGGCAGTCTCGGCGCGGGGCACCGCGTTCCAGATGACGTCGATCGGCGTGGCGTCCGGATCGACGAGCGCCTCGTGGTGGTCCTGCGCGAAGTAGCCGACGCGCGTCTCGTGGCCCCACTTCACTGTGCCCGCATCGGCCTCGAGGTTGCCGGTCGCGATCTTGAGGAGCGTAGACTTGCCGAGGCCGTTCGGTCCCAGGATGGCGACGCGCTCGCCGCGGCGCACCATCAGCGAGACGTCGACGAGCACCTTCTTGTCGCCGTATGCCTTCGACGCGTTCGCGATCTCCAGCACGTCACGACCGCTCTTCCGCTCCGGCGTGAACAGGAACTGCGGCGTGCGGCGCGAGGTGGCCTCGAGCTCCTCGACCTCGATTTTCTCGATCTGCTTGAGGCGGCTCTGGGCCTGCCGGGCCTTGGTGGCGGAGGCGCCGAAGCGCGCGACCCACGCCTTCTTTTCAGCGATCGTCGCCTCGGCGCGGGCGATCTCCGCCTCCTTGCGCTCGCGGATCGCCGCCTTGTCACGGTTGAACGTCGTGTAGTTGCCGGTGTAGAGGGTGATGCCGCCGTAGTCGACGTCGAGGATGTGCGTCGCCACGTTGTCGAGGAAGCGCTGGTCGTGGGAGATGACGAGCGCGCAGCCTTGGTACGCGGCGAGGAACTTCTCGAGCCAGCGGATCGAGAGGATGTCGAGGTGGTTCGTGGGCTCGTCGAGGAGGAGGACGTCCGGTCCTCCGAGGAGCACCTGCGCGAGGAGCACGCGCAGCTTGAAGCCGCCGGAGAGCGTCGCGAGCGGCTGACGATGCGACGGGACCGGGATGCCTAGGCCCTCGAGCACTGCGCTCGCGCGTGCCTCGAGCGTGTAGCCGTCGTGCGCGCCGATGCGATCTTCGAGCTCGACGAGGCGCGCGGCGTCGGCCGGATCACTTGCGCCCTTGGCGACGAGCGCGCGCTGCTCCGCGAGGGCGCCCATGACGACCTCGTCGCCGGCCATCGCGACCTCGAGGATCATGTCCTCGTCGCGCATGAAGCGATCCTGGCGCAAGACGCCGATGCGCGCGCCCTTGTCGATCGCGACCGTGCCCTCGGACGCGGGCTCGTCACCCGAGACGATCTCGAGGAAGGTCGTCTTGCCGGAGCCGTTTGCTCCGACGAGGCCATACCGCGAGCCGCGCACGAGCTTGAGCGACACATGCTCGAAGAGCGCGCGCGCGCCGTACGACTTGCCGAGCTCCTGGATGCCGATCATGACGGTGGCGCGACGAGGGACGCGACCGCGAGCGTCGCCTCGATGGTCTCGCCGGCGATCGCCACGTAGAGCTGGCCGTCGTTCCGGGTGAGCTCGAGCTTCGTGTTGCGCTCCATCCTCTCGACGATGGCGTCGATGAACTTCGGCTCGAAGCGCCACACCTCGATGGCGTCCATCTTGTGGATCGCCTTGGTGGCGGCCTCCTTGCGGAGCTGGTTCATCTCGGCGTGCGTGAAGATCGCGACGCGCCGCGCGGCCTTCGAGGCCTTGTGCAGGCGCTCGGCGGAGGGCACGCCGACGTCGATCCACGCGAGCAGGACGCCCGTTGGATCCTTGATGGTGATCGGTGCCTCGCTCGCGTCCGAGAGGCCGCCCTTGCTGAACGCGATGCCCTCCTCGTACGAGAGGCAGTAGGCGAGCGTGCGCGTGAGCATGTAGCGCATCGACTCGGAGGGATGCTGCGCGACGCGGAGGTCGAGCGACTCGTAGACGCCGCGATCGACGTCCGAGAGCGCGATCTCGATGTGGTGCATCGTCGCGGTGATCGCCATCAGATGCTTCCGTTCGCGACGCCGTCGTAGAACTCGCTCGTGAGCTTCGCGAAGAAGGCACGCGCCACGGGGCTCTCGAGCCCGCGCTTCACGTGGGGCCAGAGGAGGTTCGCCCACGCGTCGAGATCGGGCTCGGACGACGCGCCCGCCTCCTTCAGCCACTCGCCGAACGTGCCCTCGCCGTGCTCCTTCAGGAACGCCTCGATGCCTTCGCGAAGGCGCTCGCGCGGCACGTCGCGCCGCAGTGTCTCGAGGGCGATGTGCTCGGCGGCGATCTCGGATTTCCTCGAGGCCGCGTCGTCGACGCCACGGAGCAGCTCCTTCAGCGACTGTGAGTAGAGGAACGAGACCACGTTCTTCCGCAGCTCGATCGACTTCGGGTCGCCGCCCTTCGTGATGAAGAAGTCCGCGAGCTTGACCTTGGCCTTGCGCGAGAACGTGAGGAGGAACTTGCGGATCTCCGGGTCGAGCCGCTTGTCGAACTCGCCGCGCATCGCGCCCATGCTCTTCAGGATCGTGCCGCCGCCGATCGGCATGCGCTTGAGGATGGCGGGGAGGCCCCAGTCGGCGAAGAACGGGTTCACGCCCTCGTTGAACTCCTTGAGCCCGTCGTAGAGCGTGTCGCGGATGGCCTCTTCGATCGCCTCCTGATCGAAGATGTTGCGCACGAGGCGCTCGGGCACGAGGTCGGAGCGCTCGAGCAGCTCGTCGATGGCGAGGCGGGCTTGCGCGGGAACGTAGTCACCGAGGCGCGAGTCGTCCTTCTTCATCGCGGCGAGGACGCGGCGATGGATGTCACGCGACGCGGGAGCGAAGAGCGCCTTCACGCTGTCGGCTGTGAGCGCCTTCGCGACGCCGTCGGTGAGCGCGACCGGATCGAGCACGTCACGCACGCGCAGCGTGAGAGCCCAGGCGTAGCCCTCACGGAAGGAGCGGGTCCAGTCCTCGCGCGCGGCCTCGGAGCCCAGGCGCGTCTCGAGGAAGGCGAGGTGCTTCTTCTTCAGCGCCTCGAGCGCTTCGGGCGTGAGGGCGAGCTCCGTCATCGCGCGGGGAGATAGCACGGTCCCAGGCAGCACGCGAAGACGACCTGACCCGGCCGTTTGGGATCGCGGCCTCCTCGGATGTCATCTCAGAACGTCGCGCCGAGACCGAGAGTGAAGCCGCCTTCCTTGCGCGGCGCGATCGTCGGTGACCACGCAGTCTGGCTCGGCTTGGTGGGCTGCCCGCGGTAGCGGGGGTCGTGCTCCTCCGGCTCGTAGGAGAGGAGCGCCGCGTCGAGTGCCACGGCGCCGAGCACGCCGATCGCGACACCGATCGCTGCGCCGACGGGAATGCAAAGGTCACCGCGGCAGTCGCCCTGGGCCGCTGCGCCGAGAAGGCCGCCGACCACCGGCATGCCGACGCGGAGCCCGAGGCTCGCGGCGAAGATGCCCCAGCGCCCGTGCGCGCCGTGGATGAAGGGCGGCGCGAGGAAGTATCCGCCGACGGCGACAGCGCCGAGCGTCGGGGACTGCGTGACGCCGGCCACGATCGGAAGGACCAGCAGCGAAGTCCCGTCGGCGATCAGCGTCTGCCATCCGTACCAGCTCGTCTCCTCCTCGCGCTCGAATCCACGCGGCAAGGGCGCGGCCGCCGGGGCTGCCGCGGGCGGAGAGGTCGGCGTCGCGGGCTCGTCGGCGTGTGCGCGCGCGCTGGTGGCGATGGCGGCCGTCAGGACGAGCGCAGCGAGCGAGCAGCGGTGAGCCACGCGTGACACGATCATGCGCCGCGCCCTGCAAGGCGAGGTCCAAAGTGGTTCAACCACTTTTCCTTCGTAGAATCGTGGAGCTCTGCGGCGGCCTCCCGGCTGCGGCGCGAACGATCGTTCACGATTGCCGCGTCGCGCGGGTTTCACACCAGGTGCGCGAAACCCGGAGCCCCGTTCGGGCGTATCGTGAGTCATGAACGCTCGCCTGCTCGTCGGCCCCGCGCTGCTCGTGCTCTCCCTTGCTGCGTGTCGCTCGGTCGGCACGAGCTCCGAGGCCAAGCCCGACAACGCCGCCTCGGGCGCGAGCACCACCACCGCCGCACGTCGCCACGTGGGTAATGATCCGGGCAAGGTCGGCGCGGGTACGCCGCTCGAGGCCAAGCCCGGCAACGAGCTCGCCGCGTTCGCCGGCGGATGCTTCTGGGGCGTCGAGGACAACTTCCGTCAGGTGCCCGGCGTCGTCGCCACCGCGGTCGGCTACACCGGCGGCACGACGGCGAACCCGAGCTACGAGCAGGTGTGCACGCACACCACCCATCATGCCGAGGCCGTGCTCGTCGAGTTCGACCCGACGAAGATCACCTACGAGCAGCTCGTGGTCGTCTTCTTCAAGAACCACGACCCGACGACGATGAACCGGCAGGGGCCCGACGTCGGCAGCCAGTACCGCAGCGCGGTCTTCACCTTCAACGCGAAGCAGGCCGAGGCCGTCGCGAAGATCATCCCCGCGGAGGAGAAGGAGCGGGACAAGAAGATCGTCACTGTGGTTACGCCCGTGAGCCAGTTCTGGAGGGCGGAGGAGTACCACCAGCAGTATGACGAGAAGACGGGGACGCACTCGTGCCCGTTGCCCAAGGGGTTGCCGCCGAAGTCGACCTGAGAGGGAGAGCGATCGGGCACGGGCACGTGGAGACGAGACTTGGGGGCGTGGAGTCAGGGGAGGGCGGCGAGGACGAATTTTGTGCCGTGGCCGAGCTCGGTGACGAAGGTGACGGTGTAGTTGGCCTCGCGGACGTAGGCGCGCACGGCGTCGAGGCCGATGCCGCGGCCCGCGAGGCCGTCGCTCGCGTCGCGCGTCGAGAGGCCCGGTAGGAAGACGAGCTCGGTCGGGTCGGCCGGAGCGTCCTCGGTGACGAGGCCGAGCGCGCGCGCGCGGTCGACGATACGCCCGAGATCGATTCCCGCGCCGTCGTCCTCGACGACGATCACGGGGCCGAGCTCGCCCTCGGTCGCCGAGGCCCATACGGTGCCGATGAGGGGTTTTCCGGCCTTTGCGCGGTCCTCCTCCGGCTCGATGCCGTGGGCGACGGCGTTACGAACGAGGTGGGTCATCACGCCGGCGAGCACGGCTCCGAGCGCCGGCGGAATTCGGACCTCACGCCCTTCGACGACGAGCTCCACCCGCTTGCCGTCTCGCGCGGCCCAGTCCGGTGCACGCTCCGCGATGGTCGCCAGCGCTTCGCCGAAAGGACGCGCCGCGAGCCGCTTGATCGCGCGCGTCAGCTCGGTGTCGTGGTCTCCCGCCAGGGCGAGCACCGCGTCGAGGTCGGAGCGCTGCACGGCCGCCTGCTCGAGCGCCGCGCTGCCGATGGGCGACGCCGCCACGAAGTCCGCGCGCGCGCGGTCGACGGCCGCCTCCGCGCGGAAGAGCCCGGCGCGGATCGCCGACGCCGCGTCGTCGG
>JANXVA010000029.1 GCA_025351875.1 Myxococcales bacterium | reverse complement strand
CACCAGCCAGTCGACGAAGGCCCCGACGGCGTCGGGCAGCGACTCCTCGATCTTCCAGCTCGTGACCCGCCCGTAGTCCGAGTACGGGCGCGGGACCGGAAGCGCAATCACGGTCGGGCGGCCCACCGGATCCGCGCGGTGCGGCGCGAGCTTCACGTACTCGGCCTGCGAGCCGCGCGCGTTCGCCTTCATCAGCGGCTCGAACGCCGAGTTGACGAAGTCCTGGATCGACGGCGCGCTCCGGAAGCTGGTTCGGAGGTGAACCAGGCTCGCGGGAGATGACGACTGCGCGAGCAGACGCTTCTTGATGCTCTCGTAGAGAGACACCTCGGCGCGACGGAAGCGGTAGATCGACTGCTTCGGGTCGCCTACGAGGAACAGCTTGCCCGGCGCGACGTTGACGCGATCGGGATCGCTCTCCTTCGCGTCGTCCGAGGCGAGGAGGAGGAGCATCTCGGCCTGGAGCGGGTCCGTGTCCTGGAACTCGTCGACGAGCAGGTGCGTGAAGCGCTTCTGGAGGCCGACGCGCACGCTCTCGTCGGCGCGTAGCAGATCGCGGGTGACCACGAGCAGATCGAGAAAATCGAGCTTGCCGGCGCGCGCCTTGAGCTCGGTATAGCAGCGAACGATGCCTTTTCTCTGGGCGCTCGCATCGGGCGGTGCGCTGTCCGATTCTCCCCACAGCTCGCCGAAGAGGAGCGCCGCGAGGTCGGCGTCGGCGGCGTCGAGGGCGCGATCGAGCGTCTCCTTCGCGGCGGCGCGCTCGTCGCGAACGCGCTGCATCGTGATCCCGTCGCTCTTGTTGAACCACTGGGTGCGACCGCCGGTGTACGTCCAGCCCTTGTAGCGAACGAGCTGCCGGAGCTGCGCCTCGACGGCGTCGTGGTCACGCACCCCGTCGGCCATGTCCTCGCGCCGCCGGATCTCGGACACGACCCGACCGATTTCCTGGAGGCTCTTCGTGAGCCAGTTGTCCTGGTAGCCCTGCGGGCCGTAATCCCCGAGCGGAGCGAGCTGTGCGATCACGTCGTCGAGCGCCGCCTTGCGGTCGAAGTCGGGCCGCTCGTAGGGCGTGGGGAAGTCGCGCTGCTCGATGAGGTTGCGACCCGCCTTGCGGAGCGCGGCGCGGGGCCCATCCTGATCGCGTTCGCGCGTCGCGCGGCGGAGCACGCGCGAGACGCCCTCACCCGGCGCCTGCAACGTGTCCTGGAACCAGCGCGTGAAGGCCTCGTCGTAGAGGCGCTCCGACTCGTCCTCGGAGGCGACCTCGAAGAGCGGGTCGACCTTGGCCTCGACGGGACGCTCCCGCAGCATGTCCGCGCAGAACGCGTGGATCGTCCCGATGTGGGCGGCCTCGAGCTGACGCAGCGCCTCGTTGAGGTGCGCCTGCTCTGCAGGCGACGACGTCTTCGTGCGCGCCTTTTCGATCTCGGTGCGGAGGCGGAGCTTCATCTCCCCGGCCGCCTTCTCGGTGAAGGTGACAGCGACGAGCGTCCGCAGCGTCGCCTTGCCGTTTCGCAGGAGAGAGAGGATGCGCTCGACGAGCGCGGTCGTCTTGCCGGTGCCGGCGGCGGCCTCGACGACGAGCGTGGCGTCGAGATCGTTCGCGATGCGCGCGCGCGCCTCGTGGTCGACGAGCTCGGTGGTCACTTCTGCCTCCTCAGCTCGAGCAGCGGCTTCAGCCGGTCCTTCGTCTTGCGCTTCGTGCGGATCTCCTCGTAGGGCCCGCACACGGTCTTGAAATCGCAATAGCGGCACGCGTCCTTGGCGGGAGCGGCCGGCAGGAAGCCGGTCGAGATGGCGTCACCGATCGTCTTCGCGACCAGCATCGCTGCGGCGCGGGCGTCCGCGTCGAGCGGGATGTCGACCTTCGTGAAATCGCCGGTGGCCGTGCAGTAGTAGAGGCGGCCTTCCTTCACCTCGCGGCCGGGGAAGAGCTTCTCGATGGTGAGCGCGTAGAGCACCGGCTGGAGGATGTCGCCCTTGGCGATGACGTCGCCCTTCTTCGCCTTGATCTTTCCGGTCTTGTAGTCGGTCGCACGGAGGCGACCGGCGTCGTCCTTCTCGACGAGGTCGATCGAACCGCGGAGCTGGATGCCCGCGTCGAGCATCACCGGCTCGTCCTTGCTGACGCTGTCCTGGTTTCTGTGATCCTTGAGGCCGAAGGAGAGCTCGAAGTGCGCGGGCGTCCAGTCCGGCTCCTCGGGCATGCGGCGGAGCCACTCGCGGAGGTCGGCGGCGATGCTCTGGATCGTGTCCTTCCAGACGCGCTCGATCGCGGGGTTCAAGCGATCGTGCTCGGCGGCGCTCACCTCTGCGAGAACCTCGTCGAGCATGTCGCGCGCGGCGTCGAGACGCGGCTTCGTGACGGGCAGCAGACCCTTGTCGCGCAGCTTCGTGAGGAGGACGAACTGCACCTCGTGCACGAGTGATCCTCGGGTCATCGGGTCGAGGTCCTCGATCGCCGACGGCTCCTCGCGCGGTGCGAGTCGATGGATCGCCGAGAGGAGGAAGCGGTACGGACAGGCCGCGAAGTTCTGGAGCGCCGTGGGAGAGAACGAGCGCTTGTCGAGCGTGTGCTCGCGGATCGCGGCGAGCGCCTCCTCGGGCGGATCGACGAGGCCGTCGGCGGCCTTCCAGGTCTTCAACCAGCGGCGGCCGCGGAAGCGCAGCGCGCGCGCGAGGTGGTCATTCGCGGTGAGGAGGTAGTGAGCCTCACCGACGCAGTCCTCCTCCTTCTTCTCGAGGACGGACTCCAGGAGCGCGAGGTCGTACTCGGCCTCGTCGATCGCGTCGGTGCGGCTCTTCGGAGCGGGCCAGCCGATCCGCGCGTCGACCTTCTTCGCGGCAGTCTCCGCGAGGTAGTGAAAGTCGCGCAGCTCGCCCTCGGCGACGCGGAGCACCTCGAGCCCGTAGAACGAGGGGGTGCGCGGCCGGGCCTGCTCGACGTCGACGCGCGGATAAGAGAGGACGACGCGACGCGAGGCCGCCCCGACCGCCAGACGGAGCGCGAGACGTTCGTCGGCAGTCCGGTCGTCGTTGGTCGGGAGATCGTTCCCCAGCAGCCGGCGCGCGTCATCGAGGAGGAGCGGATCTTCCACGACCTTCTGCGGGAAGAGCTTCTCGGCGAGGCCGGGGATGAAGACCACCTCGAAGGCGAGACCGCGCGCCTCTTCGATGGTTGCAATGTACACCTTGCCGTAGCGGCGGCCGGAGGGCCTCACCACCAGCTGCGAGAGGCGACGCTCGAGCACGAGGCGAACCTCGGTGATGTCGACCGGGCCGACGCGAGCCATCGGGCGGAGCTCGCCGAGCACCGCGAGGACGCGCTCGGTATGGCGAATCGCGCGCGTTGCGACCTTCGCGAGGCCGTCGAGCCAGTCGCCCCAGGTCGCTCCGCCTCCCTTGGTGTCGCCGGGGCCTCCCGGGAGCGCGGCGAGCTCCTCGACGATCGGCAGCGCGAACCGGCGCAGCGAGTCGAGCGCGGCGAGATCGCGGCGCACGGCGCCTTCGAGGGCGTCCTCGGCCTTCTTCACGTACGCCTCGAGGTCGAGCGTCAGCTTCGCGCGGAGGCCAAGGAGGCGCTTCTGCCAGCGTTCCTTGCCACCGATGACAGCGGCGTCGACCAGGAGCCGCTCCCAGTGGCGCGGCGCCCGCAGCGTCCCGAAGACGGCGGCGCGGTCCTCCTCGGCGATCGGCTTCGGCTGGGTAGCGATGGCGTCGCCCTCCTCTTCACCTTCGCCCTCGGCGCGCTCGAGCCGACCTCGGTCGTCGAGCGCGGCGGCGGCCTCCCCGAGGAGCGCGCCGAGCGTCTCCTCGTCGGGCGGAGCGACGCGATCACCAGGCGGAGGTGCGGCGGGCGGTGCGCCGTCGGCGTCTTCGTCGGGGACCTCGCCGAGCGACAGGTACTCCGCGAAGCGACGCGCCGAGAGCCCGTCGGCGGCGCACGCGAGGAGCGCGAGCATCGCTCGCCCCGCGGCATCGGGCCTACGCGTGCCGCGCGCGAAGTACGCCGGCACATGCGCGCGGCGGAGCGCTTCCTCGAGGTGCGCGGAATATTGAGGAGCACGCAAGAGCACCGCGATCCGATCGAGCCGGGTGCCGCGCGCGGCTTCGGCGAGGACGAGGCGCGCGATTTCCACGCTCTCGCGGCTCTCCCCGGGTGCCGAGAGGATCTCCACCTCCGTGCCGTCGGCGATGGAGAGCGGCGCGCGCTCCGCGGTTGCCTGCGCGCTCGCGTCCCCGAAGAGTCCGCCGTGGAGGCGCGCGAGCGCGGAGGTCGACGTGTCCTTCTCGGGCCCGCCGCGCACGACCTTCGTGCTCTTGGCCTCTCCTCGCAGCGCGAGGTCGAGGAGCGCGAGCGCGCGGTCGTCGCCCGCCGGCGAGGTCGCGAATGCTGCGGGGGCGCGCGCGACGACGGCAGCCAAGAATTCGCGCTCGGCCGTGGTCCTCAGGGGGACGTCGACGAGCAGGATCGCCCCGAGGGCCGCCCCGGCCGAGC
>JANXVA010000025.1 GCA_025351875.1 Myxococcales bacterium | reverse complement strand
GTCGGCGCCGCGGACATCGAGGAGCTTGGCGCCGCCGGCGACGAGCTTCTTCGCCTTGGACCCGTCGACGTGCTCGATCGATGACGAAGCCGCGGTCGTGCCGGGCGCGCCGGTGGCCGCGCCGCCGCCGCATGCGACCGCAGCAAGAGAGAGGAGAAGAGCGGAGGAAGCGAGGGTGACCCGTGTGCTCATGGTCCCGGCACGGTACCGCGTTCGCCGGGCACCGGCCTAGCGCGCGGCGGTCATGGGCCTCGTCCGGGACCCTCGGAGCCGCGGCGCGAAAAAGTGAGGGGGACTTCCTCGACAGCGGGAAAGCGGGTGCTACATGTGGGCGCGTGAGCAACTCCTATTTCAAGGCCGTTTCAGTGATCGCGATGGCTCTCGGTACCGGCGTCACCGCCTGTGCGTCGGCAGGGGCTCCTTCATCTGGCGCATCCGGCGCCGTCGCGGCTCCGACGATGCTCACCGCCGCCGAGCTCACCTCTTCTTCGCCCGCCACGGCCACGGCGTCGCCGACGGAGCTCCCTGCGTCGCGCGAAGGGTCGGCCGGCGCCGAGACGCACGAAGGCTCGGCTCCCGCAGGCAAGCTCGTTTGCCGTACGCACAACTGCGTCGACGGCACCACCGAGCTCTTCCTCGACTGGGACGGCAAGGTCGCGAGCGGCACGCTGCGCACGACGGCGCCGAGCGGCATGGTCTACGAGAAGAAGGTTCGCGCCGAGCGGTACCAGGGAACGATCGTCGTCGACGAGCCCTCGTGCACCGACCTCGCCGAGCACGCAGCGATGGTCGTCGAGCAGCGCGGCAAGCTGCACATGCGCGTCGGCGCCCCCGGCCAGGCCGTCTCCGCCTGCGAGTGAGCAGCGCCTCGACGAGCTAGCGGCTCAGCCGAACAACCCTCGCACGGACGCCATGTCGAGCGCGCGCGCGAGCGACTCGTAGCTCTTCGTCGCGTCCTCGACGAACGTCTCGCCTCCGAACACGTCGGCGAAGACCTTCCGGCCCTCGGTATCCATGCACAATGCACGCAGCGCGTCGCGTACCGCATCTCGCTGCGCCTCCGGGAGCCCGCTCCGCGCGCCGATGACGTCCGGAGGGATCGCGCCGAAGGTCGTGAGCACGCGGACGTCGGCTCCCGGTACCTCGGTCCACGCGCCGCCCTTCACCTTGCCCTTGCCGTCGGCCTGCGCGTAGGTGCCCGCGACGTCGCATGCGCCGTCGAGCAGCGCCTGCACGACCCCGCGATGCGAGCCGAAGAAGCTCTCGCTGCGGAAGTACGTCCGAGCGTCGAGTCCGAGCAGCGCGAGGTTCACACGCGGTAGCACGAAGCCGGCGGCGCTCCAGCGGTCGACCCATCCGGCGCGCATCCCGCGGAGGTTCGCGAGGCTCTTCGCCTTCGAGTCCTTGCGCACGATGAGCGCCGCCTCGTAGGTCGTGCGGCCGTCGCGCAGGACGCTCCCGAGCGGCACCACGTCGGCGCCGAGGCGCACGTGGACGATGGGCGGCAGCCACGCGACATCGACGCGCCCCTTTTTCACGTCCTTCGCGAGCTCCTCGTAGCTCGTGGCCTCGTGGAGCTCGAGCTCGACGTGAGCGCGCTTGCTCATCGCGCGGAGGAAGCGCTCGACCTTGGCCGCGAGCCCGTCCGCGCCCGACGCCATCACCACGCCGAACGTGAGGGGACCGCGGACCGCGGTCGCGATGCGCGACTTGGTCGACGGTCGCGAGCCGCGGTCCTGCGCGAGGAGACGAGGCTTCGATGCGGGCAGACGAGACTTCGAGGAGGCCACTGCTCGCGAGTCTACACCGGCGCGTGCGCTCACTTACAGCAGCGAAAGCCCTGCTGGTAGAACGCGTGCTCCGGGCCGTGCGCGCGCGTCGACGGACGGCAGCGCGTGCGCACCGGGCCCCAGTAGCCGCCCTTGAGGATCGCCGGGCTGCCTGTCGGCGAGAGTGACTTCGTGTACTCGTCGACGTTGCCGATCATGTCGTAGACGCCGAAGGGGCTCTTGCACTTCGCGAGCGAACCAGACGGCACGCCCTGCCAGAGCTTGTCGAGCTCGCGGATGATGACGTCGTTGGTCTTGCCGTACGCGCTCGCGTCGAACCAGCGCCAGGACTTGTCGACGACGCACGCGTCCTTGTCACGGTCGAAACCGTACGGGTACGGCAGGGCCTCCTCGCCTTCGCAGGCGAAGGTCCACTCCTCCTCGTTGCAGAGGCGCTTGCCGGAGTCCTCGCAGATCTTCTTCGACTCGTACCAGTTGACGTAGATGACCGGGTACTCGCCCTTGCGGTTCGGGTACTCGAAGCGATCGATGCAGAAGGCCATGTCCTTCACGGCGAGCTTGCCGCGGAGCGCGGCCCACTTGTCCTTGTCGAAGGAGGCGCAGCGCTCGGGGAACTCCTTGTTGATCCACTTCGTGCAGATGGATTTCTGGAGCTCGTCGCCGATCGCGGTGACGGCCATCTTCCCCTTCACGGAGACCATGCCGGCGGGGCACTCTCCGCGGTTGCCCTCGGCGGCGTCGGTCACGTCGGGGGCCTCGCCGGGCGCGGTCTTGATCTGCCAGTGGTTCTTCCCGACCTCGCGCCAGTCGTAGGTGAGCGGCTTCGGGTCCTCCGCGCGCGCGAGCGGGCTCACCAACGCCCCGCCACCGAGCGCGAAAGACACCCACGCGAGGTACCGCCACGAGCGCATGGCTCGGAGCTTAGGCGGCGCGCCGAGAGAAAGGAATGCGGGCGCGTGCTCTCCCCCTTTCACGCGAGCAGCGGGAGGCCAGTCGACCCGCGAGAGGTGATCCCACGAAACATCTGCCCATTCAAGACGAACCCGTCGAGCTCCACGACCAGCGGCCCGAAGACCATTCGCTCGCCGCTCGCGAGCGCCTCCTTTCCGTCGGGCGGGGGTACGGGCGGGGTCCGATAGGGGCCGCTCATCTCGTCAGAGGACCTGATTCATGGGCATCGCCGCTCGACTTTCGGCGCCGGCACGCTGGCCGCAAGGGGAGAGCCCGGGGTTCCTGGATAAAGCGCGAGCATTTGGTACGCTACAGGCATGCGGTTCGTCGTCACCGCGGTCGCGTCCCTGGGTCTCGTTGGGGGGCTCGCCTTGGTGGCGGCGTGCGGGGCGCCGTCCATCGACGACAACCTCGATCCCGGCGGCGACGTCACGCTTCCCGAGCGGACCAACGTGCCGCCGACCGACTCCGGCACGACGACCAACAAGGACAGCGGGACGACCCCTCCTCCCGGGAACGTCAACGTCACCGTGACGCTCACCGGCGGAGGAACGGGCACCGTGACCTCGACGCCCGCGGGACTCACCTGCACGGGCACGACGTGCACGGGCTCGTTCGCACGAGGCACCAGCGTCACGCTCCAGGCCGCACCCGGCGCCGGCGTCGTCTTCAGCGCGTGGGGCGGCGCGTGCACCGGCACGGCCTCGTGCGTCGCGATGGCGACCGCCGACGTGACCGCCACAGCCGAGCTCGTCTCGCTCGACGGCACGTGGGCCGGCATGTACACGAACACGCGCAACGCGTTCGGGTGCACGTTCAACAACAAGGGCAACCTCGGCACCACGATCACGACGACAGCCCCCTCCGTCTCAGGCACCGAGACGATCAACGGGCTCGAGCTCCGGGACCCGTCGCAAGGGTGCGCCATCGTGGGCGCGACGACCGGCGCCGCGCCGAGCGAGCCCGTGACGATCACCGGCAACACGATCACCGGCACGTGGACGTTCGCGGTCAAGGTCGGCGGCACCCTCGCCTTCCCGTACACGGCGACGGTCTCCGGCAAGACGATCACCGGCAAGTGGACCTGCGCCACGTGCACCGGCGGCTTCACGCTCTCCAAACCGTGAACGGCCGGCCCTGAAAAGCGACTCTCCCGCGCCGCGATGGCGTAGGTAGAGGCGATGAGCTTCACCGAGATCGCGTCGTTCGAAGTCGTTCATGGCCACCTCTCGTGGCCGTGGATCTCGTTCGACCCGAGCGGCAAGCGCTTCGCGTTCGCCTCCTCGACGGCGTCGATCGCGACGCGCGTCCTCGACGACGACGGGCGCGTCGTTATCGAGGGACCGAGCTTCGCGCTCCCGAGCGACCTCGGCGCCGACGTGCAGGCGTTCGCGATCGGTTGTCAGGGCACGCTGCTCGCGGCGACGGGCGCGGGCCTCGTCGTGACGTGTGACGCCGCCGGGGAGGTCGCGCGCGCGAAGGTCGACGCGCTCGCCGGCGCCGGCTTCACCGCGCGCGCGCTCGCCTTCGACCGCAACGGCACGCGCCTCTGGCTCTCCGCCGAGAGCGACAAGGAGACGGCGCTCCTCCTCCTCGACGCGCGCTCGCTCGCGCTCCTCGGCGCCGCGAAGAGCGCCGCCTTTCCTCCTCCCGCGATGCACGAGCTGATGCTCCATCCAGAGGACGATGCCGTCCTCCTCGTCGGCGCGTGCGGCGAGGAAGGTACGTTCGCGCGCGTCGCCGGATGCGCGAACGACGAGGTCTCCGCGATCCCGACCGCCCTCGACGCGGGCGGCATTCCCGCGGGGTTCGTCGGCTTCTCCGCCGATGGGGCCCGTGTTCACCTCGCCGAGGCCGACGAGCTACGCACGCACGCTTGGCCGGGCCTCGAGGAGCTGTCGTCCGTCGAGCTCGCCGACGACTTCGTCTCGAGCTTCGCAGGCGCCGTGCTCGGTGGCAGCGTCTACATCGACGGACAGGACGCCGAGTCCAACGAGGACCAGGTCATGAAGTTCGACCGCTCGGCCATCGTCGGCTCGGTGCTCTCGGGCGACGTGCCGGAGGGAATGTGGGCTGGACGCCTCGAGACGAACGCGCTCGTCACCGTCGAGTCGAAGGGTGAGCCCGCCCGCGGCCGTGTGATCCGCGTTACCTGAGGCGCGCGACTCAGGAAGCGGCGCGGAGCAGCATGCGCGCAACCTGCGTCTGCTGGAGCGGCGCGCCCGTGCGCCCGACCACGCCGCGCGCCGCGAGGCTCGCGACGATCGCGCGCTGCGAGAGGCCCTCGGCCGACAGAGCGAGCACCCTGTCGATGACCTCCTGCTCGGCGTCGCATGCCTCGAGGTGTAGGCCGTCCGGTGCGAGCGTGAAGCCGTAGGGCACCGCGCCCACGCGCTCGCCGCGCTCCTTCTTCGCCGCGAGCGCCGCGCGCGTTCGCGCACGGTTGAGCACACGAACGTAGGCTCCGGCGAGGTCGAGGGAACCGCGCGTCCAGGAGGCGTCGGCCTCTTCGGCGGGAGCGCGGACCGTTCCGTCCACCGTGTGGATGGCGGCGCCTTCGGTCAGCGCGGCGCGCTCGATGAGCCACGCCACGAGCGAGTCGTGCGCAAAGCGCTCGGCCGACGCGGCGACGAGAACGCCAGCGCCGTGCTCGCGGACCGCGGCATACGCGGCGACCAGGCCGGGCCGCTCGGCGATCGGCACCGCGCCGCCCACTCCGCGATCGACCTGCCACGAGGCGACCACCACGCGACGCCGGGAGGCCCACGCCTCGATGGCATCGCGCTGCGCGGCCGCGCTGTGCGCGACGTTCCCTGCGTCGCCGTCCGAGAGTGCGTCTTCGTCCGAGATTCGGATGTACGCGACCGCACGTGCGACGTTCGGGCTCATCGGCAGAGCGATTTATGCCCAACCCGACTGTGTGTAGTCAACAACTATCGTTGCACCTTGTCCGGGTTGCTCCCCGTCGCTCTCCTCCGCTAGCTTCGTCGTGATGTCGAACTCGAAACGACTCCCTCTCTCTCTCCTCTCGTTCCTCCCCCTCCTGGCATCCGTCGCGTGCCTCGCGGCGTGCGACAAGGAGCCAGAGAAGGGCGCCACACCGACCGCCTCCGCGAGCGCAGGCGCAGCCGCAGCCACGCCCGCGGCAGCGAGTGTCTCCGCCGCGCCGAGCGCCTCCGCGGCCGCCGCGCCCGTCGTGCCGCACGACTGCCCGAAGGGCTCGACCGGCGAAGGCTCGCTCGCCAAGCCGTGCGAGGCCAAGGCCAGCGCGCGCATGATGGACGTGGCCTGGACCGGCAAGACCGACGACAAGGGCCCGCAGTTCCGCGTCACGAGCAAGAGCACCCTCGCGATCCTGCACGGCAAGGTCTTCGTCTACTTCTACGACAAGGCGGGCAAGCAGCTCGACGTGCAGGACACGGCCGAGACGCCGCCAAAGGCCGTGCCCTACCGAATCTGCTCCGGGAAGATCTTCGGCGGCGTGATGAAGCCCGCCGAGAAGGCGGTCATCACCTTCTCGTGCGTCACGAAGGCGAACATCCCCGAGGGCACGGCTGCGATCGAGGCCGAGATGCAGTCTGTGGGGTTCGCCGACGCCGCGGATGAGAAGAAGATCGATTTCTACTGGAAAAACGCCGACCTCACCCCCGACGCCCGCAAGAAGGGCCAGGTGAAGTGAGAAAACGACGCGTGCGTTGTCGATGGCTGCAGCGCCCGATCGTCATCAAGAGAGACCGCCGCCAGGAGCGGCACGGAGGAACGCGATGAAGTTCATGGTTCTGATGATTCCGGGCGACAAGAAGAGCTACGAAGCCGGCGCGATGCCCGAGGCAGAGCTCATCGCGGCGATGATGACGTACAACGAGGACCTCGTTAAATCGGGGATTCTCCTCGCGGGCGACGGGCTGCACCCGAGCCCCAAGGGCGCACGAGTCAGCTTCGCCGGCGGAAAGAGCCGCGTGACCGACGGGCCCTTCGCCGAGGCGAAGGAGCTCATCGGCGGCTACTGGATCTGGCAGGTCGAGTCGAAGGCCGAGGCCGTCGAGTGGGCGCAGCGCTGCCCCGCTCTCGAGGGCGATACCCTCGAGCTCCGCCAGATCTTCGACGCTGGCGACTTCGGCCCGGAGGTCGCCGCCAAGGAAGCCGCCCTCATGGAAGAGGTCGGCAAGCAGATCGAAGCGAAGAAGAAGCACCCGCCCGCCGCGTGACGGGTCTCGCCGGGGGCGAGGCTGAAAAGCGTCAGCTCAGGTGGCGTCGATCCACGTGTCCACGTTCGGCCGAGCTCCGCTCAGCGTGCGTCGCGCAACCCTGCGCGTGTCGTCGAGCATCCCGGCGTACGACTTCGCGGGCTTGCCCCAGCTCAGCGCATCGCCGTCCCTCGTGATGAGCACGTCGGGACCGTTCGGCGAACGCGGGTGCTAGAGCGCGTGGTCGAACCTCGCTGTCGCGTGAAAGCGCCCGTCGTGGACGTGCACTGTCGGGAAGAACAGCTTGTCCGGGCTCCGCGTCGGGAGTTCGAGGCCCATCGGGTGCACGGTCACGTTCCCGGGGCGGAGCTGGAATACCGCGAAGCCATAGTCCGCGTAGTGCGCGACCGCGTCGAAGAGCACGGCGGGCAAGCGAAAGCGCAGATCGAGCCGATCGAAGTCGGCGCGCGTCGGGACGTACGAGGCGACGAACGAGCCTACCTCGTGGACGACGAGCGTCTTCTGCCGCTCGAGGCGCAGCGGGAAGCCCCCCTTGCTGGCGACCTGCGTGAGCTCGAAGAGCTCATCGAGCTCGTCGAACATTCGAGGCGTCTCGGAGAGATCGAGGAAGCGCACGGCGTCGTCGCCCGAGCCGCGGACGACCGGGAGCGGCAGCACCATGGCGAGCTCCTGGTCCGTCTGGAGGTCCATGCCATACGCGAGGCGCTGCCTCCGCTCGTCGACCATGCGCGCGAGGATTCGCGTCCTCGACACGCGCACCGGCCGGGTGAAGAGCCTCGCGAGGAGCCCTACGGGAGTCGCCACGGAGAAGCAGCACATGATCTCCCGTGTCTATCAGCTTGGTCACCCCGTGACCTGCGAACCAAGGACCTCTCGCACGACTGCTTCCACGGCGGCAATCCGAAACGGCTTCTGGAGGAGCCGGCCCTCGAAGCGACCGACGAACTCCTGAGCGCGTGCGGTGAAGGCGCCGCCGGTCACGAAGATCGTGCGCTTGGCGAGCTCGGGAAAGTCGCGATCGAGGACCTCCTGGAGATCCATTCCCGCCATGTCCGGCATCATCAGGTCGCAGAGGATCACGTCGTAGTGTGCGCCTGCGCGGACGAGGTCGAGCGCGGTCGATGCCCCGGCTTCCAGCAACGTCTCGTACGACGCCGACAGGATCTTCAGGAGGAGCTCCCCGACGCGCGGTTCGTCGTCGATGACGAGGATGCGTCGACGCTCGGCCGCGCTCGCGGGCGCCGCGGCGTCGCCAGCGGGAGGCGTCGTGGAGGAGGGGGCGTCGAAGGTCGTGCCGGCGCCCATGCGATGGATCGTAGTGCAACGGTTGCCCAACGCCGACGCAGAATCCGCGTGTCGGGGCTGGAGGACCTTGTCTGGAGACGACCGGTCAACTATGGTTCTCGGCGTGGGCAGAACCAGCGACGCACGAGAGCGGCTCGTCGAGGCAGCGATCGACCTGATCTGGCAGACGAGCTACGGCGCCGTCGGCGTCGACGCTATCTGCGAGGAAGCCGGCGTCAAGAAGGGCAGCTTCTACCACTTCTTCGCGAGCAAGGAGGAGCTCGTCGTCGCCGCGCTGGATGCGCATTGGGCCGCACGACGTGAGGTCTTCGACCGCATCTTCTCGTCGTCGACCGATCCCATCGCTCGGTTCCGTGCCTACTTCGCGCAGGTCTACGAGCGTCAGCGGGCGATCAAGCGACAATACGGCCGGATCCTGGGCTGTTTTCACAACTCGGTGGGGACCGAGTGCATCCAGCAGTCGCCTGCCATCTCGGCCAAGGTCCAGGAGGTCCTCTCCATGTACCGCCGGTACTTCGAGACCACGCTTCGCGATGCCCAGGCCCTGGGACTCGTTCGTAGCGGCGACCCCGAGTCGGATGCGAAGACGCTCTTCGCGTTCGTCGAAGGAGCGCTCACGCAGGCTCGCATCCACGACGACCCCGAGCCGCTCAAGCACATCGCCGAGACAGGCTTCGCCATCCTGGGCATCGCCGATGCGAGCGTGGTGGCAAGCCGTGCCTCGAGCCGCCGCAAGGCCGTGCGGGTCTCACGCTCGACTGATAGTTGACCGATCGGTTACTCGAATTCTCCGAAGCCCCCACCATGTGGATCGTCCGCCTAGCCCTGCGCCGCCCGTACACCTTCGTGGTGATGGCGCTCCTGCTCGTCATCTCGGGGTTCTTCGTCGTCCGCAAGACGCCGACGGACATCCTCCCCGAGGTCGACATCCCCGTCATCAGCGTCGTCTGGACGTACGGCGGGCTCCCGGCCCAGCAGATGGAGCAGCAGGTCACGCAGTTCAGCGAGTATTCCCTGTCCGGGAACGTCGCCGACATCAAGGCGCTCCAGAGCGAGAGCTACGACGGCATCTCCGTCATCCGACTCTTCCTCCATCCCGGCGCTGACGTCGCCGCAGCCATGGCGCAGGTCACTGCGGCCTCGCAGACCATCCTCAGGCGCATGCCCCCCGGGATCATCCCGCCGATCATCCTCCGGTACACGGCGTCCTCCGTGCCGATCCTCCAGCTCGCCTTCTCGAGTGACACGCTCAGCGAGTCGGAGATCTTCGACCACGTGAACCAGCGCGTGCGCACGATGCTCAGCGTCGTGCAGGGGACGCGCTTCCCGCTCCCGGCGGGCGGCAAACAGCGGCAGATCGCGGTCGATTTGGACATGGCGGCCCTCCGCGCGCACGGCGTCTCCCCCGCCGACGTGAGCCTCGCGATCTCGGCGCAGAACCTCACGCTGCCGACCGGCGCCGCGAAGATCGACGATCGCGAGTACCGGATCAGCCTGAACAGCAGCCCGGAGGCCATCGCAGCCCTGAACGACATCCCCCTGAAGAGCACGAGCGGCCGAGCCCTCTACATTCGCGACGTCGCCCACGTGCACGACGGGTACGCCGTGCAGACCAACATCGCGCGGCGCGACGGCAAACGCTCCGTCGTCCTCAGCGTGATGAAGACGGGCTCCGCCTCCACCACCGAGGTCGCCAGCCGCGTGAAGGCGATGCTCCCCACCATCCGCGCATCGGCGCCGAAGGGCCTCGACGTCGAGCTGCTCTCCGATCAGTCGACGTTCGTGACGCGCGCCATCGACGGCCTCGTCGTCGAGGGGTGTATCGCCGCGCTGCTCACCGCCATGATGATCCTGCTGTTCCTGGGGAGCTTCCGGAGCACCGTGATCGTCGTGGTGAGCATCCCGCTCTCGGTCATCGTCGCCCTCCTCTGCATGCGCGCCCTCGGTGCGACGATCAACGTGATGACGCTCGGCGGCCTCGCCCTCGCCGTCGGCATCCTCGTCGACGACGCCACCGTCGAGATCGAGAACATCCATCGCAACCTCGCGATGGGCAAGCCCCTCACCCGCGCCATCCTCGACGGCGCGCAGCAGATCGCCGTGCCGGCGTTCGTGGCGTCGCTCTGCATCAGCATCGTGTTCGTCTCCGTCGTGTTCCTCGACGGGCCCGCGAAGTTCATCTTCCTGCCCATGGGCATGGCCGTCGCGTTCTCGGTCATGGCCTCGTACCTGCTCTCGCGGACGATCATTCCGACGCTCGTGAAGTACCTCCTCGAGAACGAGGTCCATCACCACGACGATCCAAGGAAGCGCGGGGTCTTCTCGCGCATCCACCACGCCTTCAACGAGCGCTTCGAGCGCTTCCGAGCGACGTACATCGCGCTCCTCGAGTGGGCCCTCTCCCACCGCAAGACCGTCTTCGGCACGTTCATCGTTGCCGGGCTCGCGGCCGCAGCACTCACCCCCTTCGTCGGTCGCGACTTCTTCCCCACCATCGACGCCGGCCAGGTGCGCCTCCACGTGACGACGCCGCCGGGTACGCGCATCGAGGAGACGGAGCGCTGGTTCTCGCGCGTCGAGGAGCAGATCCGCGCCGTGGTCCCGGAGTCGGACCGCGCGAGCATCCTCGATCAGATCGGCACGCCGGGCGGCTACAACCTCTCGATCACCGACAGCAGCAACGTGAGCTCGGCCGACGGCGAGATCCTGATCACGCTCCACCACAAGCGCTCGCGCTCGACGCAGGACACGGTCCGCATCCTCCGCGAGACGCTCCCGAAGCAGTTCCCGGAGCTCTCCTTCTATTTCCAGCCCGCCGACATCGTCACGCAGATCCTCAACTTCGGCCTCCCGTCGCCGATCGACGTGCAGATCTCCGGCCAGAACCGGGTCGCGACGCTCGGGATCGCGCGAGAGCTCGAGGCCGATCTCCGCAAGGTCCCCGGCGCCGTCGACGTGCACCTCCACCAGATCGTCGCCGCGCCCCGCCTCCACATCGAGGTCGACCGCCTTCGCGCGACCGAGGCAGGGCTCACCGAGCGTGACGTGGCCAACAACCTCCTCCTCCTCGTCTCGTCGTCGACGCAGACGAGCCCGACGTTCTGGACCGACGGCAACACGGGCAACGCCTATGCCGTCGCGATCCAGGTGCCCGAGTACCGGGTCGACTCGGTGGACGCGATGAAGAACCTCTCGCTGGCCACGGCGCAGGGCCACCAGAAGCTGCTCGTCGATATCGCGAGCATGCAGCGCAAGACCACGCCGGTCTTCGTGAGCCACACCAACATCCAGCCCACGTACAACGTGCGCGCCGACGTGCAGGACGCCGACCTCGGCAAGGTCACGAGCAGTCTCGACGTGCTGGTGAACAAATACCGCGCGAAGCTCCCGCCCGGCGCGACGATCACCGTACGTGGTCAGGCCGAGAGCATGCGTGAAGGCTTCACGAGCCTCGGCATCGGCCTCGCCTTCGCGGCCCTGCTCGTCTACGCGCTGATGGTCGTCAACTTCCAGTCGTGGAAGCTTCCGTTCATCATCCTCATGGCGCTGCCCGGCGCTGCCGTCGGCATCGTCTTCGCGCTCTTCGCGACCAGCACGACGTTCAGCATTCCCTCGCTGATGGGCGCGGTCATGAGCATCGGGGTCGCGACGGCGAACTCGATCCTCGTCGTCACGTTCGCCAACGAGCAACGCGAGGAGGGCAAGAGCTCCATCGCTTCCGCGCTCGAGGCCGGTCGCGTGCGGCTCCGCCCGGTCATGATGACCGCCCTCGCGATGCTCATCGGCATGCTCCCCATGTCGCTCGGCCTCGGCGAAGGCGGCGAGCAGAACGCTGCCCTCGGGCGCGCGGTCATCGGCGGCCTGGTCGGCGCGACCCTCGCGACCCTCATTTTCGTTCCTGTCGTCTACAGCGTCCTCGCCGCGAAGATGCGCGTTGTGGTCGCCGATCCCGATCTCGAAGAGCCCGCCCGTGCGGCCCACCGGCAGCACGCGCCCTCGGAGGCAGCATGAGCATTGGCTGGAAAGCAATCGGCGTGGTCGGTCTCGCTCTCGGCGCAGCCGTGTTGGTCGGGGTGGGGCCGCGCCTGAAGCAGCGCGAAGCGCTCGCTCGCGTGGAGAAGGACCTCGCCGCCCCGAGGCGGGTGCGCGTGAGCGCCGTGCGCGCCGGCGACGCAAAAGTGGAGGTGACCCTGCCTGGCACGTCGGCCCCGTTCCGGACGTCGGCGCTCTACGCAAAGTCGAGCGGCTTCGTCCGCAAGAACCTGGTCGACGTCGGCGACCTCGTGAAGACGGGCCAGGTGCTCGCGGAGATCGACGCGCCCGAGACCTCGCAGGAGATCCGCCTCGCGCAGGCGCGGCTCGACGAGGCGGAGGCCAACGTCGGTCTCGTGCAGGGCTCCGCCGACCGCGCGAACCGGCTCGTCGCCTCCGGCGTCGCCTCGCAGCAGCAGGCCGACGACTCGCGCGCGATGGCAAACTCCGCCGTCGCGGCGGTGTCGACCCGCAAGGCGGAGCTGCAGCGCTTGAACGTCTTGCGCGGCTACCAGCAGATCGTCGCGCCGTTCGACGGCGTGGTCACGCGACGCGGCACGGATCCCGGCGCTCTCGTCGGCGCAGGAGGAAGCGGCGGCGTGGCGCTCTTCGAAGTGGCGGACGTGTCGTTGCTCCGCGTCTTCGTCGACGTACCCGACGCGTACGCCGGCGACGTGAAGCCTGGCGTCGAGGTCCTCGTCTTCTCGCCCCGCGATCCGTCACAGAAGGTCGCCGGCAAGGTGGCCCGCACGGCTGGAGTGCTCGAGCAGGCGACGCGCACGCTACGCGCCGAGGTACACCTGCACGGCGAGGGAGCCGTCGTCCCGGGCGCCTTCGTCTACGTGAAGCTGTCCGTACCGCGCGCGAAGCCCTCTCCCGTGATTCCCGCGAGCGCGCTCATCGTGCGCAAGGAAGGCACCCTCGTCGCCAAGGTCAGCGGCGGCAAGCTCACGCTCCTCCCTGTCGTGGTCGGCCGCGACTTCGGCAAGGAGATCGAGCTGGTCGACGGCGTGAAGGTCGGCGAGGACGTGGTGCTGAACGCCTCCGACGTGCTCGAGACCGGTCAGGCAGTCGAGGTCCTCCCGCCGGCCCCGAAGTCCTGAACGCACGGTAGACTGCGCGCCTCGGCATGCGCGACCTCCGCAGGCTCATCGGCTTCGTGAAGCCTTACTGGCGCCTCGCCGTGATGGCGCTCGTCATGCTGAGCGCGCTCGTGGCGATGGATCTCGCGATCCCGCGGCTCGTCCAGCACATCATCGATCAGGGAATCGCGAAGAACGATCGCTCCGTCGTCGTGCAGACCGCCCTCGCGATGCTCGGCATCTCGGCGGTGAGCACGTTCGTCGCGATCGCGAACAATGTCTTTTCGGTGCGCGTCGGCGAGGGCGTCGCGCGCGATCTCCGCGAGGCGCTCTTCCTCCGCATCCAGCACTATTCCTTCGGCAACCTCGATCGTCAGAAGACCGGACAGCTCCTGGTGCGGCTCACGAGCGACGTCAGCGCCGTGAAGGCGCTCACGCAGGTCTCGCTCCGCATCGGGACCCGCGCGCCCCTGCTCATGCTGGGCAGCCTCTTCCTGATGTTCACGACGAGCCGGCGCCTCGCGATGACGGTGCTGCCGCTCCTCGTCGTCACCACGGCGCTCATCGCGTTCTTCGTGATCCGGATGGAGCCGCTCTTCCGGCTGGTCCAGCAGCGGCTCGACGTCGTCAACAACGTCCTCCAGGAGAACATCGCCGGCGCGAGGCTCGTGAAGGCGCTCGTGCGCGCGGAGCACGAGGGGAAGCGCTTCCTCGTCGCGAACGAGGACATGACCGTCCGATCCATCGCCGTGATGCGGCTCATGGCCACGATGTCACCCGTGCTGACGATGTGCATCAACATCGGCGTGGTCATCGTGATCTGGCTGGGCGGACTGCAGTCGATCCAGGGCAACCTCTCGCTCGGCCAGATCGTCGCGTTCACCAACTATCTCCTCACCACGATGACGCCGCTCGTCATGATGACGATGCTCTCCAACACGTGGGCGGCTGGGCTGGCCTCGCTCCGGCGAATGGAAGACATCCTCGAGAGCGTCCCTGACGTGGGCGACGCGCCTCACGCGGAGGCGCTCGGCGAGGGCGCGCCAGGGAACGTGGCGTTCGACGACGTGTCGTTCCGGTATGGCGGCGAAAAGAGCGACGTCGTCCTGCGCAACATCACGCTCGCGGGCGCGCCAGGCAAGACGATCGCCATCCTCGGCTCGACCGGAGCGGGCAAGTCGACGCTCGTGAGCCTCATCCCTCGCTTCTACGACGTCACGTCGGGGGCTCTCCGCGCCTTCGGCCGCGACGTGCGTGACGTCACGCAGGACTCGCTCGTGGGGCGCATCGGCTTCGTCCCGCAGGAGTCGGTGCTCTTCTCTGGCACCGTGCGCGACAACATCCGGTACGGGAGGCCCTCCGCCAGCGAGGAGGACGTCGTCCGCGCCGCGAAGGCGGCGCAGGCGCACGAGTTCATCGAGAAGCTCCCCGGCGGCTACGACAGCCGCGTCGAGCAGCGCGGCGGCAACTTCTCGGGTGGGCAGAAGCAGCGCCTCTGCATCGCGCGGGCCCTGCTCGTCGACCCGAAGGTCCTCATCCTCGACGACAGCACCAGCGCCGTCGACGTCGAGACCGAGACCAAGATCCAGCGCGCGCTCGCGGAGACGAGCAAGGAGCGCACGACATTCGTCGTCGCGCAGCGGATCAGCACGGTGCTCGAGGCGGACACGATCGTGGTGCTCGACAAGGGGAGGATCGTCGCGTCGGGCACTCATCGCGAGCTGATGGAGTCGTCACCGGACTACCGTGAGATCTACGATTCTCAGCTCGGCGCGGGACTCGCCGAGACATGAGCGCGCAGCCTTCCAACGCCTTGCGGCCGGTGGGTCATCGGATCGGGCCCATCGCCCGCGCGAAGGACCCGCGCGGCACGCTCGCGCGCCTCGCCACCTACTTCGGCGAGTTTCGAGCTCGGCTCGTGCTCGTCGGGGTGATGATCGTCATCTACACGGCGCTCGGGCTGGTCGGGCCGTACCTCATGGGCGTCGCGCTCGATCGCTTCATCGCGACGCGCGACGCGACCGGCCTCGCGCGCATCGCCGGGCTCATGCTCGCGGCGTTCTTGTCGAACAACCTCTTCCAGGGCGCGTCGAGCTGGCTCATGGCCGGCCTCTCGCAGCGCGCGCTCAAGCGGCTGCGGCAGGATCTATTTCAGCACCTCCAGACCTTGCCGATGAGCTTCTTCGAGCGCAATCCGTCGGGCGAGCTGATGAGCCGGCTCACGAACGACATCGACGCGATCAACCAGGCCGTCGCGCAGAACGTCACGTCGCTGCTCGCCAGCGTCCTCTCGATGTTCGGCATCCTCGTCGCGATGTTCGTGCTCGATCGGTGGCTCGCGCTCGCATCGCTGCTCGTCGTTCCGGTCATGTTCTGGTTCACGCGCTTCGTCGCCGTGTTCACGCGCAAGGGCTTCACCGAGCTGCAAAAGAACCTCGGCGCGCTGAATGGCGTGATGGAGGAGGCCATCGGTGGGCAGAAGATCGTCACCGTCTTCCGCCGGAACGAATCGGTACTCGCGGCGTTCCGCGCCGAGAACGAGAAGGTCTATCGCGCGGGCGTGTACGCCAACACCTACGCGCTCCTGCTCATGCCGCTCACCAGCGTGCTCGGGAACCTCTTCGTGATCGTGCTCGCCGGCCTCGGCGGCTGGCTCGCGCTCCAGGGCCTCGTCACCGTCGGGATCATCGCGACGTTCATCAACTACGGCCAGAACTTCGTACAGCCGCTCCGCGCGCTCTCGAACCTCTACAACATGCTGCAGGGCGCGCTGGCAGGCGCCGAGCGCGTCTTCGAGATCCTCGATACGCCCTCCGAGGCGGACGACGCCCCCGAGGCGAAGACGCTCGAGGCGGTCCGCGGAAGCGTGCGCTTCAATCACGTGACGTTCGGCTATCGCACCGGCACGAAGGTCCTCGACGACGTCTCGCTCGAGGCGAAGCCCGGCCAGACCATCGCGCTCGTCGGACCGACGGGCGCCGGAAAGACGACCGTGATCAACCTGCTCACGAGGTTCTACGACGTGGAGCAGGGCACGATCGAGATCGACGGCACGGACATCCGCGACCTGAAGAAGAGCGATCTGCGGCGCAAGCTCGGCCTCGTGCTCCAGGACACGTACCTGTTCGGGGCCACCGTGATGGAGAACATCCGCTACGGCAAGCTCGACGCGACCGACGAGGAGGTCATCGCTGCGGCGAAGCTGGCGGACGCCGACCACTTCATCCACCAGCTCCCCAACGGTTACGCGACCGTGCTCTCCGAGCGCGCGGGAAACCTGAGCCAGGGCCAGCGCCAGCTGCTCTCGATCGCGCGCACCCTCCTCGCGGAGCCTTCGATCCTGGTCCTCGACGAGGCGACGAGCAGCATCGACACGCGCACCGAGGCTCGCATCCAGAAGTCACTGCTCCGCCTGATGGAGGGGCGCACGAGCTTCGTGGTCGCGCATCGATTGAGCACGATCCGCGACGCCGATCAGGTGCTGGTGATCGACGCCGGAAAGATCGTCGAGAGCGGCACGCACCAGGAGCTGCTCGATCGGCACGGCTTCTATCACCAGCTCTACACGAGCCAATTCAAGGGCCTCGCGCTCTGAGCGCCGTGTCCCGAAGGCGGCCTACGCCGTCGGTGCCGCGAAATCCGAGAGGACGACGGACCAGACGGCCGTCTTCCGCTCGTCGTTCACCGGCGTGTATCTCGAGGCAATGACCCACAGCGCCGTGGGTATTGTCGTTTGTGATGACGATCAGGCGACCCTCCCAGTGGCTACCGATGACGATGAAGTCGCGCTGGTTCGTGATCGCGGATGCTGCCCGCAGAACGTGCTCGAGATCGCCACGCTTCATTGCGCTAGCGCGCCACAGTCTCGCGGAGGATTCGCTGCCGCGTCTTTGGATCGATCACGAAGGAAAACGGGCTTGCCTGACGGAGCGCCGTCGCGGCCTCTGATTCGTCGATCGGCGTCTCGAGCAATCGGTCGAGCGGGCCGTCGAGGAGCGACGACCACGCCTCGCGATACAGCGAGGAGATCCGCGAGAGCCTTTCGCGTGCCGGCTGACGGAGCTCGGGGGTCGCATCAGCGCTTCACCCCTGCACGCGGCAACGGTGGTCATGCGCGCCGTTCGGCCGCCGCGGGACGGAGTTTCGACGATTCGCACGGAAGTTGCCGACATTGACGGCCCGCACATCGGCCTATACTGGAGGCTTGCAACGCCTCCGCCGCGCCGTGGCGATCGCACTCGCGACATTCGCATTCGCGCGTCCCGCGGCGGCGCAGGGCGGTGACACCGATCGCCAGATCGCGCAGCAGCTCTTCGACGACGGGCGCGCGTTGGTCGAGGCCAAGCGCTACCCCGAGGCGTGCACCAAGTTCGCCGAGAGCCAGCGACTCGATCCGGGCGGCGGCACGCTCCTCAATCTCGCCGTCTGTCATGAGCTCGAAGGCAAGTCGGCGACGGCGTGGTCGGAGTTCCGCGACGCCCTCGGCCAGGCCGTGAAGGACGAGCGCAAGGACCGCGAGGACATCGCCCGCACGCACATCGCGGAGCTCGCGCCAAAGCTCATGCGCATCGTCGTGCGCGTCCCGGAGGCGATCGCGGCGCGCGATCCAGAAATCAATCTCGATCGCTCGAAGCTCCCGCAGACGGCGTGGAACACGCCCATCCCCGTCGACCCGGGAGAGCACCGCGTGAGCGTGGCGGCGCCGGGCGCCGAGCCGTGGGCGACGGCGGTGACCGTCTCCGAGCCAGGCAAGACGTATACGGTCGAGCTGCCTTCGCTCGAGGCGCAGCTCATCTGCCCCGAGGGTCAGACGCGGAGCCAGAACTCCTGCGTGCCCATCCCCTGGGACGAGAGCAAGCGCGGACGCACGACGGCGTTCTGGGTGACGCTCGGCGGCGCGGGCGCACTCTTCGCGACGAGCGCCGTCACCGGGATCGTCGCGCTCAACGCCGATGCGTACGTGAAGGACAATTGCTCGGGTACGCGCGACTTCTGTCGCGTGTCCGACGCAGGCGACGCCGCGACGCGCGCGAAGACGTTCGCGTGGATCAGCACGCTCACGCTCATCGGCGGCGGCGTCACGACCCTCGTGGCGTTCGTGCTACCTCGCGAGCAGGTGCAGAAGTGGGGCGGGGCACGCGCAACCGTGACGCTCGGCCTCGGCACGCTCAGCATCACCGGGATGTGAGCGCCTCGTCGCTCGGGCGCCGAGCAGCTCTCGAGCTCCTGCTCGTTCAACCGAAGTGAGTCAGCGGAGCGAGATAGCGCCGCTCTCGGTGACCTCGACCACCCATGTGCCGCGCGACGTCACGAGGAAGATGCGCGCCGCGCTCCTTCCGCCGTAGACGCGGAACGCCTCGAGCGTCGGCGTGCCCTGCATGAAGCCGCCTGTCACCAGGTCGTCGAAGAGCACCACGTCGTGCGCCGCCGCGAGGCGATCGATCGGCGCGACGCGCATGCGGAGGCCGCCGCGTGTACCGGCCCGCCACACGGCGAGGATCGCGCCGCCGACGCGGGCGGGGCGGAAGCGGTCGGCGTCGCTCGCGCGGAGCTCCGGGTCGTTGAGGTCGAAGGTCTCGCGGGACACGATGCGCTTGCCGACGTGGATGACGCCGGGCCACTCCGCGTCGGCCTTCGGGGCGTCGTCGTCCGCCGCCGCCTCGGGCAGCAGCGCGGTGAGCTTCGGATCGGCCTCGAGGTCCGTCGCGCTCCGTGCGGCGAGCACCGGCGCGCCGTGCGCGACGAGCGCATCGAGATCGAGCGGCGTCGCGAGCGACGGGAGCGAGGCGGCGTGCGAGAGGTGCGGACGGCGCGCGAGCCCGCGCTCGTCGAGGCAGAGCATGAGCTCGAGGGGCGCGCTGAGCGCCTTCATCGTCGCGAGCTTTGCCGTCGAACGATCGGCCTCGTGCTGGAGCCCGAGGTCCTCGAGCTCGATGGCCTGACGCATCATGCGCTTCGAGGCCTCGCTGCAGCGCATCGGCCACCCGCCAAGCGCCTCGTCGATCCGCCGCTCGATCGGGGTTGCCATCGCGGTGAGCTGCCTCCGCCGCACGCGGAGATCGCACGACGCGGAGCCACCCGCCGCGAGCGGCTCGGGCCCCAGCAGACAAGCCTCCAGATCGACCTTGGCGCTCTCGAAGGCCGCCTGCTGCCGCGCGCGATGCGCGTTGTGGACCATCACCGAAGCCACCACGACGCCGAGGACCATCGCCGTCGTCACGAGCCCGATGCGGCGGTTTCTTCGCGCGACGCGCTGCGCCGCGCCGATGTGGTCCGGCCCTTCGGGGATCTTCGGAGGGGGAGCCGGGGCAACGCGATAGGCCACGGCACGATCTTACACCCGAGGGCTCGTAGGCTTGGGTTGAGACGTGCGCGGGCACCTGGGAGTGCTAAGAGTTTCCCCTTCGTTTCGCTCTTCGCCGGGAGGCTTGCATGCTCGGATTTCGCCTTGGGTTCGTTCGTACGTGCTTGCTCGTGCTGCCGGGCGTCGTGGGTCTCGCGGCCGCCGCTTGCTCGAGCTCCTCGTCCCGCGCCGGCTTCGATGCCCCGCCTGCCGACACGACGAGCAGCAGCGGCGCGAGCGGCAACACGAGCGGCTTCGTCGGCGGCGATTCGGGAGTTCCACCCGTCGGCGACGGCTGCACAGACGCCGCCCGGCTCGTGTACGTCCTCTCGCTCGAGCGAGATCTCTACTCGTTCGCCCCGGTGGACAAGAAGTTCACGAAGGTCGGCGCGCTCGATTGCACGCTCGACGGCAAGACGTTCACGACGGTCTCGATGGCCGTCGACCGGAACGCCGTCGCATGGGTCAACATGCGCGACGCGCTCTCCTTCACCGCTGAGAGCGTCATGTTCAAGGTCGACACGAAGACGGCCTCCTGCACGCCGACGAACATCAAGGGCTCGTGGGGCGGGATGGGGTTCTCGACGAACGCCGGCACGACCGACCAGGAGACGCTCTACATGATCGGCGGCACCGGCCCCAGCGGCGCGCTGCTCAAGGTCGACTTCACGAAGGAGAAGATCAACACCGTCGTCCCCCTGCCGGAGCAGGTCGACCTCGAGCTCACCGGCACGGGTGACGGGCGGCTCTATGGCTTTCTGCAGAGCAAGCCGCTCGCGATCGCCGCCGTCGACAAATCGAGCGCCGTGTTCTCCCAGAGGGCGCCGCTCTCCACCGTGCAGCAGCCGGCTGCGCCGATGTTCGCCTTCTCGTTCTGGGGCGGAGACTTCTACGTCTACACCGCGACCGACCCGTCGGCGTCGAAGACGACGACGGTCTCGCGCTACCGCCCGTCGGACAAGAGCGTCGACAACGCGTACATGACGAACATCGGCTTCCACATCGTCGGCGCGGGCGTGTCGACGTGCGCCCCGACCGCCGCCCCGAAGTGATCGAGCGTACGGACGCGTTGCGCGGGTCGGCACGGCTCATGGTCGCGCTGCTCCGGTCATGTCCTCGAGACGCGTGAGCTCGGTGGAATCGAGGATGGCCCGCAGACGCGCCGCGCCGCCGGTCGTGTCCCCCTCCGGTAACGAGTACATGACGAGGTAGCCGGCGGGTCCCCGCCGGATCGCGCACGACCAGAGGCTCGCGCGGCTGCCGCTGGTGCTCGTGACGCGCCCTAGGACGATCGCCCCGGGCTGCCCGAGGCACGTCCCGTCGGTTCGAGAGGTCTCGTCGTGCGCGCCGCTTCCGCGCGGCAAGTTGGTGAGCGCCTCGCCGTGCAGGCGATTCTGGAGAGCCCACGGATCGTCGAGGCCCTCGCCGACCGACAGCGCGACGATGACGAGCGCCTCGTTGTGGGCGCGATCCTCGAGGACGACGCCGCTCGTTCCGCCGGGGACCTGCGCCGGATGGGCCACGAACGCGGGCGGAAAGTGCGCTACGAAGAGCCCGTTCTCGGCGCGATACAAGCCTGTCAGAGGAGCACGCGCCGGCGCGCTCGGTGTTCGCGTCGCGAGGACATAGCCGCCACAGGCGACCGCGACGACGACGAGCAAGCCGCCGATCGTACCGAGCGGGACGGGTGAACGCGGAGGAGGAGCGCCCTTCGGCCGCTGCGGCCCCGGCCAGAGCCTCGGCGACACTTCCTCGCGGCCGACGCGGAGGACGCAGATGACGAGGCGCGGGTCGAACGTCACTGTGACCTTGTCGGCGTCCGGGGGCTCACCGGGCAACGGGAAGACGTGGCCGTCCCGCAGCGTCCCCCTCGCCGCGCGCGACACGGAGCGGCCGTCGACGAACACCTCTTCGATTCCCGAGGAGGGGTCGAGCGTGGCGGCGACGTGGGCGTCACCAGGCAGAGTCCATTCCCAGCGATTGTCGGACATGCAGTGCGGGGTTCGCCGCGCCCGTCAGTCTACGCCATCTCGCGGCGGCGCATCCGCCCGTGCTCAGCTCGGCCCCGAACGCGCGTCGTCAGGGAACGAGCATCGCGGCGAGCCGCTCGGGGCTCACGACTCCGCGCTCGCGGAGGCGTATCCGGATGTCGGCCGCCGCCCGCTCGCCCTCGTCGCCGCCGTCGAGCTTCGCGA
>JANXVA010000022.1 GCA_025351875.1 Myxococcales bacterium | reverse complement strand
ACGACGACGCTCCTCGTCGTCTCGCCCGACGGACCGGTCGACGCGCCGGCGACGAGCTGGGCGTTCTGCGCCACGCCGAAGCTCCTCACCGAGAACGGCTCCGTCAGCGCCGCGTGCCTCGGCCCTGACGGCATCGCGCCGATCGGCGACGCGCCTGGCGGGATCAGCGCTGCTCTCCCCGCGAGCGGCTGCGTCGACTTCGGTCCGGAGACGCAGTCGGCCGAGATCAGGCCGCGCGATCCGGATGTGACCGGTGGGTACTACCTGCCCATCCGCGCGCGCGTTGCGGGCAGAAGCTCGTCGGCCGAGTCGCTGACAGCCTTCGGCTTTGCGCGGCTCGTCTGCAACCTCGCGAACGCGCCGGCCGACGCCGCGGCGCGCTTCAGGGGCGAATACAAGCGCAACACCAACCCGACGCTCCTGCCGATCGAGGCGCGACTCGAGAGCGGAGGCACGCTCGCGCTCCTCGAGGTCCCGCGCGGCGCACGCGTCGTGCTCCGCGCGACGTGGCGGCCCGAGGACGCCGAGAGCTACGCGCTCTTCGACGTACAGAGCCAGCTCATCGTCACGAGGCGAGAGAGCCTGCGTGTGTCGTGGTTCACCACCGCCGGAAGCTACGCGCACGACCGCAGCGGCCGCACCGACGCCGAGCCCGAGTCGTTCACGGAGAACGTGTGGACCGCCCCCGACGACGCCCGCACCTCGCATCTCGCCTTCGTCCTCCGCGACTCGCGCGGCGGCATCGCCTTCGCGACGGCGACCGCGACGACACGCTGAGCGTGAACGCGTTGGGTTGCGCGGAGAGCCGCGCGCGGAACATGGTCGACACCGCGGGCGGCGAGCCGTCGAGCATGGCGCTCACTTCGACCCCACCGAGCGTCCCGAAGAGAGGCCGGTGGCACGCGCCACCTCGTTCCAGTCGCCGAGGCTCACGACTTCTGGTTGTAGTTCGTGTTCTCGAGCAGGATGACGTTCGACTTCGAGCGGCTCTCACCGACGCTGGTGATGTAGACGGCCGGCTGGTCCTGGACCGGGCAGACCTTCTCGCACGCGCCGCAGCCGATGCAGAGGCTCGGGTCGACGTGAGGTCGCTGCAGCTTGACGTTGTGCATCCCAGGCTGCTCGCCGCTCGGCCCGGCCTTGCTGTCGCGCATCGGGGCCTCGACCTCTTCGACCCAGATCGCCTTCGGCGACGTCGGGCAGAACTCCTCGCAGACGATGCAGGGCGTCTGCATGCTCCACGGGAGGCAGCGGCCGTGGTCGTAGAAGGCGGTGCCGATCTTCACCGGGGGGACGCCGAGGCCGAGCTTCTCCTTCTCGGTGATTTTCTGGATGGCGCCGGTCGGGCAGACCTGACCGCAGAGCACGCAGGAGTGCTCGCAGTAACCGATGCGCGCGATGAGGATGGGCGTCCAGAGACCCTCGATGCCGGCCTCGAACATCGCCGGATGGAGCGCGTTGTTCGGGCACACCTTCATGCACTCGGCGCAGCGGATGCAGCGCTCGAGGAACCCGCGCTCCTCGACGGCGCCGGGCGGCCGGATGACCTTCGACTGGTAGTTCGCGTCGAGCGAGCCCGCGTCGCTCACGCGGCTCGCGAGGATGTACGCGCCGCCCGCCGCGACCGAGACGAGCGCCGTGCGCCGCTGCGTGTCGGGCTTCGTTATCGCGCTCCGCCGGTTCGGGAGGAAGCGGAACTTGATCACGTCCTCGGGGCAGGCGTTCTCGCAGTTCATGCACATGTGGCACTCGTCCTGGCGCCACTTCACGCCGCCCTGCGGGCTATCGGCGCCCTGGCAATTCACGAGGCACAGATTGCAGTCGGTGCACTTCGCGTGGTCCTTCTCCATGCCAAACAACGAGAAGCGCGCGAAGACACCGAGGAACGCGCCGAGGGGGCAGAGAACGCGGCACCAGAACCGGGGGATGAACCGGTTCATGAACAGCACGGCGATGAGCAGGAAGACGATGAACCACGTCTGGTGGAAGTAGAACTGCTTCGACTGCCAGACCGTCTGCGCCAGGAAGTCTTGCGTGTGGTCGGCGGCGCTCTGCACCGCGCGGACGTGCACGTCTTGCGCGGCACCGAGGCCGCGGTGGCTCACGTATTGAACGGCCGGGATGACGCCCAGGCCGATGGATCGTACGGCGATGCAGATCGGATCGAAGAGGCCGCCGACGGCGCTTCCGAAGACGCTCGC
>JANXVA010000804.1 GCA_025351875.1 Myxococcales bacterium | reverse complement strand
GCGCACAGCGTGGCGATGCCGATGCTCAGCGAGGCATGGATCGCATGCCCAGCAGCGTCGACCGACGTAGCGACCGACTGGAGAAGTCGGTCGGCGACCCGCAACGCGTCAGCGTCCTGCGTGATCCCCTCGAGGAGCACGACGAACTCGTCACCGCCGAGTCTCGTGACGTGCGCCTCGGTCATCGCGACCGTATCCGTGACCCGGACGCCCGCCGAGAAGCGCTGGGCGAGCGCGACGAGGAGTGCATCCCCCACGACATGACCCAGGCTGTCGTTGATGACCTTGAAGCGATCGAGGTCGATGAAGAGGACGGCGTAACGAAAGCTCACGTCACGGCGCTGCCAGGCGATGCAACGCTCAATCCGCGCCGAGAGCACGACGCGGTTCGGGAGGCCGGTGAGCGCATCGTGCGACGCGTCGTGCTGGAGCTGCGCCTCCGCCACCTTTCGATTCGTGATGTCCGCCTGCGACCCTGCGGCTCGGCGCGGCGCGCCGTCCTGAGGGGAGCTCGCCGCGCCTCGGCAGAGCATCCAGCGGTATTGTCCGTCCGCATGCACGATCCGATACTCGATCGAGATCTGGTCCGTGCGGTTCTCGCGAACCTCGTCGAAGGCACCGCGAACGTGAGCGACGTCTTCGGGATGGATGCGGGACAGCCATCGGCTCAGCCCGGCGCGGAGCGGCTCGTCCGCCGGCAGACCGAGGAGTGAGCTCCAACGCGGAGCGTAGAAGACCTCGTCCGTGGACAGATTCCACTCCCAGAGTCCGTCGTTCGAACCGGCCGCGGCGAGGGCGTAGCGCGCCTCGCTCTCGGCGAGGTGGTGCGTCTGTTCCTCCACCATGCCTCGGAGCTGTTCGAGCTTCAGGTGAGCACGTCGTGCGAGATGCCACTTCTCGCTGAGGGCACACGCGAGCTGGCAGACCTCCGCCGAGTCGAAGGGCTTCCGCAGGAGGAGCAGGCGATCGCTGACGCCGAGCTGCTTGAGGATCTCCTCCCACGAGTAGTCCGAGTACGCCGTGCAGATCACGCACTGCAGGTCGGGGTCGAGCTCCCAGATTCGCCGGATCGTAGCGACGCCGTCCCACCCGGGAGGCATGCGCATGTCGACGAACGCAACGGCGAACGGCTTGCCCTTGGCAATGGCGGCTTCGACCATGGCCGCGCCAGCCTCACCCTGATCGGCGAAGCTCACGTCGAAATCGAGCGGCGACGCCGAGGTCGTCGGCTCGGGCGCGTCGAAGAGATCGGCCTCGAGATGCGCGAGATCCGTCGCGGTCGACGAGGAACGGATGAGGATCTTCGCGAAGTCAGCGTGGATGGACCGGTTGTCGTCGATGACGAGAATGCGACGCGAGGGTGCCGGATGAAGAGCGCTCATGACCGCGTCCCTTCTCGGCTCGCGGAAGGCGAGCTCGCGTCACTCGGTCTCGTCCGCGAGGCTCTCTTGACGCTCTCGAGGACCAACGTGAAGGTCGAACCGTGGCCGAGCCCGCGACTCGTAGCCGTCAGAGAGCCGCCGAGCTCGCTCGCCGCGCACGCACTCGAGTGCAGCCCGAATCCGTGCCCGTCGTTCTTCGTGGTGAACCCGTGGCTGAACATCCGCGTCAAGGTCTGCGCAGCGATGCCGATCCCGTCATCCTCCACCTCGATCGCGATGCGTTCGTCGGGCAGGCGCCGCGCGCGGAGCGTGACGAGACCTGCACCGGGTCTCGAGGCGGTGGCGTCGCGCGCATTCGTGAGGAGGTTCGTGAGGATCTGGAGGACCTTGTGCCGATCGGTGGCAATGACGATGGAGTCGCTGTCGTAGACGAAGGACATCTTCTGCTCGCCTCGAACCGACGCCATGACGACGCAGACCGCCTCCTCGAAGAGCTCGCAGAGCTCGACCTGCTCCACGATCTTGGCGCCACGCGCGTCGCCGCGAGCGACGGACAGCTGCTCACTCACGATGCTCTTGATGTGCTCGATGTGCTTCCCGAGCGAGTCGGCCTCGCGGAGCAGCGTCTCGCGCTCGTCGAGGAGCGCCTTGTCCACGGCGGTGAGGTACGGAATCAACTTCCGTCCGCGAGGGTCTTCGTCGAGAAACTTCCCGGGGCTCGGCTGGACCGCGAGCAGGGCGAGGCTCTTGCCGAGCCCTGACCGAGCGGAGCTCTTGACGACCTGCGCGACGAGGCTCGCCGACACGTTCACGCTGTTGAGGACATTTCCGACGTTGTGCAGGACGCTGGTTGCGACGTCTGCCATCCCGGCCTTGCGGGACGCCAACACGAGCTGCCCCTGCGCATCGCGCAGCGCCAGGAGCCGGTTGCGCATCTCCGCCGACGACAGATCGAGCGCCCGTTCGAGCGTGTACCGATCCTGGTCGCCTTCGGTGTACGTGCGATCCACGCGCTCGAGGAGGCGTGCCCATTGCTCCGCGGTCGGCGGCCCTCCGCCGATGCCGAGCTTCCGCATCTGACGCTCCAGCACGCGGTGCACGCTCAGGTCTCCCATAGTCGGGTCAGCGTCATCGTCTGGTTGTGAAGGACGCCGCACTTGCCGGGAGCGAAGGGTGAGATCTCCCCGTACGAGTAGAACCCGACGAGCTTGCCGCCGGCCGGGACCGCCTCGAACGCGGCCTCGACCTCCTCCTCCACGCGCTCGCCGAGGACGAGGCGGCGGCCAACGCAGCTGATGGCAATCGCGAGCAGATCACCGCTCGACTCTCGATCGGCGGCGAGGCTCGCCTGCGACGCGCCGTCGACCAGACGATCGAAGTTCGCGCGCATGAGCTGCACGATGGAGTCCTGAGGAATGTCCCCCGCGAACGTCATCGATTGGCTCTCCTCGTCGATGGACAAGATCGTCCGGACGAGGCTGTGGGTCTCGTCGCCCGCGGCGCGAAGCGACAGCGGGAAGAGGAGCGCGGCGGCGGGAAGCTCGGCGGCGCGCTCGCCGAGGTAGGTCTTGTAGAGCGCGAGGGCGGGCTCGCCGTCGAGCTCGTAGAGGACGTTCCCGACCGAGCGGGTCACGACGCGCTCTGGACCGAACACATCCCAACCACCACGTGACCCGTGGCTCACGCCCACGGCGTCGCCATAGAGACCGACACCGACGACCCACCCGGGCGTAGGCCTGCCGCCGACGAGGACCCACGTCTGCTTGAAGCGGCTTCCGTCGCCCGCGAGCCCGCCGGTGACGACGACGTTCGGCGCGATCGTTCGGTGGATCCCGCGAAGGAGCTCCGTCCCGTTGACCGCGAGCCCGTCCGACAGGACGAAGATGGCGCGAAGGTCCGGGGCCGCGAGCTCGCGTGCGAGGACCTCGCCTGGCTCGACGGACGACTGACCGCTGGTGACGGCGGCCTGCGCGACGCGCACGGTTGCCCGCTCGAATCGAACGACCGCCACGGAGAGGCTCCCGTCAGCGACGCGGGGGCCATGGATCTCGCCGGACGACGAGCAACCGACGATATGGGACTGGGGATAGGCCGCCGCGAGATCGGCGATCGCGCCGGGGTCTTCGAGGAACCCGGGGCTGCCGAAGACGAGGACGAGCGTCTGCGCAGAGTCGACCCGCGGAAACGTGGGCACCGACCAGCCGCTGTCGGCGAAGAATGAGAACGTTTCGACTCGCATCCCTCCAAGAACGGATCCTGGGCGGAGTTCTGAAGGCCAAAACGGCGACCTCGAGTGCGGCGTCACGCACCAGAGGCCATGAATCGCGGGCCGCCGCGCTGGCAATCGCGGCGCGGTCCCGTATCGTTAACGCGATGCGTTGGTCTTGCGCGAGTCTCGTCGTCGGCGCATGCGTCCTCGCGTGCTCGAGCACCCCGAGCGAGGGCGACGCCCGGACGCGCGACAATGACGCGGGCGGCGGCGATGACGGGGGCGGCGGCGGCAGTGTCGACGGCGACGTGGCCCCGCAAGGCCCGCCCGCGATCGGCTTCATCGGCCGGTTCGACACGCGGGATCCCGCGGGGCCGAAGGCCGCGTGGCCGGGCACGCGCATCGTGATCCGATTCCGAGGCACGGACGTGACCGTCCGCTTCGACGACCAGTTCGACGACGGAAAGCCCGGCCCTAGCGAGTGGGACGCCACCATCGATGGCGCCCTCCAGCCGAAGCTCCCGCTCGTGAAGGGGCCGCACGACTACGACGTCGCGAAGGGGCTCGCGCCTGGCGTTCACGTCGTCGAGCTCTACAAGCGCTCGGAGTCGCAGGTCGGCGTGACGCAGCTCCTCGGCGTCGATGTTCACGGCGGCACATTGCTCGCGCCGCCTCCAGCTTCCGACAGGCGCGTCGAGATCATCGGGGACTCCGCGGCGACCGGGTTCGGCGTGGACGGCGTCGGCCCGAGCTGCCCGGGCGCGAACGACGCCGCGATGTACGAAAATTTCCGCGAGTCGTGGGGTGCGACGCTGGGAACACTCTTCCGAGCCGACGTCCACGGGACGACGTACTCGGGCAAGGGGCTCGTGAAGGACATCTGGCGCCCGGACACGGTCGTCATGCCCCTGCTCTTCCCGCGTGCGAACCCGGAGGACGACACCAGCATCCAGGATCTCGGCGCCTGGCGACCGCACGTCGTCGTCGTCATGATCGGCGGCAACGACTTCGACGTTGGCCTCCCGGTCGACGACGGGCCCGCGACCCTCGATGATTTCACCACGGCGTACAAGACGCTCGCGATGACGCTGCGCGCCGCTTACCCGGATGCTCAGCTCTTCCTCGCACCGTCGCCTACGCTCAGCGATGACGCACCGATGGGGCGCGCATCGCGCACGAACGTGAACGCGGCGATCGCTTCGGTCGTCGCGTCGCGAGCCGCGGCCGGGGACCCGCGCGTCCATGCCGTGGAGCCCTCGCTCGCGACGTCAGCGGAGACCACGGGGTGCGACGGTCACGGTGGCCGGGCGTTCCACGTCCGCGTCGCGGGCGAGCTGGCCGCGGTCATCGGACCGAGCGTGGGGTGGAAGTAGCCGAGCGGAGGATGTGCCTGCGTACGTCAGCCCGCGCGCCCCACGCACGCAGGGCGGTTCGTGGTGTCTCCCAGGTGAGACGGAATCCGATGACCGCGGATCCCGCGTGAATGTGTGCGCGATCCCTGCTCGCGATCGTCGCGTGTCACGGATCACGAGCGCAATTGTCGACGAACCCACGCTTGCGGCGGTGGCGCGTGAGTTGGCGCGCGCTCTGCACAACCGCGATGCGGAGGTGAACCTCATGAAGACGACGAATCTCGTGTGGTCCTCGCCCTCTGCCGACGCCATGACCAACACCACGTGCACATTCCAGATCGTGCGGACGCTGGGCGTCGGCGGCATGGCCACCGTCTACCTCGCGCGACGTGAGGAAGGCGGCGAGAGCCGTGTCGTCGCGCTGAAGAAGCCCCACGCGTTCCTCGTGGAGGACTCGGCGACGCTCGCCGCCCTCGAGGACGAGGCGCAGCTCGGCTTGTGCATCCGTCACCCGAACGTGGTTGGCGTCATCGAATTCGTCGGCGGCGACGAGCCGGCGCTCGTGATGGATTGGGTCGACGGCGTCGACCTCGGCGCGCTCGTACGCGCATCGGCGCAGAGCGGCCGTCGTCTGCCGGTCGACGTCGTCGCGGCGGTCGCCCGTGACTTGCTCGCGGGTCTCCATGCCGCCCACGAGAGCCGTCGCGCCGACGGGCTCGCACTGAACGTGGTGCACCGCGACGTCTCCCCACAGAACGTGCTCGTCGGCTTCGACGGTGCCGCGCGCGTCACGGACTTCGGCGTCGCGTCGGCCACGTCGCGCCAGCACCACACCGAGCAGGGCGCGATCAAGGGCAAGCTCCGCTACCTCGCGCCCGAGCAGCTCACGGGCCGCTGCGACCGCCGCGCCGACGTGTACGGCGTCGGCGCGATCATGTGGGAGCTCCTCACGGGCGAGCGTATGCGCACAGGCAACGGCGTCGAGATGCTCGTGGAGGTGCTCTGCGGCCAGATCCAGGCGCCGAGCACGCTCGTCGCCGACGCTGCGAGCCTCGATGCCGTCGTCATGTGCGCGCTCGAGCGCAATCCCGAGGAGCGCTTCGCGACCGCGGCCGCGATGCTCGACGCGCTCGACCGTTGCGTGGACGCGGCGTCGCCGGCGCGCGTCGCCGCGGTCGTACGCGGGCTCATGGGCGTCGCGGAGCGCGCGCAGCCGCAGGTCGTACCTGCTCCACGCCGCGCCGGAGGTTGGCCACCCGGCGCATGTGGCGTCACGACGCCGCGTGCTCTAGGATCGCGACGTGACGAGGTCGAGCAGGGACGCCGCACTGCTGACGCTGGCGCTCGTGCTCGGTGTCCTCGGAGGCTGCACGCTGTTCCTCGACACGTCGAACCTGTCCAGCGGCCAGGACGCGGCACGACCCGACGCCGCGCTCGACGCTCCCGACGCGCCGGATGCGTCCGCCGACGCGCCCGGAAGCGACGCACCGCCCGGTGACACCGGCGCGCCCCCCGCTTGCAGTGGCGCCTTCGCGGACTCGTTCGACCAGGGCGCACTCGGCGCGACGTGGGACGGTCTGCAGCAAGCCAACGGAACGCTCGCGCTCGACACGATCTTCGTGAAATCGGCACCGAACGCGCTGCTGGTCACGGCGCTGCCAGACGGCGGCACGATCCAGGCGTTCCTCTACAAGAAGCTCCCCACGGCAAAGGCCGTCTGCTGCGAGTTCTCGATGAAGTCGGACGCCGACGACATCCAGCTCTTCAAGCTCAAGGGCAACGGCGGAAACTACAACGTCATCTTCGGAAACGGCAGCGGCAACGTCTACCTCAACGAGGGGTACTACGCAGGCCCGGTCGACCCCGGTATCGACCGCCAGATCAGCACCTTGGCGAGGTCGGTGACCACCTGGCCGCGCATTCACATCGAGGTCGCGTTCCCGAGTGGCCCCGGCAAGGGAACGCTGACGGTCTTCACCGACGGCGTTCTGGCGCTGAAGGACACCCTCGGCAGCGACGACTACGACCTCAACGTCGACCGCGTCGAGGTCGGGATGATCTACGCGGAGTCGGTCGGGACTACGCGGACGGCTCGCTACGACGACCTCACCTGCGGCGCAAAGTGATGGCCTCCTGGGCTCGACGGAGCCGTGAGCGATCGGTCGACGGTCGATTGCTGTAAGCTGTTTCGTCGTGCGTTTCTACGAACCCTTGAAGACGCCGGGCGCCAACTGGGCAGCCGCCACGTCGACCACGCTCATCGCGCAGCAAGTCGCCGGCAAGGCCGTGCGCGACGCGCTCTTCCTGTCGAGCTTCCACGCGCACTCGCTTCCATTCGCGATGGCCGGGGCGGCAACGCTGTCGCTCATCGTCGTGCTCTGGCTCACGCGTTTGATGTCGCGGCACTCGCCTGCGAAGGTCCTGCCGATCCTGTTCGTGCTCAGCGCATTTGGCTTCGCGCTCGAGTGGGCGCTCGGGGGCGTCGTACCGCGCATCTCGGCGGTGCTCGTCTATCTTCACACGGCGCTCTTCGGCCCCGCGCTGCTCACCACGTTCTGGTCGCTCATCAACGAGCGCTTCGATCCGCACACCGCGAAGCGCGCCGTCGCGCGCATCGCCGGCGGCGGGACGCTGGGAGGCGTCCTCGCGGCGCTCGCGGCGTGGCGCGCGTCGAAGCTCTTCGCGCCACGGACGTTCCTCTTGTTCCTGGCTGCGCTCAGCGTGCTCGGCGTCGTCGGAACGCTCCTC
>JANXVA010000080.1 GCA_025351875.1 Myxococcales bacterium | reverse complement strand
GTCGGTGCCGTCGGCGATCGGAAAGCGCAGCGCGCGGTCCCCGAACCAGGTGAGCCGGCCCACAGCCACGCCCTACGCCAGGGCCTTCGGCCCGAGCGCCTCTCGCACCGCACGTGCGATGGCGATGGCGCCCGGTGTGTCGCCGTGGATGCAGACGGTGTCGACGTCCTCGCGCGCGCCGAGCTCGCGCGCGCGTGCAGCGGCGATCGTCGGCTCCTCGACCAGGGCACCGGTCTCTCCTCGCGGCACGAGGGTGCCGTCGGCGCGCACACCGCGATCGGCGAAGGCCTCGCGCTGGAACGGCATGCGAGCCTCGCGCGCGGCCGCCTCGAGCGCGCCGCCGATGGGGCCGACGATCGCGAGGTCTTTCCCGAGCGAACGTGCGACGCCGTCGACGACCGCCCGCGCGGTCGACGGGGCCGCATGCGCGGCGTGGTAGAGCGCGCCGTGCGGCTTCACGGACGCGATCGCGACTCCGGCACGCGCTGCGATCGCGCGGAGGCGCTCGCACTGGGCGGCAACCTGTGACGCGAGCTCCTCCGGCGCGACGTAACGCGCGCGACGGCCGAAGCCTTCGCGATCTTCGTACGACGGGTGCGCACCTACGCGCGTCCCGACGCGCGCGCAGGCGCGGATCACGCGGTCCATCGAGGCGTCGTCGCCGGCGTGACCGCCGCACGCGACGTGCACGACGTCAGCGAGCGCGTAGAGCTCGACCGGCTCGTCATCGAGCTCGCCGCCGTCGACGTTGAGCAGGGCCGCCATGCTCAGAGCACCTTGGAGTCGAGCAGCTTCGTGTGCACCACGCGGCGTGGCTTCGCGCCGATGTCCGCGGGGTCGCCCTGTACGGCGACAATCTTCAGGTTGATCTGCGGGATCGGGACCTTCACGTCGGGGGCGAGCTCGACCATCTCGATCTTCGGGATGGGGTCGAGGAGCTCGACCTTCGTCGACTTCTTGCCCTCACCCTTCGCGACCGGGATGCCGAGGATGGAGACGTCGGTTCCCGGATCGTGACCGCTCGGCATCTTCCAGTCGGAAGAGACCTCGATGCGCATCTCCGCGAGCGTCGCGCTGCTCGGCATGCGGAGCTTCTTGCCCTGGAGCGCGCGCCGCGCGAGCTCGGCCGCGTTGGCCCAGCCGGGCCGGCCTCCGTCGCACTCCACGACCTCGATACGCGCGATGCTTCCGGTGCCGTCGGCGACGGCACGGAAGACGGCACGCCCTTTCACGGGGGCCGAGCTCGCCGAGGTTGCCTCTCCGAGCGCTTGCAGCACCGGGCCCTCGGGGCCGAGGCCGAGCTCGCGCTCGCGCTGGCGCGCAGGCTCGCGGAGCGCCGTCTCGACGGCGCGCTTCGCTTCGGCGCGCGTGCGCACGTGGCGATCGTCCGGCGAGGTGGAGCTCGCTGGCGCTTCGGCCGCGCCGGGGCTGACGAACCGATTGGGCGCGCCGAGCGCGAGGCCGATCGAGGGCGTCGCCGGCACGGCGATCGTCACGGCCGACGACGAGAGTGGATAAGGAGAGAGCGGCACGGGCGCGGGCTCGGCCGGAGGCAGAGGATCGCGGTGATGCGGCGCCACGGAGGGAGCGCCCGGCGCCACGGCGGTCTGGGCGGGTAAGGGCGCAGCCTCCGCTGCGACTTCCTCGTCCGCTCGCGGCGTCACCGCTTCGATCGACACTTCGAATGGCGCAGCCTGCGTCGCACCCTGGGGTGTCCTGCGACGGAGTGGAGTGACGAGCAGCGCGAGGACCACGAGGGCGTGGAGGGCAGTGGCCGCCAGGACGGCCGTCGTGCCGCGCTTCGTGTGGTCCCCTTTGGCCCGTCGCACGCGGCTTCAGGTGCCATCGATGCCGCCGGGGTTCAACGGCTCGTGTGGAAAGAGGTGGGTCCTCCCCTTGCATCGAGTGCTCATCCTCCTTACGGTCTCCGCGACATGACCGACAAAGCCATGAGCGTGCTCCGTAATTTCGAGATGTTCAGCCGGACACTGCTCGAGCTCGTGTTCCTCAGCGTTCTCGTAGTGGCAGGGGTCTTTGCTGTCCCTGGCTGCCAGAAATACGACACGCTCGTCGAGAAGGATCAGATCTGCCAGCAGAAGTGGTCCGACCTCGAGGCCGATCTGCAGCGTCGTTCCGAGCTGATTCCGAACCTCGTCGCGACGGTGAAGGCCGCGGCGAACTACGAGCAGTCGACGCTCACGAAGATCACCGAGGCGCGCGCATCGGCCACGAGCATCAAGCTCACCGGTGACGACTTCACCGATCCGGCGAAGATGAAGGCGTTCGAGGAGGCTCAGGCGAAGCTCAGCTCTGGCGCGATCGGGCGCCTTCTCGTCTCGAACGAGAACTACCCGAAGCTCCAGGCGAACGGTCAGTTCGCGGACCTCATGAAGCAGCTCGAGGGCACCGAGAACCGCATCCTGCGCGCCCGGCAGCAGTACAACGAGTCGGTGAAGGACTACAACTCGGAGCTCGGGAAGATCCGCGGCGCCGTCGTCAACAAGGCGACCGGAACGCCGTTCAAGCCGCGCGTCTACTTCTCCGCTTCGCCCGAGTCGACCGCCGCACCGAAGGTCTCGTTCTGAAGAAAATCGGCGGCGCTCCGCGCGTCTGGTAACCTGGTCGGGCCATGTCGCGGGCACGCAGCTACTGGGGCTGGGGGTACGAGGACAAGTTCCTCGGCGACGCTGCGCGCAAAGCGATTGGCGCGCGCCTCGGCGCGGTCTTCGGGATGACCCCCGAGGCTCGGGCGCTGCCTTCCCTCGAGGCCGCACGCCTCCTCGAGCCTCGCTATTCGCCGCCGGTCGAGCTCCGCGGGATCGGCACGACCGACCGACGTGAGCGCGCCCTCCACACCTACGGTCGCGGTTATCGCGACCTCGTGCGCGGCTTCACTGGCGACTTCTCGGCCGCCCCCGACTGGGTGTTCCACCCGACCGAGGAGCAGCACATCACGGCGCTCTTCCGCTTCTGCGAGAAGGAGTCGATCGCATTCATCCCCTACGGAGGCGGAACGAGCGTCGTCTCCGGCACCGAGTTCGCTGCGGGCGGTCGCTTCCGCGGCACCGCATGCGTCGACCTCACGCGCATGGACAAGGTGCTCCAGGTCGACATGACCTCGCGCTCGGCGCGCATCCAGGGCGGCGCGTCCGGTCCGCGCATCTCCGAGCAGCTGAATCCGTACGGCCTGTCGCTCCGGCACTTCCCGCAGAGCTACGAGCTCTCCACGCTCGGCGGCTGGATCGCGACGCGCGCGGGCGGTCACTACGCGACGCTCTACACGCACATCGATGACTTCGTGGAGTCCGTCCGCATGGTGACTCCGTCGGGAGTCCTCGAGACACGCCGGCTCCCGGCCTCCGGCGCGGGTCCGAGCCCCGAGCGCTTCGTCCTCGGCTCGGAGGGTGCGTTCGGCATCATCACGGAGGCGTGGGTTCGCGTGCAGACGCGGCCTCGCTGGCGCGCGTCGGCCAGCGTCCACTTCGCGCGGTTCGAGGACGCGGTCATCGCGTCGCGCATCCTCTCGCAGTCGGGGCTCTTCCCATCGAACTGCCGCCTGCTCGATCCGGGCGAGGCGATGCTCCACGAGGTGGCGACCGACGGAACCAGCGTGCTGCTCATCGCCTTCGAGTCCGCCGACCATCCCGTCGAGCCGTGGATGGAGCGCGCGCTCTCGATCGCGACCGACCTCGGCGGCGATGGTGACGAGCCGAAGTACACGACCGACGTCGTTCACTCCGTCGCGCCGCGCGCCTCGTCGATCCCCGTTCCGCCCCCGACTTCCTCCACGAGCCGTCCGCCGTCGATCGATCACGACGCGAATGACGCCGCCACCTGGAAGCAGTCCTTCCTCGACGCGCCTTACCTGCAGACCGCGCTCGTCACGATGGGCGTCGTCTGCGACACGTTCGAGACCGCGTGCACCTGGGATCGCTTCACGGCGCTCCACGAGGCGGTGACGAAGGCCGTCGACGCCGCGATGAAAGAAGCGTGTGGCGGCGGGATGATCACGTGTCGCTTCACCCACGTGTATCCGGACGGTCCCGCGCCCTACTACACGTTCATCGCGCCGGGGCGCCCGGGCGCCGAGCTCGACCAGTGGGCGAAGATCAAGGCCGCTGCGAGTGAGGCGATCCTCGCGAGCGGCGGGACGATCACGCATCATCACGCCGTCGGTCGGCTCCACCGTCCGTGGTGGGAGCAGGAGCGTTCGCCCCTCTTCGAGCTCGCGCTCTCCGCCGCGAAGGACAAGCTCGACCCGAGCGGCATCCTCAATCCCGGCTGTTTGCTCCCCTCGAAGGCCTGAGCGCTCCTCAGCACGGGGGGAAGTCGATGAAGACGACGACCGACTTCACCGTGGTGCCGTCGGGGTCGGTCGCGTAGAGGCGCAACGTCACCGAGGTGCCGCCGCACACGGAGTTCACGTTGGCGCTCGGTGTCCACGGAACACCGACGGTCAGGTTCGGGTTCGCCGTGGTGCTGATGCTCCCGATGAGCACCTCGCCGAACCCAGCGTTGACGGTCCATTTGTAGGTGATCGGGCCGGTGTTGTCCGGGTCCTTGATCGCCCCGAGGAGGTCCGTCACCGAGCCGCCCGGTAGGTACGTGCCCACGGTCGGCGTGAGGATGGCCACGAGCGGCGGTGCGTGGGCCGGCGGATCGACGACGTTCGCCCAGAAGTACGCGTAGCCCTTCTGCTGCTGCGGGTCGGACGCCTGAAGCTTGATCATGCGTCCGCCCGTGGTCGGAAACTTCACGACGGCCGTGCAGCCCTTGCTGGGTGCAACGGGGTCGGCCAGGTTTGCCGACGACCAGGCGAGGCCGCTGCACGAGAGACCGAGCAGCTCGTTGGGATCGCTCGCCTGGCCTACGAACACCGTGGGGAAGTTCCGGTAGATGACGTCACCGGCCAGCGGCGCGACGATCTGGGCCGTGGGCGGCGAGTTCGAGCCCGTGTAGTTCACGGACGCCTTCGTCGTGGCGTAGGCCTTGTCCGTCACCACCGCCTTCACCACCTGCGGCCCGAAGCCGGCCAGCGCCATGACGTTGGGACCGACCCCGAGAAGGGTGTCGGAGCTGTCGTACCAGGCGATCGCGTCACCCGTGCCGTCCTCGGGATCCGAGCTCACGGCGGTCAGCGTGATGAGTTGCCCGGCGAGGAACTGCGAGTTGTTGGTCGGGCTCGTGATCGTGATGGTGGGCGGCTTGTTGTTCGCAAAGCAGCTCGTCTGCCCGAAGGCGTTCAAGATCTCGTCGCCGCGGAAGGGGACCACGCTGTGCCAGATGTTCTTCGTCGGCTGCATGGCCTGGGGCATCTCCCCGCTACACAGTCGATCGCGGACCAGCGCTCCCAGGCTCGGATCGGGAGTCGTGAAATCCTGCGAGCCAGGCTGCCAGATATGGCAAGTACGGCAATTCGGCTTTACCGCATCCTGGAAGGCTGCCGGGAATCCCGACCACCCAGGGAGCGTCGGCGCGGCCGAGGCCGTGCTGCCGGGGACGTTCACTCCGCCCGGGTAGATCGTGTCGATGAAGCTGGAGTGCGCCCCAGGGCCATCCACGAGCTTCACCATCTGGTTCATCACGCGGAACTTCTCTTGCTGCTCGGCGCGTCCGAACGGCTGCCCGAACTCGGCGACGAAGTCGTAGGACTGCACGTCGAAGAAGACGAACTTGCCGCCGAAGTCGCCGTTCTTGAGCGCCCAGTCGCCGAGCTTGGCGTGGCAGTGCATGCACACCTCGGGCACGAACTTGGGCCCGCTCGAGTCGAAGACGGTCGACGTGGAGAGCGACCCGTCGGGCTTGTACGCGTACGCCTTCACGAAGCGCTGGCCGCCGCCGGGTCCGGGGCTGAACTCGAGCGCCACGGTATCCTCGGGCAACTGGTGCTGGATCGCGTTGTCGAGCGCCGCGCCCTTCGGGCCGTCGAAGCCGCCGTACTTGGTGACGTAGCAGGCGACGGTCGCGGTGAGCGGATCCTGGCCCTGCTGCTTGCACACGGTCTGGCGTCCGAGCCCGAACTCCTGGTGGTTGTAGAAGTTCACCTCGTTCGCGAGATCCGCGGCCGTGAAGCCGTTCGCGTTCTTCCACTTGGTAAACGAGTCCTTGCCAGGAATCGCCCCGATCATTTGATAATACTGCTGCGACGTCGCGTCCGTGCCCTTGAAGCGAGTGAGCCAGTTCTGGGTCGGCAGGAGATCGTCGAAACGAGCTATGTACCCGCATCCCTCATAGGGATAGCTGGTGTCTGGATAGGGCCCATAATTGAACGCATCTTTGCTGCGGAGCACGTGATTGAGATTGGAGAGCGGGAGGAGATCGACCGTTATCGGCCCTGCGGCCTTCGCGTTGATCCCGCTCACGGCGGTGTACTCGTCGTCGGGCGTGTACTCGATGACGTGATTGTCGTAGGTACCCGCCCCGGCGGTCACGCGCACGCGGACCTGCCCGACGAGTGACGGCGGGATGTCCACCTGCATGCACTGGTCGCCAGAGGGCTCGCCCAGCGACCACACCGAGAAGCCGGACACCTTGCCCTCGTAGTGATTGCCCACGAGCGCCGCCTGCCCGTCCGTCTTCCATCGGCCTTGCACGTCGTCGTAGTGGTACATCGGGCGCGTCGCGGCCGGGCTGAGCTCCTCTCCAGGCGGAATGGCCATGCTGACGGTCGCGGTCTTGCCCGCGGCGAGGTTGAACGGCACGCCCGCGCCATCGAGGATCTCGACCGAGATCGCGACCCGCGGTGCGCCCTCCGCGGGCGGCGAGGCGGGCGCCGGGACGCCGACCTGGCTCCCGGGGAGATCCTGCATGCGGTTGACCGGGTAGGAGCGAACGTTGACCGTCAGCGGACCGGCTGGCGGATGGCCCTGCGCGTCGGTGAGGGTGTTGGCGAGGAACTTCACGCCCGCACGGTTCGAGGCGTCGTGCACCTCGTTGGCGATCGTCGCGTCGATCGACGTCGACGTGGCGCGCAGGAGGCGAAAATCGATCGACGTGTTGCCGCGATCGTAGATCTGCGAGACGGGTGCGAAGCCGACCTTCTTCACGGTCACCACGTAGCGAAGGCTCGGGCGGGCGATGATGCGAAAGGAGCCACCGGCGTCGGTGAGCGCGCTCTGGCCGTTGATCGTGACGGTGGCGGCCTGGATTCCGCCTCGCTCGTCGTGCACATTTCCGATGAAGCGGCCCGCGTTCCCCGGCGCGTCGATCTCGATCCGCTTCTCGGAGAAGCCGCCGTTTCCGTCACTCACCTCCACGGCGACGGCGTTGCGCTGGGGCGTCGTCGAGAGCGTCCACGTGAGCGTGTCGCTGGTCTCGGCGAGCGGCGTGTCGCCGTTGACCCTCCACACGAAGCCGAGGCGGTCGCCGTCGGGATCGGTGGCGACGGCGTGGATGACGACCGTATCGCCGGGCGCGGCCTCGCGCACGCGGACCCCGTCGACCGTCGTCGCGTAGAGGCTGGTGAGGCTCGGCGGTTTGCCGTTCAGCGCGAGATCCACGGCGAGCCCGGCGAGCTCGGCGGCGCCGATGGCTCGATCCACGGTGATCTCCGCCGCGCCGCATGTCGCGCGTACGCGATACGCGCCGGCGGCGGGGAGTGCGGGAATGAACCACTGTCCTCCGGGGCCGGCCTGCGCCGTGACGGGCGCCTCCAGCGGGGCGTCTGCGCGTACGAGGGAGACGGACGCCCTGGTCTCGATGCCTGTGAGCCTGCTCGCGTGGAAGCAGGACGTACCGTCGCCGAGCGCGACGTGTCCCGAAACCGCGCGCGCGCCTGCCGCGAGTGTGAAGTCGCGCGCTCCGTACGGCGACGTCTCGGTCACCACGAACGGCGCGGGATCGCACGACGCCGCGACGCCCGTCGCCTCTGCACAGAGCGTGTAGCGGCCGAGCGGCTGGGGCGGCACCTCGTAGAGGCCGGACTCGCCCGTGAGCACCGAGCTGCGCACGACGCCGCCGGCGTCGCGTACGACGACGCTCGCGCCCTCGAGCGGAATCCTCCGATCGCCGTGCTGGACCGAGACGCGACCGAGGACGCGTCCGTTGTAGTTCGGCCTCGACGAAAGCGCGGCATTCGCGGTGCTGGTCGCCGGGGAGGCGTCGCCTCCGGGCTTCGACGAGGAGCATGCGACGGGCGCGAGGATCGCCGCGAGCGCGGTGATGCCCAGAATGAAGTTGCGTTGCGTGCGGCGCATGAGACGTCTCCCCGAGAGGCTGCTTCGAAGCGAGCAGCACGGCGGAGGCTAGCGGGGCAGCGCGACGCCGTCGGTGAGCGTTGCCTGAGCGCTCGGTGAGCGTGCCTTGCTCCGAGCTCACACCACGAGCGGACAAACGAAAAAAGGGAGCCACTTGCGTGGCTCCCTCCGTCTCAGGTGTGACTCAGCTTGGTCTCAGAGCCCGACGCCGCCCTGGCTCGGCGGGACCGCACCGCCACCGTCGCACGCCGGGCCGTAGCCGGTGTTGACCTGCGGTGAGGGGAGCACGAGCTGCGAGCCGACACCGGCGAGGTCGTTGACGTCCTTCGCGATGATGCCGCCGTACGAGATGCTGTAGACGAAGTTGTCGAGGAACACGCCGCGTCGAACCTCGGGGCCGTAGTAGCCGCCGCAGTAGCCGTAGGGGTTCGGCGAGACCATCGCCGTGTGGTCGATGCTACCGAGCTTCGAGAAGCCGCTCGCCGCGTCGACCCGGAAGAGCTCGAGCGAGCTGTGCATGCCGCCGCCCGTGCCGTCGTTCGGCGCGTAGGCGTAGTAGGGGAAGGCGAGGGTGCCCTGGTCGGCGAAGTAGGTGAAGGCCTTGTGGTTGCTCTCCGCCTCGCTCGTTCCGTACTGCGTGTTCGAGTACGTGAACTTGTGCGCCAGGATCGGGTTGGTGCCGTCGGCGACGTCGAAGATCTGGAGCTGGAGGCCCTGCGTTTGGCCAGTCGCGCTCGCCGCGCGCCCGATCGTCATGATGTGCGTCGCGTCGAGCGGGTGCATGTACTCGCTGAAGCCCGGGATGGTCAGCTCGGCGATCTTCGAGGGTGCGGTCGGGTTCTGGAGGTCGATGACGAAGAGCGGGTCGGTGCGGCGGAAGGTGACGACGTACCCGCGTCCGCCGATGAAGCGCACGCTGTAGATCTGCTCGTTTGGAGCGAGCTCACCGACGTCGCCGGTGAGGTCGAGCCAGCCGCCGCTCACGCCCATCGTGAAGACGTGGTTGACGGTCTGCGGGCGATCCTGCGGGCCCGACGTGTTGCCGGGGAACGTGGGCTCGGCGTACTTGCCGTCGAGGTCGATGTACATGCGGCTCTCGCTCGTCGCGACGCGGAGGTAGCCGTCCTTGTCGTCGAGAGAGAACTGGTTCTTCACGTTGCCGACGACGGTGCCGGAGGCGACGTAGTTCGGGAAGCCCGCGTCCGCCGTGAAGTCGAACTTGTGGATGTGCGTCTTGCTGGTCGCGAACGCGAGCACCGAGGTCGGCTGCCCCGCGGGCGTCGTGCGCGGACGGAGCGTCTTGGTCCCGACACCGGCCGGCGCGGGAGGAGGGGGCGAAGCCATCGTCGTGCCCGGCGTGGCGGTTCCGCTGCCGGTCGTTCCGCCGCTCGAGCCAGCGCTCGTCTCGTCCCACCACGCATACGGAGGCTCGATCCACGCCTGCGCGGCGAGGTAGAGCGTGTCCGAGCTGCCGTAGACGGTCTCGGCGCGGCCGAGGATCGCCGACTCACGAGCGAGCGCGGTGGGGTTGGCGAGGTCGATCGAGGCGACCTCGGTGAGGCCGCTCTCGGTCGAGCCGGTCGTCGGGACGTAGAAGTCCTCGCACGCGACGCTCGACACGGCGACGGCGCCTGCGTTCTTCGTGAACGTGTAGGGCATCCAGTCGGAGAGCTGGCTCGCGTCGACGGCGGCCTTGTTCGCGGCGCGGAGCTGCTGGAGCGCGGCGATCATCTCGCTGCCCGTCTTCGGGTACGGGTCGTTCGTCGTGACCGTTCCGCTTCCGCCGCTCGAGCTCGTGCCGCCACCGAGATCCGGCGGGGGTGAGGGCGAGGTGGGGTCGGACGGGTAGCCGGGGTTGGTCGTCGGCGTCGGGAAGAGCTCGTAGACGCTGTACTTGAGCTTCGGTCCGTGGGCGTTGCCCGAGAGCACCGTGCGGACGTGCGTGCCGACGCGGCGAGAGTCGAGGTAGTTGCCCTCGAAGTACATCTCGCGCGTGACCTGCGGCGTCCCGCTCGTGAGGTCGAGCACGGTGATCTTCGTGAGCGGGACGTACTGCTCGGGCGCGTTGCCGCCGGGGTAGTAGGGCGCGCTCGAGGGAGCGCCGACGTTGCGGTCGACGCCGCCGCCGCCGTAGGCGTACGCGTAGTCCTGGTACCCATCCTTCGGCTTGATGCCGGTCGCCGTGTAGAGGCTCGCGCCGTTCACCTGCGAGTAGACGACGGCCTTGCCGCCGTCGACGAACATCTCGGTGGGCGTGCCTTCGATGTCGAGGGTCGAGAGCTCCTGCATCTGGTTGGCGGGCCAGGCGTTGAGCACCTTGAACGCGCGCCCGTGGAGGACGTACAGGTTCTTGCCGTCCGTCTTGACGAAGTCCGCCTCGTCGACGCCGGCGACCTGGTTGTTGGTCTCGGAGTGCGACGTCGACGTGGACGAGTCGATCGGGCCGCTCGAGCCGCTCGAGCCGCTCGAGCTGCCGGAGGGGCTGCTCGGGGGCGCGGGGGCGCCCGAGCCCTTCGCATCGCCTTCGGCGCCGGCGAGGACGGGTCCGCCGCCGTTGGTCGGGTACCCGTAGCCGCCGCCGTAGCCGCCGTACGCGCAGCTCTGCTCGCCGTTGCGAACGATGCACTTCTGGATCGACTCGATCTGCAGGTCGATGCCCTTGTTGATCTTGAAGGTCGCGTCCGCCTTCAGATCGGAGAGGAGGTCGCCACAGTTCTTCGAGCGGTGGAGGCTCACGCGTGTCGAGCCGCTGTTCGGGTCTCTGGAGGCCGAATCGCTCGAGCCGCAGCCGACGGCGGCTGAGGACGTGACGGCGGCGAGGAGAACCAGTGCGGTGTGGATCTTCATGATGGTCAGGGCTCCGACCGTGCCATCAGCAAGGCCTGGGCCACCGTGGCTCATCCATGGAAAATGTTGATAATAGTCGAATTATTCTCCACAGGCACAAGGTGCCCCCGACCCTGAGGTCGTGCTGTGCCGCTCGTTGGCACACATGGCACCCTCGATCACGCGACTTGTCGCTGCTATGACCGCCGCGTGCGTCGTCCCACCCCCGAGCAGCTCGCGCCCCTGACGCGCTTCGAGCGCGCGTCGTTCCGCATCGCTGACGTACTCGCCGCGCCGAGCCTCACGCCGCTCTCCGCGAACTGGAACAGCGTCGTGATGGGCGCGCTCATCTACAGCTGCGGCAGCCGACGCTTCAACATCCACGGGCTGGACAACCTCGCGCACTACGGGAAGAAGGACTCGATCCTCCTCGTCGCGAACCATCGCTCGTTCTTCGACTTCTTCACGATCACAGCTCTCCTCTACTGGCGCACGAAGCTCACCAAGCGGATCTTCTTTCCCGTCCGGCAGAGCTTCTTCTACGACCACCCGCTCGGGCCCGCGGTGAACTTCGCGATGAGCGGGATGCGCATGTTCCCGCCGGTGATGCGCGACAAGGACAAACGCGCCTTCAACAACTACTCCGTCGCGCGCTGCATCGAGGAGCTCGATCGCCCCGACATCGGGACGGTGCTCGGCATCCACCCCGAGGGCACGCGCAACAAGGGGAGCGACCCCTACGCGTTCCTCCCCGCGCAGCCCGGCGCGGGCCGTATCGCCCTCGGCTCGCAGCGTGCGCACGTCATTCCCGTGTTCGTGCTCGGCATGGGCCAGAGCATCACCGGCGAGTGGCGCAGGAACTGGCTCGAGCCGGACGACCACCCCGTCGACGTCTACTTCGGCGCCCCGCTCGACTTCACGGATCTCCGCCCGAAGGCGAACATGCTCACCGCCCAGAAGCGCGCGGCCGATCGCTGCCTCGACGCGATCAAGGTGCTCGCGGATCTCCAGCGTCGCGACGCCGCCGTGCGTGACGGTCGCGATCCCGACTGCGTCGTCGTGCTCGAGAAGTCCGACGACGGCGACCGCACGGCTGCTGCCGCTGCGAAGATCGCGCGCGCCGCCGAGGCCACCGCCCACGAATCACGCGACGTTACCGACCGTGGCTAGCTCGCCCCCTCCGGCGCGGAAGCCGTTCTGGCGTTCGGGCACGGCGCTCATCTTCCTCGGGCTCGTGCTCGGCGTCGTGCTCGGCGGGTTCCTGCCGGCGGACCGCCATCCGACGGCGTTCGCGTTCTTCCAGTTCTGCTCGAAGGGCTTCCTCTCGCTCATCAAGGGGATCATCGTCCCGCTGCTCGTCGCGACGATCATCACGGGCATCGCGCAGACGGGAGACCTCAAGGCGGTCGGGCGCATGGGCGCCAAGTCGCTCGTCTACTTCGAGGTCGTCACGACGATCGCGCTGTTCCTCGGGCTCGGCATCGCGAACTGGCTGCGGCCCGGCGACGGGCTACACATCGCAGCGGACGCGCACACGGTGCTCGCCACGCCGAAGACGGGGTGGGAGATCGCGCTCCATGCGTTCCCCTCGAACGTGATCGAGCACGCGTCGAAGGGCGACATCCTTCCGGTCGTCGTGTTCGCCACGCTCTTCGGGATCGCGCTCACGCGTGTCGGTGAGCGCGGCGCGCCGGTGCTCCGCTTCTTCGACGGCGTCGCGCAGGTGATGTTCAAGTACACCGCCATGATCATGTCGCTCACGCCGATCGGCGTGTTCGGCGCGATGGCCTACAACGTGAGCCACATGGCTTCGGGCCAGGGCGGTAGCGGCCTGGAGGGATGGCCGGCGGTCTTCGATCTCCTGAAGCACTACTCGGTGCTCGTCGGCAGCCTTTACCTCTCGCTCTTCCTGCTCGTGTTGCTCGTCTTCATCCCCGTGATGCTGGTGGCGCGCATCCCGATCCTCGCGTTCTTCCGGCACGTCCGCGAGCCCGCGATCATGGCGTTCTCGACGGCCTCGAGCGAGGCCGCGCTGCCCAAGCTCCTCGAGCAGATGGAAAAGCTCGGTGTCCCGCGGCGCGTCGCGAGCTTCGTCATTCCGACCGGGTACTCGTTCAACCTCGACGGCTCGACGCTCTACCTCGTGCTCGCCTCGCTCACGATCGCGCAGGCCGCGAAGATCGAGATGAGCCTCTCGACGCAGATCGCGATGGTGTTCACGTTCATGCTGACGTCGAAGGGCGTCGCCGGCGTACCGCGCGCGACGCTCGTGATCATCGCGGGCACGACGCAAGGCTTCGGTCTGCCTGGCGAGGCGGGCGTCGCGATGATCCTCGCGGTGGACGAGATCATGGACATGGCGCGCTCGGCGCTGAACCTCACCGGCAACGGTCTCGCGGCGTGCGTGATCGCGCGGTGGGAGGGCGTCTTCGGGGAGGAGCTTCCGGGAGCCGAATCGCTCGAGAAGCGGACCGGACCCGGTGAAGGCGAGATCCAGGCGACGACGCCGGAGAAGCTGGAACCCCCCGATCCGCGCCCGGATTCTGCACCTCCGCCGCCGAGCTCGGGCGGCACGCGCGTTGCTCGTCACTAGACACCCATGAGCAAGCTCGGTCTCTTCGGTGCTGCGTGTGCGGCTGCCCTGGGCTCACTGGCCGCATGTTCGTCTTCGTCCGCCGACCTTCCCGGCCCTGACGACGGCTCGAGCGGGGGCACCGACAAGGACAGCGGCGTGACCTTCGTGCGTGACGGAAGCGTCTACGACTCGACGCCCTCGCCGGAGTCGGGGCTCGGCCAGCTCCTCTTCCGTCCGAACAACGTCTACTCGGGCATCGACGGGACGAAGGCGTTCAAGGTGCCGCTCGCGGTGTACGATGGTGACGCGGACCTCGTCGTGACGGCGAGCGATTCGACCGCGCTCACGCTTGCGAAGACGACGCTCAAGAATCCCGTCAACGCCGACGGCCTCACCGACAACGGCAAGTACTACATGATCACGGCGCTGAAGGCCGGCATGTACACGCTGACGGCGACGTCCAAGGGGCGCAGCACGACCGCGACGGTCACGATCGCGGACTACGCCGCGAACCGCTGGGGCGCCGGCAACGCGCGCTACAACAACGGCGTGACGACGATGACGTCGAACCGCGCGTGTGCGAACTGCCACGTCAACGGGCTCGCCATCGACCACTCACCAGCCGCGCTTGCCACCGCGACGGATCAGGAGATCGGCATCATCATCACGACCGGCGTGAAGCCCGGGCCGTCCGTCATCAAGATCCCGACCGAGCCGGGCACGCAGCACAAGTGGGACGTCACGAGCACCGAGAAGGATGGGCTCGTGACCTACCTCCGTGCCATCGAACCGCGCGGATTTCAGTGAATTACGGTAGAGTCCGCCTCGTCCAAACGGGGCCGACCCAGAGGAAATGATGACCAAGCTCGTAGGTATCGCGTTGTGGGCCGCCGTCGTCGTCGGCGCCGTCGTCGCTGACACGCAGGACGTCCGCGCCGCAGAGCCCTGCCGGGCCGGCACGGTCCCCGGGGCCAAGGGCGAGTGCATCGCGTGTCCCGCGGGGAGCTTCTCCGCCGCAGGTGCGACCGGTTGCAGTCCTTGCGCGGCAGGCACGTACTCCGGCGTCGGTGCCGGCGTCTGCGTCGTGTGCGCGCCAGGGACCAGCTCGAAGCTCGGCTCGGCGGCGTGCACTCCGGACGCGCCCAAGAAGTAAGCGCGTGCGACGCAGGAACACACGCGCAACATTCTGAATCTCGCGCTTGCGCGGCTCCGTCCGGTGCGGTCTGATTCGCGCCGCCATGAACAAAGCGATTCGTCGTACCGCCGTCATCGGAGCTGGAGTCATGGGCAGCGGCATCGCTGCTCACTTCGCCAACGCGGGGCTCCACGTGCTCCTCCTCGACATCGTCCCGCCGAACCTGGCGGACGCCGACAAGGGGAACAAAGCGAAGCGCGACGCGTTCGCGACCGGCGGCCTCGAGAAGGCCGTCAAGGCCCGTCCCGCCGCGTTCTTCCACAAGGACGCCGCGCGCCTCGTCACCACCGGGAACGTCGAAGACGACCTCGCCAAGCTCGCGGACTGCGATCTCGTCATCGAGGCGATCATCGAGAAGGTCGAGGCCAAGCAGGCGCTCTTCGAGAAGCTCGAGAAGATCGTGCCCGAGCACTGCATCGTGGCGTCGAACACCTCCGGCCTCCGCATTTCGGAGATGACGAAGGGGCGCTCCGACAACTTCAAGAAGCACTTTCTCGTGCTCCACTTCTTCAACCCCGTTCGGTACATGAAGCTGCTCGAGATCGTGGCCGGTCCCGAGGCGGACAAGGGCGTGGTCGCGCACTGCGTGCGCTTCGCGGAGGACACGCTCGGTAAGGGCGTCGTCTTCGGCAAGGACACGCCGAACTTCGTCGGTAACCGCATCGGCGCGCACGCCATGATGGCCACCATCCACCAGATGCTGGAGGACGGCCTCGCGCCCGAGGACGTCGACAACATCACCGGCGCGCCCATGGCGCACCCCAAGAGCGCGAGC
>JANXVA010000795.1 GCA_025351875.1 Myxococcales bacterium | reverse complement strand
CTCGGCTGCGTAAACTTCGCGTGGGTTTCGCGGCGTTTGCAGTGGCACATCCGTCGCAAGAGCGAAGGACACACGACCTCCAGAAGGAGCCTCTGATGATCCGTTCGACCTCGCTTTGCGCCGTCTCTCTCCTCGTCCTCGCTTCGGTCGTCGCATGTGGCGGCAGCAGCGCGACGACGCCCGACCAAGAAGTGGGCGTCCCCACGATGGACGTCCCGACGGCGGACGCCGGTGGCGTCCCTCAGGACGGCGGTAAGGCCGTGGCGCAAGATGCTGCTCCAGCGAAGGACGGCGCGGCCGAGGAGCCGGCGTTTCGCGGAAGCGTCGTGCTGGCGCCAGCCAGCGTCATGGGCTCACCGCCCGGGTCCCGCGGTACGGAAGCGGCCGCCGCCTTCGTGCCCAAGGACTTCGTGCTGTCGGGGTGCGCTCCGTACAAGACCATCGCCGGCTGCTCCGTCAGGACCTGCCCCGGGCCGGTCTCGCCGAACGCGCCGCACGTCGAGTCCGGCACCATCACGATCTCCGGCGCCGGCGGGACGATCGGCCTCGACACGCACGACGGCCCAGCCCCGGTCAGCCAGAACGCAAACATGCAGTGGATTGCCGGAGCGCTCTTCTCGGTGACGGGAGCGGGGTCGCCAGGCGGTCTCCCTGCGTTTGCGGCATCCGTGACCGTCCCCGCCTACCTCGACATCGTGTCGACGACGGCGCTCACCGACGTCTCGCGTGCGAGCGACCTCGCCCTCGACTGGACGGGCGACGAGGCGGGAACCATGGTGAGTGCACGCATCTCGAGCCCCGCGCTCTACGCCGAGTGCGCGGTGCCGAGCAGCTTTCACGTCGTGACCGTTCCGCAGGCGGTGCTGGCGCTCGCCGGCGCTTCGGACGCCGGAGAGATCTCCCTGGAGGTCTCACGGGGCCAGAAGGTCCAGGCGGGCTCGACGGAGGTGGACGTGATCGCGAGGGTGAGGCGCCGCGTCTGGAACGTGACGTTCCACTGATCGGCGGACGTCGTTGCTCACGCACGACACCCTGTAGAGTCGCAGCAGCAGACGCGCACGCCGAGGCGACGAGCCCTTGCACATCAGCGGGGCTTCGCATGCTGGCACGAGCCTTGATGAAGACGGCGTATGAGCACCATCCAGAACATCGTCGGGTCCACGTTCACGAGCTACCGCCGCGGGCGGTCGCTGCGGGCCACGCTCGCCGGTGCCGTCACGGTGCTCGCCATTCTGAGCGGCTGCAGCGGTGTGACTCAGGGAACCGGGGTCGAGGCGACGCCAGACGGAACGCCAGAGGGCCCCTCGTCCCCGAGCGGCGCTCCACGGGACGGATCTCCGACGATCGAAGGGTCTGACGGCACGGCCGACGCGGGAACGGACGGCTCCTCCGCGAGCCACGACAGCCTCGACTCCGGCACCGGGCTTCCCGTGACCTGCTTCAGTCCGACGCTCATCGACGCGACGAAATATGCGTACGCGCCCGCCCTCGTCTCGGTGGGGGCCTGCACGACGAACGAGCTCGCCGCGCTCGTGTCGTTCGAGGATAACGAGCCACCGAAAGCAACGCTCGCTGACCTCGAGGCCCAAGTGGGCTCGACGTGCCGAGCTTGCGCGTTCACCGAAAGGACGGCCGCACTGTGGGGACCCTTCCTCACGAACGGCGCCAACGGGTCCGGGAACGACTACGGGGGCTGCATGCAGGTCAAGAGCGGCAAGGAGGCGTGCGGTCGCACGTACCACCAAGCCGCGATGTGTAGGGACGAGGCGTGCGCCTCGGGCTGCACCACTGCCCAGCAGTCGAGGGACTGCCGGGCCAGCAGTGCCGTCTTCGGTGGTCCCTGCAAGGGCGCCTACGACGCTCTGACGACCGCGTGCGGGGCAAGCCTCGGCCCGTCGCAGAGCGCTTGCTCGCTCGGGAAATACGCTTTCCAGGGGGCAGTTGCAGCTCAGTGCATCACGGGCAGCTAGTCCGCGTTGCGTCGAAGCAGCAGGCCGTTGTGCGCGAGCAGCACGCGCGTCGTGCGAACCGCTCATCACGTGCGTGAAAGCGGCCAAAACGACGCCATTTGCGACGAGTCGCGACGAGCCTTGCATACCGGCGGGTCGTCGCTTGCTGGCACGAGCCTTGATGGGGACGGCGTATGAGCACCCTCCAGAGCATCGTCGGATCCACGTTCACGAACTACCTCCGCGGCCGATCGCTGCGGGCCACGCTCGCCGCTGCCGTCACGGTGCTCGCGTGCGGAGTCACGGCATGCACGCTGCCGAGCGAAGAGGCGGATCCCGGGGCGAGCGAGGACGCGCTCAGCGAATCGAAGCACCTCGGCATGACGGATCTCACGATCGTCTACCCCATCCCGAAAGCCGCCGGCGATCTCGACTACCTCATGTCGCCGTCCTCCGAAGGGAGCCGCGGCGAGCTCTTCGGTGAAGACGTGTTTGCGCAGCTCGACGGGATGAAGGAGCCGATCGCCCACGGCTACGAGGCGGCCCCGACGCCCGGGCCGCGGGGCAACATCATGCACCAGTTCAACGACGTCGCGGATGCGCCTTGGGGCACCACCTACAGCCAGCTGCGTATCGTCGGCGTTCGCATCGACCCGTGCTTCGCGGGCACGAGCGACCTCGGCGCTGCGAGCTGCGAGCCGATGATCCGCATGGTCGCGCAATTTTTGAACCCGGCGTCGCCGGGCGCGATCAACCCGAACGCCCTTCATCTCTTCTACCGCCTGACGAAGACGGAGCTCGCGGCCGTGACCAAGAAGCTCCTCGGGTTGCGCGTCGCGGCGAGGCTGCCGCTGCAGAAGGGATTCGTGGACTATGCCGATCCGCCCGCAGATCGCTTCGTCGGGTTCGGAGTTCACCCCACGCTCGTCAAGG
>JANXVA010000792.1 GCA_025351875.1 Myxococcales bacterium | reverse complement strand
GAGAGCGCCTCGGCCTCGTCGTCCTCGACGGCGGCCTCTTCGAGCTTGATCACCTTCGCCTTGAGATACGGCGCGGTCTGGGTCACGTCCGCGAGCTTGATGCGCGTGAGGCCCTGGAGAATGAGCGAGTAATTTCCGGAGCTGTGCTTGAGCGCCTTGAGGACGCGCGCCGCGCAGCCGACCTGATGAAGGTCGTCGGCCTGCGGGTCGTCCGTCGCCGGGTCCTTCTGCGCGAAGATCGCGATGACGGGTGACGGGAAGTTGTCGACGTCCTCGACGAGCGCGACGGACTTCTCGCGGCCGACGTCGAACGGAGCGACGGCGCCTGGGAAGAGAACCGCGTTGCGGATCGGGAGAACCGGTAGCTCGTCGCCGAACTGCACTGCCTCGTCGTCCTTCTCGGGACGCGCTGCTCCGGAGCCAGAGCCCTTCTTGTCGGACATGATCAGTTACCTCGCAGGGGCTGCGCGCTCGAGAAGCAGCGCGAGCCCGGGATCAATCTTCGTATCTTCCGTCTTATCGCGTGCTTCGGGGCACTGATAGGGGTTTCCGAGCGCCCATCCGAAAACGTTAAACACCCACATCGGTCATGTGTAGTGCCGGCTTTCCGACAGGGTCAGCCGACGGCGGGGGCGGAGCGGGTCGGCTCGAGCGTGTGGACGCACAGCCCGGTGAGGACCTTCGGGTAGAAGAAGGTGCTCTTCTGCGGCATGACCTCGCCGGCCTCTGCGACCTCGCGAACTTGCGCGACCGGCGTAGCGTTCATGAGGAAGAGGACCTGCCCCTTGCCGGAGCGGAGCTCGCGGAGCGCGGCGGTCGCGTCCTGAGGATAATAGATGTTGGTCTTCGCCGCCTGCGCCTCGGGGGTGATGCCGAGCACCGGCTCGAGCAAGCCCATGTGGAGCAGCGCCACGTCTGTACGCCGCAGGGGCCCAGGCTTCTGACCGAGAACCGCGTGGGCACCGAGATCGACGCCGCTCCGCAGCGTGAAGAGCGTCGCGCGCCCATCGCCCGAGCACGCCACGAGGCTCGGCGCGGTCCTGCCCGCTTCGGCAAGCGCAGCCGTAAGGACCTCGGCAGAGGCGCCGCCGGGGAGCGGCCTCGCATCGAAGAGGGATGCGGCGCCTTTGCTCAGCTCTTCGAAGTCGAAGCTCGGCAGCGAGTGCACGTGCCTGTGCGTCGGGAAGACGACCAGGTTCGGGTCGTCGCCGTTCGCGAAGAACACCATGAAGTACTGGTGCTCGGGGCGAGCGAGGCCGGCGCTCGTCGTCTCCTCCATGTAACGGAAGGCCGTCTCGTACCGGTGGTGGCCGTCGGCGATGAGCAGCGACGAATTCGCGATCCCCTGGACGATCACGCGCATCGCCTGGGCGTCGGTGATCTTCGCGAGCGCGTGGCGGATGCCGTCCGCGGTGTCGAAGGCGGTCAGCTCGGTGGCACGCTCGAGCGCCGCGTCGAGCGCGCGCTCGGGATCGCGATAGAGCATGAAGCCGGGCGAGAGGTTGGTGCGCGTCGCGCGGAACAGCTTGAGGCGATCCTCCTTGGGCCCCGAGAGCGTGCGCTCGTGCGGGAGGACGATGCCGCGATCGAGCGCCACGAGCTTCACGAGCCCGAGGAAGCCGCGCCGCGTGATGGCCTTGCCGCCGGCCGCGCCCGGAGGAGTGAACGTCTGGTCGTAGCGGTAGAAGGCGGGCTCGTCATCGCGGACGAGGGCACCCTCCGCGCGCCACGCGGCGAGGAGGTCGCCGGCGTTCTTGTACTTCGCGTCGCCGTCCCCATCGGGGAGGATCAGCTTCACGATGTTGTGCGGATGCCTCGCGGCAAGCTCGGCGCGCTGCGCGGCGTCGATGACGTCGTAGGGCGGCGCGACGACGGACGCGAGCCCGCCCGCGTCAGCGAGACGTGCGAGGTCGTAACGGAGCGGCGTGAGGGGTGCGATCTCGGCCATGGCGAGGCGCACTCTGCCATTGCTGCGCGCGGACGAGAAGCACCGGAATGCGTGCGACTCAGCGAACGCAGCGGACGTTTGCGCCGGTGGCCTCCGGCAGAGCCATCATGAGCCCCGTCTTGAAGCTCAGCGCCCAGTACATCCCCGAGCCGGCGGGCGTGCTCGACCAGTACGGGAGATCAACGGGGGTCCCCGCGAACGCGAGCTGGTCGATCATCTTCGGGACGACCGCGCCGAACTCGTATTCGTTGTGCGGCTCCTCGTCGAGGAGAGTGAGGAGCTCCTTGAGGGTCGGGAGTCGCCCAAGCCCGCCCGGCGCCTTGAACAAGGCGGTCAGCGATGGGCACCGGAGGTTCCCTTGCGACCATATCGCGGCAGGGTCCGAGACCATCGGACGCCGCTCCCACTGCAGCTTCGTGAAGTTGTCCGTGATCGTCGACGTGTCCACGAGAAATTGCGCGTACTGCGGCGGATTGCGCGGCGCATCGGCCGCGGCGGGCAGCGCGAGGAGGATCGCGCCGAGGACGAGACGCGGGAGGGCGTTACGCTTCTTCATTGGGTCGCCCTCACGCAGAGCACCTTCGCCGCAACGCTCACCGGGAGCGGCTCGACGGTTCCGGCGCCGAAGTCGACGACCCAGTACTGGCGCGCCGGGTCGGACACCTTGAACGGACGCACCTCGGAGCTCGTCACGACGGTGTCGAGGCCGAGGTCGGTGAACGCCGTGGTGTCCACGAAAGGCTTCGACTTGGAGTAGTTGAGGAGGGTGACGAGCTCGATTCGCTTCGGTGCACGCCAGGGGCCGTCGACGGTCACCTTGCGGCACGCGGCCTCAGCCTCGTTCGCCTTGAAGCTGTTGGGGAGCGGTGAGGAGCGCCACACGAGCCCCGTCGTCGGATCCATCACGATGCCGGCGCCCCCTACGAGCGGCATGGCCGTGGGTGGAATGCCGCCGTCGGCGACCTCGTAGTTCGGCATCGGCCACTTCGCCCAAGACACGGGATCGGCACCGAGCACATCGGGAGGCGCGTCCTTCGGTGCGTCGGTGGTGCCGCCTTCGACGAACTGGTCGATGAGGCCGCCCTCGTCGGGGCAGCGCGCGCCCGCGCACTCGCCCTTCTCGAAGTCGGAGAGGCCGATGAGCGAGTTGCACGCGACGCCGAACGGCAGCGCGAGCGCGACGGTCACACCGATCGCGAGGCGACTGCGACGCGCGCGGGAGAGCTCAGAACGCGCCATGGAACCCCATTCCTGCGGGTCCGAAGTCCGGGGTGACGGTCACCCTTCGCGCGACGCCCCTCGGCAGCACGGGCGTCGGGGAGGTCGACGCGCTCGACTTCGGCGGGTTCACGGTCGCGTACAGCGCGAGGACCGCGCCGACGCCACCGATGATGAAGAAGGTCGTCGATACGTTGCCCCAGCGTCTCGCGCTGTCGAGCGCGTCGTGGTCCGACACGCCGCAGATCTTGTCGGTGCACTTCTTGTCGAGATCGGACTTGTCCGAGAGCGCCACGATTCCGGTCACGGCGCCGATGCCGAGGCCGATCCCGCCGACGACGAGGCCGACGGTCTGGAGCCCGTTGCTCCGCTCGCGAGGCGGTGGCCTCTCCCCGCCTTGTGGAGGATACGGCTGCACGGGCGGCGCCTCCTGCGCGGGCGCTGTGACGGGCAGCGTGATGTCCTTCGACTCGCCGGGCGCGAGGTCGACCTGCGAGCGTGTCTCCGGGCCGTTGCCGATGCGTGCGCTCAGGTCGTGCTTGCCGGGGTTGACGGCGCGAGCCTCGCCGAGCGCCGCGAGCGGGACAGGCGCGCCGTCGACCATCACGATCGGCTCGCGACCGGGCGGCACGCCCATGATGTGGAGGCGGACGATCGAGATCTTCGGCCTCATGTCCTCCGCGATGCGCGCCGCTTCGTTACGCGCGTCCTGGGAGCGCGAGGTCTCTCCGGCGAGGGGCGGAATCCGGCCGACGCCGAGGCAAACCTCGCGGGCCTCGACGGGCTGCGCGAGCGACGCGTGCGTCTTGCAGAGCTCGACGCCCGTGATGGGCGTGTTGCCGAGCGCGTGCGCGGCCTTCAGCTTCTCGAGCGCGCCGCGCATGTCGCCGCGGTCACGCAGCTCGATGCCCTGGTTGTAGAGCTGTCTCGCGGTCTCGATGTCCGCGGCGGAGCGCTGCGCGAAGGCAGGCGCCGTCGTCGCGAGCGCGAGAAACGTGCACAATGCACCTATTTTGAATCGACGAGCGCGGCTAGAAGATGTCATGTCCGCTCGTGGCCGGCCGAGGCGTCGTCGGAGTCGACGTCACGGGAGGCGAAGGCAAGGGGGTAATGGAAGCAGCAACGTGAGCGGAACCACCCGGGCGAACGCGAGGGCCGTGAACAGGAGGCTTGTTGGTCGCGGCGACCGGGAGCGCGCTCTCCACCGGCGGAGCCGCACCGGAAGCCGCGCTCGCGGGAGGCGTGACGACGGCGGCGCTCGGGGTGCTGGTCGCGCCGGCGCCGCTCGCGGCGTGCGGATCGGGGGGCACGAGCGCGGTCCCCTGCTCCGAAGTGTCCTTCGCGCGGATCGCGCGGAGGCTGAAGAACGCGGTTGGCGGCAGGATGAGAACGATCGCGAGGAGAACGAGCAGTCGCCCCCGCGCGCGGCTGTCGGGAGCCGAGCGGACGACGCCGGCATCCGTGGAGGCGCCGGCCGCGAGCGTCGCGGCGGCCGGATTCACGCGGTCGGAGGGCCCCGTGCTGATCCGCGGCGCGAGGTCGAGCGAGCGCGGCATCTCTCCGCCGAGCGCACGCGCGAGCTCCTCGGTCATCTCCTTCGCGGAGGCGAAGCGAGCCTTGATGTCACGCGCGCATGCGCGCGCGAACCACGCGTCGACGGCGATCGGGAGGTCCGCGTTCGCGGTCGTGGCGAGGGGGAGCGGCTCGCTGTGGATGCGAATCGCGAGGCCGCCCATGGTCTCGGCGTCGAACGGCTTCCGTCCCGTGAGCATCTCGTAGGCGACGACACCGACGCTCCACAGGTCGCTGCGATGGTCGATGTCCTTCGAGCCGAGGATTTGCTCCGGGCTCATGTAGAATGGCGAGCCGATCATCGAGCCCGTCTTCGTTCCGCTGTCGACGCGGTTGGCGATGCCGCTCAGCTCGACGCCCTTCGCGATACCGAAGTCGAGCAGCTTCACGAAGACCTCGCCGCTTCGCCCCGAGTCGCAGAGGTAGATGTTGCCGGGCTTGATGTCGCGATGGATGATCCCGCGCTCGTGGGCGCGGTCGAGCGCGCGCGCGAGCTGACCGAGGATCTCCACCACGAGGTCCGGCGGCACCTTCGCGCTCTGCTCGAGGTACTCGCCGAGGTCGCGGCCCTCGAGCAGCTCCATCACGATGTACGGGATGCCGTCGTCGGTCACGCCGTGATCGAACGTCTGGACGACGTGCGGGCTCTTCACCTGCGAGGCGGCGGCGGCCTCGCGCGAGAAGCGCTCCTGCGCCTCCTTGCTGCCCTTGAGGCCGCTCGCGATGAACTTCACGACGACCTGAGTCCGGAGCGCGAGATGCTCGGCGACCCACACCGCGCCCATCCCGCCCTCGCCGAGCGGGCGCACGAGCTTGACGCTGGGCGTCACCATCATCCCCGCGATAGCCTCGGACACGAGACAAAGGATGCGGGAGCGGGAGATCTTCCGCAACTACTTTGGCCCTGAAAACGCGGGGTCACGGCAGAGTCACACGAACCTACCCTCCCCGGCTTCGCCCCATGACTCGGCGGTCATGGCCGTGGCACACCTCGCCGCGTGATCCTCGGCGAAATGCCGATGGCCGGCGAGGACCGGTGCTGGCGCGGCGAATGCTACGATGGCAGGCATGCGAACGTCGGTCGGTCTGTCGGCTCTGCTGATCGCGCTCTCCGGGCTCGCCTACGCGTGTGGCTCGGCCGATCTGAGCTCGTTCGGAGGGGACACGCAGAACCCCACCGCCGCAGGCGAGCGCACTGGCGGGGATGCCGGGGCCTTCAGTCCGCCCGCGACGGGCGCGAGCGACCTCGGGCCGACCGACAACGCCGTCATTCTCGTGCACGCTGCGAAGTCACAAGCGTTCCGCCTCTGCTTCGAGCACGAGGTCGATCGCCGTCCGCAGCCCGACTCGGAGCTGATGCCCGAGGCAAACGTCGTCGGTGTCGAGGTCGGCGGAGCGGTTCGCCTCCCCGCGCTGCGCGGCGCCCCGGGGCAGGTCATCCTCTTCGAGGAGCCGAGCATCCGCGCCAGCTATCCGACGTTCGGCGGCGCAGGCGTGGGACCGTCGTGCGAGGAGCTGATCAACGGCGACAGCGCGGCCTACGCCCAGGTCCTCGGCACGATCGACACGGACCTCTCGCGGGGTGTTCACCTCCTCGTCGTGACCGGGTGCCCGACCGACTCGATCCTGCGCAAGTTCAGCGCTGCGCAGTGCGGCGCCGGATGGGTCGCGGGCCTCCCGGCGAATGGCGGCAAGGGCAACCTCGGCGTCAAGGAAATCACGCTGGCCGGCGCGGCACGCCCCGCGAGCGGCACCCTCCCCGCGCAGGTCGTCAACCTCTCCCTACCGCTCGAGTCTGCACGCGCCGGACGCGACCTCGTCGTGACCTTCGGTCCGCTCGACCAACCCAGCGCCTCGCACGTACCGGTCGCGACCAATCCGAAGCTCTTCGGCAGCGCCGAGCCTTCCTTCCCCGCGCAGCTCGCGTACGCCTCCAACGACACGGCCGTCTACGGCTCGCTCGGCTTCCGGGTGATGTTCGCGAGCGGCACCGGCGACGCGGCCGCCGACACGAAGGTGCTGGACGAATCGCTCGCCGACATCCAGAAGAGCTCCTCGCCGCGCGACATCCCCCCGTCGTACTACGCAACGGCATCGAACTATGCGCTCCTCGTCCTCGGCGATCCCAACGCAAAGCTCGCGGATGGCGGTCCCGACACGGACGACCGCCGCGCGCTCCACGTGCTCGCCGTACCGGTCCTCGAACCGAAGAGCGACGGCGGCGCGGACGACGGCGGCGTCCCCGGGGCTCTCGACGGCGGAGCCGCCTCGACGCAATGAGCGCGAGGGGCGGGCGAATCGTACGGTCGCTGCTATCGTGCGGCCGTGGCTAATCTCGCCGTCCGCTACCGGGGAGTCGCGTTCGTGGGCGGACTGCTCAGCGCGGTGGCGGCGGTCGGGCTCGCCGCGTGCTCGTCGCTCGGGGAGGCGGACAGCAAGCCGCAGCTGGCCGACGCGGGGTCCTTCGGCGACGGTCGCCTGACCGACGGCAGCAGTTTTCCTGGCGACGCGGGCTCAGCGCTGATCGAGGCGAACGCGATCGTGCTCGTGCACGCCGCGGCGTTCCCGGCGTTCCGGATCTGCTTTCTCGGCGCGCTCGGCGACCAGCCTCAGCCGACGACGGACGTGCTCCCGGAATCGAACGTCGTCGGCGTGGACGTCGGCACCGCCGTTCGCCTTCCCCCCCGGAGCGAGCGCCTGGGGCGCGCCGTCGTGATCCCGGAGACGAAGCTTCGCGCACAATACCCGGTGTTCGGCGGCCCCGGGCCGACGTGCGCCGAGGTGCTGGATCTGACCGGGACCAAGGAGTTCGCGATCGACGTCGGCGAGGTGACCGCCGACCTGTCTCGCGGCGTCCACGCGCTGATCCTCGGCGGCTGTCGACGCAAGAGTGATGACCCCGTGGCCTCGACCGAGCGCTGTGGCGCGGACTGGACCGCCGCGGCCGGCAACCTGAAGCTGACGACCCTCCCGCTGATGGCCTACGGGCGCTCTGGCGACACGAGGCTCTCCGTCCAGCTCGTCCAGCTCTCGCCCGCGCTCGACCGCGCGGCCCGAGGGCGTGCGCTCGGGCTCGCATTCGGGCCTATCGAGGCCGGCGCACCCACGCCGTTCGTCGAGGGTGCAGTGCCGTTCGGCGAGGCCGTGCCGAACCCGCCGGCGACGCTCGACTACGCCGCGGCCGACATCGCCTCGTACGGCGCGAGCGGCGTCTTCGTCACGCTCGGCGGCGCCGTCGACGACGCTGGGATGCCTATTTTTACGGACGGCGGTGCGGATGCGAGCGCCCGCCAGGTGGTCGTCGCGCAGTCGCTCGCCGACATCCAGAGGCGCTCGTCACCGCGGTCGCTGCCTGCCGACTGGTTCTCCGTGGCCGCGAGCTATGTGCTCCTCAGCGTCGGTGACACCGACCCTCGCGTCTCCGACGGCGGCGTCGACGACGATCCGCGACGCGCATTGCATCTTCTCGCGATCCCGCTCGCGACGCCCGACGCGGGCGACCCCGACGCCGCGCCGTAGTCGCGACGCAAGGCCGTCAGCGCGCGAGCGCGCGATGGCCGATGTCGGCCCGATGATGCTCGCCACGCCAGGTGATGCCTGACACGGCCTCGTAGGCGAGGCCGCGCGCCGCCGCGAGCGACGAAGCATACGCGCCCACGGTGAGCACGCGTCCTCCCGACGTGACCACCGCGTCGCCATCCAGTCGCGTCCCGGCGTGCAAGACGAACGCGCCCGCGCGGATCGCGCGGTCGAGTCCGTCGATGCGATCACCCGTGGTGGGCTTCGCGGGGTAGTGCTCCGCGGCCATCACGACCGCGAGCGCCGCACCAGGCTTCGTCCCCGCGGTGAAGCCTCCGAGGTCGCCGCGCGCCGAGCCGTCGAGGAGCTCGAACCAGTCGCCGTCGAGCATCGGAACGAGCACGGTCGTCTCCGGATCGCCGAAGCGCACGTTGAACTCGAGCACGCGCGGCGTGCCGTTATCGATCATGAGGCCCACGAAGAGCACGCCCCGGAACGGCGCTCCCTCGGCGGCCATGCCGCGCAGCGTCGGCCCCACGACGGCGCGCATGACCTCGGCGTGAACGGCCTCGGTGACGATCGGCGCGGGTGCATACGCCCCCATCCCGCCGGTGTTCGGACCGCGATCGCCGTCGAAGACGCGCTTGTGGTCCTGCGCGGCGACGAGCGCGACCGCGCGCGTGCCGTCGCACACGACGTGGAAGCTCGCCTCCTCACCGGGCAGGAGCTCCTCGATGACGACCGTGGCCCCCGCTTCCCCGAACTCGCGCGCGACCATCATGCGCTCGATCGCGTCGAGCGCCTCCTCGGCCGAAGACGAGACGACGACGCCCTTGCCCGCGCAGAGACCGTCGGCCTTCACGACGAGCGGGCGCCCCGCGGCACGCACGTGTGCCTTCGCCTCTTCCGCGTCGTCGAACACCGCGAATGCCGCCGTCGGGATGTCGTGGCGACGGAGAAAATCCTTCATGAACGCCTTCGACCCCTCGAGGCGCGCGGCGGCGCGCGACGGACCGAACGCGGCGATCGAGCGCTCCGCGAGCGCATCGACGAGGCCGAGCGTGAGCGGGGCCTCCGGACCGATCACCACGAGGTCGATACGTTCGCGCTCGGCGAGGGCGACGAGGCCCGGGACGTCGTTGACGGCTACGTCCACGTTTCGACCGACCTGCGCCGTCCCACCGTTACCGGGCGCGATCACGAGCTCGTGCTCGTGGAGGGCCAGCGCCAGGGCGTGCTCACGTGCGCCGCTTCCCACGATGAGAATGCGTCGGAGATACGCCGGGCCTGACATGAGGCGCGATTACCATGCTGGGCAGGGCGCCGGAAGGCGCGCCGTCCTTGCGCGATTCTGCGGTAGCATCGAGCCGTGGCCGAGAACACGCGTGCGCCCGTAGCCATCCGCATCGTCCGTCCCTACGAGACGGAGGCAGAGCTCTTCGCGAACGAGCTCGAGACCCTCGGCAAGACCAGCGTCGTCCTCATCGGTGCGCATCCACGTCCGACGGGCGTGATCCTCCGCTTCGAGGTGACGCTCGCCAACGGCGAGACGGTCCTCCGCGGCGAAGGGCGCGTGCTGGCTCACAAGGAGAACGCCTTCCGCGGACAGCCCGGGCTCTCGCTCAGGTTCACGCGGCTCGATCCGAAATCCAAGTCGGTCGTCGATCGCGCGACCGCCCTCCGCGAGTCGCGCGCGGGAGGAGAAGGCGCGCCGTCGCGGCCCGCTCCCCCGATCGCCGACAGCCCCGTCGCGGACGCGCTCACTGCGGCGACCCCCGCCCCCTCGGCCGCATCAGCGAGGATGGCGCCGCACGAGTCCGAGCCCGAATCGAACGCGAGCCCCAACGCCGATCAGGAAGCTGCTGTCGCGAGCGTGCGTGCGAGCGCACGGGAGAAGGCCAACGCCACGGCGAGGGCGAACGCGAGGCGTACCGGCAGCGCTCGACCGATGGGCCTCACTCCTCCGCCGGTTCCGGTCGGCCAGCCGGACCCGGAGCCCGAGCCAATCCCGGAATCGCAGCAGCTGGAGGTGCTGCCCGAATCGGTGGCGGAGCCCGAGGCCTACGCGAACGCGGAGTCGGAGAACGACGCGGTCACGTCGATCCCAGGGGAGGTCGCGCCCGTCCACTTCGCGCGACACACGAACGCGGAGCCCTCTCCCCAGCCCGCAGAAGCTGCGCCCGCGGCGACTCGCGAGGCTTCCCCCCGTGCCGTGCGTGCCGTGCCCGATTCCAGCTCCGAGACACGCGGCCCGATCGCGGCCCCGCCTGACCGCGCGGCGCTGCTCGAGCGCCTGCGCGAGCGCGCTGGCAAGCTCCCCGCCGACCGAGTCTCGGCCATCCTGACCCCCCGGCGCTGAGCGGCTTCGGCACCTCGGCCCACACGTAGGGGTGCGCGTTCTTCTCGCGTGTCCCTCCGCGAGCACGCTACCCTTTGACGGGGATGGATCCTGCTCAGCTCCAGCCTGGTCATCGTCTCGACCGGTACGAGTTGCTGTGCCCGCTGGCGTACGGCGGCATGGCCTCGGTGTGGCTCGCCCGTTTCGGCGGCCGAAAGGGATTCGAGCGTCTCGTCGTCGTGAAGATGATCCTGCCGCAGTACTCGCAGGACCCGCGCTTCCAGGAGATGTTCCTCGACGAGGCCCGCATCGCCTCGCGGATCGAGCATGCCAACGTCGCCCGAATCCTCGACGTCGGCGAGCACGAGGAGAGCACGTTCATCGTGATGGAGTGGGTCGACGGCGACTCGCTGTCGAAGGTGGTGCGTGCTGCCGAGCAGAAGAAGCAGCGCATTCCCGCGGGCATCGCGCTTCGCGTCTGCGCCGACGCAGCCGCGGGGCTGCACGCCGCCCACGTCCTCCAGGAGCGTGACGGCACCCACCTCGGGGTCGTCCATCGCGACGTGTCTCCGCAGAACATCCTGATCTCCAATGCCGGGTCGACGGTCCTCATCGATTTCGGCGTCGCGAAGGCGCGCGACCGCGTCTCACAGGACACGAGCGCGGGTCAGCTGAAGGGGAAGATCCGCTACATGGCGCCCGAGCAAGCGCTCGGTCAACCGGTCGACCATCGCGCGGATGTGTGGGCGCTCGGCGCGATCCTCTACGAGCTCTTCGCCGGCGTCGCGCCGTATGACGCCCCGAACGAGGTGGCTACACTCCACAAGCTCACGAGCGGCCAGGGCTACGCTCCCCTCCCCCGCGAAGTCCCCGACGCGATCTGCGCGGTCATCGACCGGGCTCTGGCGTACGATCCCGACGGACGCTTCGCTACGGCGCTCGAGCTGAATCTCGCGCTCGAGTCGTGCCTCCTCGAGATCGGCGAACCGACGACCACCGCGCTCGTTGCACACTACACCGGTGTGCTCCTCACCGACCGGAAGTCCGCGCGCAAGCGCGCTGTCGACACCGCACTCGCAGCGGCTCACGCCCGGGATGCCGAGCGCAGCTCGAGCCTGCCGCAGCCCACGACGTCACCCGGTTTGCCGATCCCGCGGACGCTGCACGTCGGCTCGACGACCGCGCGCCTCGACAATCCGCAGTTCCCGCCCGTGCCCATCTCGACGCCCTCGTTCAGCGAGCGGGGCGAGCGCACGTCAGCGCCGAGCGGACCGCTTGGTGTCGGCGGCCTGTCGGAGACCCCGAGCGCGACGAGCAATCTGACGCTCGGCTCGGCGTCGATGGAGTATCCGCCGCAGCTCGCCGACGATCCGTCACGGCAGCGGCGCGTCGTGCTCGCCGCTCTGCTCGGCGTGTCGGTGGCGATCGGGCTCGTGGGTGCCGTCCTGATCATCAGCTCGGCGGTGATGAAGCCCAAGACTCCGGCCGTGTCCATCGGCACCACGCAGAGCACGGCTGCCCCGCCCGAGGCCGTCGACCCTGCGCCGCTCCCGACCGCGACGTCGACGGTGACCGCCGAGCCGCCCCCGGCGGTGACGGCCGCCGCGACGACGGCTCCGACCGCCGTCGCGACCGCGGCCGCGACGCCCAACGCCACCACACCGCCGCCCGTGACCCTGCCTTCTGCCACGAGCGCGCCCGTGTCTGCCGCCACGACGCCCACGACCACGCATCGTCCCGTCTCGCCTGCCGCGCCCCCCGTGAAGCTCCCGCCCAAACCCGCGACCACCGCGACCACCACCAAGCCCGATCGCGGCTTCTGAGATCACGCGCGCATGCACCGCTGCCATCGCCAACCCCTCGCCGTCCTTGCCCTCTGCTTCGGCACGATGGCCGGCGCCGCGACCGTCTCGTCGAACGCAGCAGCTGAGCCGAGCCTGTCGGATCGCGAGACGGCACGCGCCCTCATGGACGAGGGTGATGCGAAGCGCGACAAGGGCGACTTCAAGGCTGCTCTGAAGAGCTACGAAGCCGCCGATGCGATCATGCACGTCCCGACGACCGGCCTCGAGGTCGCGCGTGCGCAGGCGCAGCTCGGCCTCCTCCTCGAGGCGCGAGAGACGCTCGGACGCCTCGGTCGTCTTCCGCCGAAACCCGGTGAGCCGGCGGCGTTCGCCGGGGCACGCAAGACTGCCGAATCGCTCATGGCGGAGATCGGCGCGCGCATTCCGTCGGTGACGGTGCTCGCCACCAACGGCGAACCGGGACAGACGACGGTGATCGTGTTCGACAACGAGGTCGTTCCGCCGGCGGCGTCTCAGCTGCCGCGCAGGGTGAACCCTGGCCGCCACTCGATCGTCGCGCGCTCGGGCTCGCTCGAGAAGAAGCAGGACATCGAGGTCGCCGAACGCGAGTCGAAGACCGTCACTCTCGATCTTCGGCCGTCGGCTGCCCGCCCGGCGGACTCGAGCGACACCTCTTCGCCGCCGCGGTCGGGCGCGTCCCCGCTCCCGAAGATCCTCATTTATGGCGGCTTCGGTCTCGGCGCCGTCGGCATCGGAGTGGGCGCCGTCACGGGCATCCTCAGCTTCTCGAAGGTGAGCGACGTGAAGAAGGAATGCGACCCGAACGACGTCTGCCCCGCGAGGCTCCAGAGCGATCTCGATTCGGCGAAGTCGCTCGGCACCATCTCGACGATCGCGTTCGTCGCGGGAGGCATCGGCGTCGGCGCGGGCATCCTCGGGCTCGTGCTCCAGAGCAAGGAGCCGAGCAGCGAGGCTCCGGCCGCGGCGACCTCCAGGCTCACGCTCCGCCCCTACGTCGGTCCGACCTGGATGGGCCTGCACGGCTCCTTCTAGATCACGCTACGTGTGCGCGCCGAACGCGGCCTTGAACGCGGAGGCGAACTCGACCGCGAGCGCCGCGTCGACCGGCCCGCCGGGAACATTGCCCTGCCGGAGTGCACTCCCGACGACGACGCCGTCGGACGACGAGGCCAGCGCGGCGAGCGACGCGAGCGTGGCGCCGCTCGCGACGAGCACGGGCTTGCCTGACGCACGCTTCACGGCGGCGAGTTTCTCGAGGTCGACGCCCTTGCCGGTGCCCTCGCCGGTGACGAGCACGACGTCGGCCATGCCACGCTTCGTGAGGTCCTCGACCTCCTGCACGAGGGGGCGCGGTGCGCCGAGGGGCGACGAGTGCTTCACGTCGACGTCGGCCCAGATCGCGACGCTCTCCGCGAAGAGGGAGCGACGGAGCCGGAGCGTGCGGGCGGCGTCGCCCTCGACGATCCCCTGGTCGGTGACGCGCGCGCCCGTCAGCACGTTGATGCGAACGAAGCTCGCCTGCGTGCATACCGCGATCGAGAGCGCGGCTTCGCCGTCGTTGCGGAGGACATTGATGCCGAGCGACACGTCAGGCGCCGCGGCGCGGACGGCAACGGCACAAGCCGTCATCGCCGCGATGGTCACGGCGGGCACCTTGGTCGCGAAGAACGGTGCATCACCGAAGTTCTCGACGATGATGGCGTCGTACCCAGCGTCGGCGAGCACGCGCGCGTCGTTCGCCGCTGATCGCGCGCACTCCGCAGCGCTCAGCGTCCCGCGCGGGCTCCCGG
>JANXVA010000790.1 GCA_025351875.1 Myxococcales bacterium | reverse complement strand
CTCGGCATCCCGTCGATCGTGGTTGACGGCGCCAACGATCTGGCCCGGCTCGGCGAGCCTTGGCCCGTGCGCCCTCCTTCGTTCACCGATGAGGATGCCGAGAAGGCCGCCCGTTATCACGCGCAAACAGACGTGATCGTGTGGACGCCAGGACGGTCGAATGGCAACCCTTTGCACCTGGGATTGCTCCCCGACTTCGCCGCTGTCGCCCAGGACCCCGACGAGCTCGCGCAGACAATCGCGATGACGGCCGCGACGCTGGCTGGGATGGCTGGCAAGAGGGCCGACGAAAAGGCACGTGCGATCCTCGATGCGGCACTCCGCCTCTTCGCCCAGCAAGGCGGAGGCGACTTCGCTGCGTTCCTCGATGTGCTGACCGACCTGCCTGAGGAGGCCAGCCTCAAGATCTCCACCGCCCGAAAGGTCGCGACGGCCCTCAGCGATTCACTGCGCGCTGCTGTGCAAACGAACCCTCTCCTCCACCAGGAAGGCGAGCCGCTCGATCCGGGGATCCTCTTCGGACTGGGCTCGGCGCGCACCCGCGTCTCCGTGCTCAGCCTGTCGGGCCTGCCAGGCCTCGATGCGCCGCTCCAGTTCGTCAATCAACTCGCCATGACCCTCTTCACATGGGTGAAGAAGCATCCTTGTCCCAGCGATCGACCGCTACGCGGCCTGCTCGTTCTCGATGAAGCAAAGGACTTCGTGCCCTCTCAGGGCTCGACCCCCTGCAAAGAGAGCCTGATCCGGCTCGCGGCGCAGGGGCGCAAGTACGGCCTCGGCGTGGTGTTCGCAACCCAGGCGCCGAAGAGCATCGATCACAACGTGATCGCCAACGCGAGCACCCAGTTCTACGGGAAGGCCAGCTCGCCGGCGGCGATCGACACCGTGGAGGAACAGCTGCGCGTGCGCGGCGGCACCAAGTTCGACGTGGCGCGCCTGCCCTCCGGGCGGTTCTACCTGGCGGGCAAGGGGATGACGGCGCCGGTGAAGATCGCGATGCCGCTCTGCCTGTCTCACCATCCAGCATCGCCTTCCGACGAGGCCGACGTCCTTCGCGCGCAGCGGAGAGTACGGTCCGTCCTCGATGGTCTCGGCCATGCCGGGCCGCGGCCTCGCCTCGGTGATGGTGTTCATCCAGGCGGTACGGAAGTCGACGAGCACGCCGGTGAGCGATGCGCGCGCCTCCGGGCTGGGCCCGTCGCGGGTGAGCGGCTCCTCGGCGCCCTTGAACTTGCCGACCTGCAGCATGTCGATCGACAGGTGCAGCTCGTCGACGAGCAGGCGGCGCATGTAGAGGAGCTGAGCGGCCAGGCCGACCGTCTCTACCCCGCCGGCAGGCGAGACGTAGATGCTCGAGCAGCCGCGAGCCGCCAGCATGATCGTCGCGTTCGAGAACGCGTCGCCGTGGCAGTAGACCTTCTTCTTCTCCTTCAGCTTCTCGAGGTGCTCGCCGATCTCCTGCGAGCGCGCGGCGCCGATGCTCGCGCTTCCGAACTTCACCACGACCCCCACGATCCCCTTGTTCGTGCCGACCTCGGCGATGGCGTTCAAGAGCTCGTCAAAGCTCCTCTTGCGACCGATGCCGCCGAAGAGGCTCGCCGCCTCGTGCTCGGGGACGCCGCCGCTGATGTCCAGGATGGCGATCGCCGGGCCCGTCTTCCGCGTGGGCTCGGTCGCCTTGGCGTCCGTGGTGGTCCCGGCGTGGGGACGGCCTTCGCAGCCGGCGGCGAGAAGACTGCTCGTCACCACCAGCGTGGCGAGAAGCGGTCCTGCGAGCGGGCGATGCTTCATCCTCCACCTCCCGACTCGGGCGGCGTCGCAGAGGGAGGGGGCGGAGCGGGCGCGGGCGCGGCAGCCTCGAGGCGCTGCTTCACGCGCGGCGGGTACGAGCCCTCGGGGAACCGGTCCGTGATCTCCTTGTAGGTCTTCATGGCGCTCGCGCGGTCCCCCGACTCCCAGTCGACGTCGCCGAGGCCCACGAGCGCGGGAATGTAGCTCGGGTTGACCGAGAGTACACGCTTGTAGCCGGCACGTGCGCCGTTGAGGTCGCGTCGCGCATGAGCGACGGACGCGAGGCCGTGGAGCGCCTCGGTGTCGCCCGGGTTGCGGTCGACGGCAGCCTGATAGAGCGTGAGCGCGCGGTCGTAGTCGCCCTTCGCGCGTGCCGCCTCGGCCTGGACGACGATCTGTCGTGCGTCGGACGGGAGCGTGGGCTCGCCACCGCCGCCAGTACGATCGCGCGCAACTGGTTTGCCAGCATCGGCACGCGGATCGTTCGCCGCGACGACGGCGCCGCCGTCGGGCGCGACGTCGACCTTTGCGCTCGGCTTCGCGTGATCGGCGAACGCGCGGAGCTGCGGCAAGAGGACGTACTGCCGCGACATCGCGGCGAGTCGATCGACCTCGGCCTTGGCCGACGCGACGTCCCCGGAGCGAGCCAGCGCATACGCGAGCATCGCACGCGCACGGCCGGGCCCCGACTCCGCGCTTGCGGCGACGCGCAGCCGCTCGAGGACAGTCGACCAGAGCGGCACGTCCTCGGCGAGGTCGAGCGCCGCGAGGACGTAGGCGGTCTCGGCCTGCGAAGACAACGAGCCGAGCTTGGAGACGAGCGCACGCGCGCTGTCGCGGTCGCCCGCGATGCGGAGAGCGTCGACCTTCGTGCGAACCGCGGCCGGATCGTCGGGAGCGACGGCAAGCGCGTCGTCGGCGGCCTTGCGTGAGGCCGCGGAGAGCTCGCCGAGCGTGTCCTTCGTGAGCCTGATCTCGTCGGCCGCGTCGGCCGCGAGCAGCCGCGAGCGCAACCAGGGGACGTCGGCGCGCATCGCCGCGAGGCGTGCCGCATCGAGGAGGACCCGAGGGTCCTTCTCGGCGAGAGCGCTCGCCTTGTCGAAGCTCTCCTTGTCGAAGCTCTCCTTCGCGGCATCGAGGTTTCCGTCTGCCAGCGCCTTCTCGCCGGTGGTGAGCAGCGCGAGCGCACGAGGATCCGTCTGCGCGACCGGCGGAGGATGGGAGCCGAGCGCGCCGCCGAGATGGTCCTTCGCCCAGACCGCACCGATGAGCGCGACGCCCCCGAGCACGACGAAGGCGACGATGAATCCACCGACGGAGCGGCGACGCTCGAGGGAAGGCCCGAGTGCCTCCGGCAGTGAAGGAGAGCGTGAGCGCACGCCGTCCGAGTGCTCGTCGTCGAGGTTCATCGAGCGGAGAACCGGCACGCTCGGCGGCGGCAGTGGCGATGACACCTCGATGGGCGCCGACGGCACCGGCGCGACCTTCGGGACGACCGACGGCACGATCGGCTGTGTCTTCGTGAACGACTTCTCGACGACCGGCGGCAGCTGCGCGCGCGCAAAGCGTTCGGTTTCGGGCTCGGGCTCACGGACGGTGAGGACGGGCGGCGGCGGCTCGGCGGCTCGGCTCGTCGCACGCGAAGCTTCGCGCGCCGCCACATGCTGAGCACGCACGGCCGCGGTCGGGAGCGGCGGCGCGAGCGACACGCGCGCCGGGGGCGCGGGCGGCGACTGCACGGGCACGTCGATCGCTTCGGCGCCAGTCCCGTGGAGAGTCTTGTGCATCGACGGGATCGCGTGCGCGGCCGGGCCGTCGGCGCGCTCGGGCGGGGCAGGCGGATAGTCGGGACGCGTGCTCAGCCTCTTTCGCGGCGGCGCGAGCGCTGCAGCCGCGGCACCCGGGGGAGGAGGTGGACGCGACGCGCGATGGGTCTCATCGGTCGAGACCGGCGGGATCGCGACCACGGGCGGAGGCGGCTGGCTCCTGCGCTGGTCGCGGATGTCGAAGAACGGCGCGAGCTCCGGGATCTGCCCGATCGGCTTCTGCTTCAGACCGCCGCGCGAGAGGAGGTCGTGGCGCTCGACGAGGTTCGTCTGGATCGCACGCTGGAGCTCACGAAGCGACGTGAAGACGAGGGTGCGGCCGTCGTGGGTCTGGACGTTCCAGAAGTCCTCGCTGAAGTCGCCGGCGCTTCGGCGAATTTTGAACTTGTGCCCACAGTTGGTGCACTTGACCGTCGTGCCGCGTCCGCTGACGAGCGCGTCGTCGAACTCGTAGTCGGTGTTACAACGCTCACATCTGACGTCCATTTCGTCAGGCCAGCCTTCGGAATGAGGCTAACACGGTCGCAGCCACGACGTGTCGTCCACAACGAGCGTGAACTGCCGTCCACGGCCCCCGACGGCAAACCGCGTTTTTTCGGCAAATCCGGGGTCGCCCGCGCCCCTTGTGCGAGGCATGGCCGTTGCTAACCTCTCGCCAGGACGACCGGAGCAGCGGCGAGCCGGGTACGAGGAACCAGGATCCATGATGATGAAGCACCTATTTTCCTTCGTTCTTCTCGGGCTCGGCGCCGCCGCGCTCGGCGGCTGCCCGATTTACGCGGATGATCAGCAATCGAACAGGGTCTGTGTCGGGAGCGATTGTTACAGCTGCCCCGACCCTTATATCTCCAATGATTGCTACGCGTTCACCTGCTCGACGAGCAGCGACTGCCCGTCCGGCTACGCCTGCGGGAGCAACCACCGCTGCTACCTGAGCGACGGCGTGCCGCCGGGCCCGCCGAGCGGGACGCTCTGCACGAAGCCTTCGGACTGCCCTAGCGGCGAGTCGTGCGGCGCCGACAACAAGTGCCACGCAGGCGATTGCTCGAGCTCGGGCTGCCCGTCGAACTTCGTCTGCAAGCTCGCGGGCGGCGTGCCCAGCTGCCAGGCGGTCGGGGGTGACGGTGGAAGCTCCGCGTGCAAGAGCGACAGCGACTGCCCGACCCCTGCCGGCTCCAAGTGTCTGAGCGGCACGTGCTACGCGCCTGCCGATCAGTGCGCCGACACCACGCAGTGTGCGGCGGGCTCGCAATGCGTGCAGGGTGCATGCACCCCGGCGTGCAGCGCGAACAAGCCCTGCCCCACCGGTTACTCCTGCGATGACGCGAAGGGCGTCTGCACCGGCAACTCGAGCGCATGCACCAACTCGAGCCAGTGCGGCGCGAGCAAGGCGTGCGTCCAGCAACACTGCGTCGACACCTGCGGTGCAGGCTCGACGTGCCAGGCGGGCCTCGTGTGCGTCGACGGCGGCTGCACTCCCGACCAGCAGCCTGTCTTCACCTGCGCGACGGACGGCGCCCAGGACAAGTGCGCGACGGGGAGCCTCTGTCTCCGTCACAGCTGCTACATCACATGCGATGCGGACGCCGGTGCGGACGCGTGCAAGAGCGCCGACAAGTTCAACGTCTGCAAGAGCGTGACGACGAGCTCGGGCGCCCACTCGGTGTGCGGCTCGGACACGAACCTCGGCACGGACTGCGACGTGACGCAGGGCAAGAACTGCGCATCCCCCTTGATCTGCATCGACGGCTTCTGCAGGTAGGGCCTCGCCCTCAGCAGGTGGGGCTCCGCCAGCGAAGCCCCTCAGCTTCGCTGAGTGGCGCGAGGCCGTGGGCTTCCGCTGGTGAGGTTTCGAGAACACCTCACCTCACGAGAACGGCGTGCGTTGCGCACGCTAGGGTTTGCGGCGGCCGGTGACGACGCCGACGTTTACGGTCAGCTCGAACGCGCCGTCGCTCCAGTACTTGTCGATCGCCTCGCGTACGTAGGAAAACGGGCGGTCGTCGGGCATGTGCAGGTTCACGCGGAACTCGGGGAGGAGCATCAGTCGCGTCGCCGGGTCCTCGAAGAGCTGGCGGCCGCTCTCGAAGCTGAGGGTGCGCGTGCGTACGTCGACCTCGACGTAGTCGAAGCCGACGGCCTCGAGCTCGCGCTTGAAGAGCTCGTCGGTCGGCCGCAGTTGCACCGCGGCCTCGACCGCGTTCGTCAGCTCGGTGAGCTCGTTTTTGAGCGCGCACTCGCGGAGGAGATCGGCGATCTCCAGGAACGATCCGCGAAGCGGCATGGCCACGAGCGCCTGACCGCGCGGCGCGACGATCCGCGCGAGCTCCTCGAGCATCCGCTTGCGCTCGGCTGGCGCCGCGAGCGGATGGAGCGAGATGCCGTGCGAGAACGCGCCGGCGGGGAACGGCGTCGTGAACGCATCGATGACGCGGTAGTCGTGGACGAAGCCAGGGATGGTCTTCGCCTTCGCGCGAGCGAGCTCGATCGCGTGCACGGAGTTGTCGCAGCCGTACACGTGCGCGTTCGGTAGCTTCTTCAGCAGGTCACGATCCGGGTATCCGGTGCGGCAATGCAAGTGACAGACACGCGCGTCCTCGGTCGGCACGATGAGCTCGAGGAGCCGCTCGGCGAAGAGGGAGAGGTAGCGCGGCACGACGGACGTCTCGAAGACCGCGGCGTCGTCCGGGCCGAGAAAGCGCGCGGGCGAGGCGGCGATTTCGCCGGTCTTCGTCCCCGGCGGCGCCTTGTTCATCGGCCCTTCTTGGCGTTGGGACCACCGGGGCCACGACCCGGCCCACCGCCCTGCGCGGCCTGTGCGCTCTTGGCGAGCTCCTCGAGGATCTCGCGTGCCTCGAACGCGAGATCGCCGAGCCCCACGCGCTCGCCCTCGCCGTCTTCTTCCTCGAGTTGCACCTGACGCGGGTCCTTCTCGAGGGGCGCGAGCAGCGGGATCGCGGACGGATCGCCGAGCTCGGCGATCGCCTCGATGGCCGCCGCCACCGCCTCTGCGTCGGCATGCTTGAGGAAGAGGCCGAGCAGCTTCACGCATCCGGGCTCTCCGACCTCGGCGAGCAGGAACGGCAGCTCGGTGAGCGCGGGGCTGCCCTTCGGAAGCCGAGCGACGGCGCGCTCGATTCCGAGCGCGACCTCCTTGAACCTGTCGAACGCGAGGCCTTCGAGCGCCTCGCCGGCATGGACGCGAGCCTCGGGCGACTCGCTGCCGAGGATGTCGACGAGCAGATCGACGACATCTGCTCCATCGAGATCGCCCAGGAGCAGCGCGATCCGAGACAGGCGGAGCGACGGCTCTTCCTCGTCGGCATTGGGCAGAGCTGCTCGCGCGGCCTCGCGCAGCTCCTTCATGAGCTCCTCGCGAGGCTGGTCGAGGAGGCCGCCGTGGAGCGTGCGCGCCTTGCGCTCGGCGTCGAAGAGCGCGGTGAGATTCTCTTTGATCGAGGGCATGGGCGGCTCCTCAATACCACGAAGCGGGAATGCCAACTCCAGCCTGGTAGTCTTCCCGTCGTGAGCAGGTGGCTATGGGCCTTCGCAACCACGTTCGGGTTCATGGCCTTCGGAGCCGGGCGACCGCTATCTCCCGTGCGAATGGCGGTCGCCGGGACCCGCGCGGCCAGCTCCCCGAGGCCGGGTGCCGCTCTCGCTCGCACCGAGTGCCCGCCCGGGACCGCGCCCGACAACGAGGCGTGTGTTCATCTCACCCGTGGGGCCGATGACGGGCCGCTCGCCCCGGCGCTCCCGAACGCCCACCGGGAGAAGTCCGGCCGCTGGGCCCAGTACGAGCAGATCCCTCGCCTCCCCGACCGCCCCGGCGACTACGACGCGTACCGCTATCCGATCCCCCCTGGCCTCCCGGGAGGGCACTACGTGGTGAGCGGCTACGACCTCGACCGGCCGGATCCGGACCAGCGGCGCGGACGAACGCTCTCCCACGTCGGTCACGGCGGCGTCGACCTCCCGCAGACGAAGGGCACGGCCGTGAAGAACGTCGCGCTCGACCACCAGGAGGGCGAGGCCGAGGTGCTCTACACGGGGCCGCTCTTCGGCACGACCGTCGTGACGAGGCACTCGCTTCGCGAAGGAGGGAGACTCCGCGACTACGTCGTCCTCTTCGGACATCTCGACTCGATCGCCGCGGGGCTCGCGCCAGGTGCGGCCGTGAAGGACGGCGACCTCGTCGGCGCGGTGGGCGACACCGGCTCGCCTTCGCTCGTTCACCTCCACTACGAGGTGCGGCGCGTGCGTGAGGGCGTCGACGTCGCGAAGGTGCCGGCCGGCGCGCAGCTGCTCGCGGACAGCGTGAGCGTCGTGTGCGATCCGAGGAACGTGTTGCCGTTGAAGTGAGCGCAAGACCGTAAGGTCGTGTGGACTCCTGCGTTCGGTGGCGCATGATGTTTCGTCGCTTCGCGGTTCTCGTGCTCACGTTCGTTGCCGCCTGCGCGGCAGGCTGCGCGCCCCGCGAGGCAAGCCCTCCGCAGGCAGCTACGCCGCCGCCGGTCGCCTCGATCGTTCCGCTCCCCGCCTTCGCGACGACCGAGGCGCTCGTCGCGCGACCCGAGGTCCGCGAGCTCGTCGACGAGCTCGCCGCCACCTCCAGGTTCGCGTCGGAGCACGTGAGCTACGACGGGCACACGAGCGAGGAATTCAAGGCGTTTCAGCGGGTGCGCGCCGTCGCGACGGAGGTCGAGATGATCGCGCTGCTGGGACACACGAGCCCGGTCGTGCGCGCCTACGCCGCCGAGCACGTGATCGAGCGTGACCTCGAGTCGGCGGCTCTCGACGTACTGCTGTCCGATCCGACCTGGGTGAAGACGCAGTACGGCTGCCTCGGCGGCGCGATGCCCGTGTCGCGCGTGGTCGCGCAGTCGCTCTGCAACGCCCGGGACAAGCCGCTCGCTGCGCGCAAGCTCGCCGAGCTCGCGCGTCGGGGTCCGGACGAGCTCGCCGTGATGGCGAGCCGCTGCCTCACGCGCCCGTGACCTCGCGCTCGCCGGTGCTTCAGGGGAAGAACGTGACCTTCACGCCGATGAGCAACCACTCGTGCAGCGCCTTGTCCTTGATGTCGCCGTCGAACTTCGAGGTGACGCCGTTGCGCGTCACCTCCGCGGAGGCGATCGAGTACTGGCCGATCGCGAAGTCGGCGGTCGGGCCGATGCCGACGACCTTGTTGACGCGATAGTCGACGCCGGCCATCAGGTGCGCGAACTCGACGCCGCCGAGCGCGGCCGTGAACTTGTTGTTGTTCTTCGAGCCGCTGGCGCCCGCGATCTCGTAGCCGATGCCGTAGCCGATCCACGGGTCCCACCGGGCCTCGGGGCTGAGGTGGAGCTGAGCCTCGATGCCGAAGCGGAAGCCGACCGCCATGCAGTCGACGCCGGCCGCGTCGCACCCCTTCTTGATCTGGGCGCCCGCACCACCGACGGAGATGCCGAGGTACCCGCCGAGGAACAGCGATGGCAGGACCTTCACTCCGATGTCCGCGATGAGCGGCCACTGAGGCGTGAAGCTGTCGGACATGCTTTCGCCTTTGTCGACCTCGCCGAGCGGGACCTGAACCCCCGTACGAAGCCCGAGCTGGAAGCCCGTCCGCGCCGGGGGAGCGTCCCCCTTCACGGGTTCGTCGGCTGGCGCCTCGGTCGATGTCCGCGTGCCGACCGCGGGCGCCGGCGTCGCGTGCTGGACCGGCGGCGGCTGCGTCGGCGTAGGTGCCACTTCCGCGGGCGGCTGCGTGGGGGTCATCGTTCCCTGAGCCGCCGCATCTGCGCCGAGCGCGCTGGTAGAGGCGAAGGCAACGCAGGCAAGAGCAACCAAGACGCGACGCTGCATGGGCGTGCTGATAGCACCGATCCCTGTCGGCGATGTCGCCATCCCGCGCCATTGCCGGGGTCGTCTCGGTCTTCGAGGCCTCAAACCGCAGCGCGGGCTTCGCCCCGCTTGCGTCCAAGGCACGGCCGGGAGACGATTGTCAGGCTCGTGTCTCTCCCCTCCGCGGCCCGTCAATCGGACGACACGGTTCCCGCCGAGCCGCGGACGCTGGTGTGCCCGCGATGCCATAAAAAATGGCCCGAGGCCGAGGCCCCAGCGGTCTGCCCGACCGACGGGCTGGGCCTCGTGAGGCCGCGCGATCTGGTCGACATCGGCGACGACCCGATGGTCGGCCGCACCCTCGAAGGTCGGTACACGATCCTCGCGAAGCTCGGCGCCGGTTCGATGGGCACGGTCTATCGCGCCAAGCAGCACGCGATGGGTCGCGAGGTCGCGATCAAGATCCTCCGCGGCGACCGCGCGATCGACGAATCGGCCAAGGCGCGCTTCATGCGCGAGGCGCGCGCGAACAGCCTGCTCGCGTCGCCGAACACCGTGACGGTCTTCGACTTCGGCGAGAGCGAGAACGGCGAGTTCTACCTGGCGATGGAGCTCCTGGAGGGCGAGAGCCTCGGCCAGCGCCTGGCGCGCGTCGGGCGCATCGCCGCTCCTCTTGCAGTGGACGCGTGTCGGCAGGCGCTCCGCTCGCTCGGCGAGGCGCATGCGAAGGGGATCATCCACCGCGATCTCAAGCCGGACAACCTCTTCTTCGCGCGCGTCCTCACGAGCGCCGCCATCGGGCCCACGGCACAGGACCCGGACGCGCACGCCGAGGCGCACGACGAGATCGTGAAGGTCCTCGACTTCGGCATCGCGAAGATGATCAACCCGGACGATCCGAACCCGATGAGCGTCGTCGAGACGCAGGCGGGGACGGTCTTCGGAACGCCTCGGTACATGTCGCCCGAGCAGGCCCAGGGCAAGCCGCTCGACGCGCGGAGCGACCTCTACTCGCTCGCGGTGATCCTCTACCAGATGCTCACGGGGCGCCCGCCCTTCACGGACAACGACGCGGTCGTCGTCATGGCGCGGCACATCAAGTCGACGCCGAAGCGCCCCAACGAGGCCGTTCCCGAGGCGATGGTCAACGTCGAGCTCGAGGACGTCATCATGCGGACGCTCTCGAAGGAGCCCAAGGATCGCCCGGGCAGCGCGGAGATCTTCGCGGGCGAGCTGCTCGCCGCGCTCGAGGCCCGGGGCGCACAGACGAGCGGCGTACGCGCCTCGATCACGAACGCGGCGGGCATTCGTGTGCCGGAGTCGATGCGGCCGCCGCCGATGGCGCTGCCGAAGCCCCCTCGTTGGCGTGCTTCCGCCTCGAAGCTCCCGCTTCTGCTCCTCGCGGTCCCGCTCGTCATCGTGGCCGCGGCGGGCGGCGTCTACCTCGGAATGTCGCGCCGGGTGCAGCCGCTCCCGTCGGTCCCGACGCAGGCGAGCGCCACGCCGGACCCGAGCCTCGCGGGGACGACGACCGCCCCCGTGGGCACGGCCACGGCCGAGCCGCCGACGGTCACCCCGGACTCGCTCCCGAGGGCGCCGAGCGCCACGGCGCCCACTGCGAGCGGCAAGCATGTGAAGCCAGGCACGAAGCCGATCAAGGGAAACCCGAGCGGCCGGCCCGCCGGAGCGGGTACGGCCCCGACGCCGTCCCCGTCCTCGACGACACCCTACGGAATCTTCGAGTAACCGGGGGCGCAGCCGGGCGTGTCGACGACGCGGCGCGGAAATCCCTCGGAACTCCGAGCGGCTGACAAAGACGTTCAATGGCGCTGCTCGCGGGCACCGTGGTAGCCTCCGCGCGAATGGACCGCGCCGAAATCGACAGGCTCGTCCAGCGCCTCGTCGAGAATCCGCACGACGAAGAATCGCTGGGCTACGCGCACCAGGCAGGCGAGCAGGACCCCAAGGCCTACGCCATGCTCCTCGAGCGCGTGGGCTCGGAGACGCGCGATCCCGCCTACGCAGCCCACTGGCTCGCCGAGGCCGCGAACGTCTGGTCGACGACGCTCGGGGATGCGCACCGGGCGGCGCGCGTCCTCATGATGGCGATCGACAAGGACCCGACCGCTCAGGTCGCGGCCGAACGGCTCGCACAGCTGTACCGTGACAAGGGCGACACGAAGGCCCTCGTCGCGCTCCTCGATCGCAGGGCGAAGGCCCTCGCGCCGCTCACCGCGCAGAACCCCGAGCTCCGGGGCGAGCTCGCCGGCATGCACGAGGAGCTCGGCCGCCTCTGGTCCGAAGCACCGCTCTCGCAACCGAAGAAGGCGATCGAGAACTACAAGAAGGCGATCGAGCTGGACCCGACGAGCGCGTACGCCATTTACAACGCGCGCGAGCTCTACAAGCAGACGCAGGAATGGCAGAGCGCCATCCCGCTCTACGCGGCCGAGCTCGAGCTCGAGCAGGATCCCGGGCGTCGCGTCGGCCTCATGCGCGACGAGGCCGCGACGCGGAAGCTCGCCGGTGACCTTCCGGGTGCTACGCGCGCGCTCGCGGCAGCCCGGGAGATCGACGGCTCCGATCCAGCGCTGCAGCAGGAATACGGGTCCAGCGTCCTCGATCGAATCCAGGCCGGCGAGGCCGTCCCCGCCGAGGAGCGAAACTACGCGGCCGAGCTGCTCGTCGCGCTCGCAGAAACGTACGAAGGCGAGCATGGCCTCGCGTACGCGGGCGCCGCTCTCGACATCGAGCCCGGGAACGACCGCGGCATCCAGCTCTACGCGCACTACGCGCGCTCGCTTGCCCAGGAGGCGGACCTCAACCCGCGGTACAACGCGTACCTCGCGGCGAACCCGACCGGCGCGATGGCGGCCGAGGTTCGCGGCGCGCTCGGCGCGTCGAACGCGCCGCCGGCAGGCTCGATCCCGCCCGCCACCGAGGGTCGCCTCGAGCTCGTCTCTGGCGCGAGCATGGCGAGCATGACTGGCGTCGACGCCATCTCGGACGGTGACAGCGACGCGGGGAGAAGCGAGGAAGGCGCCGGCAACGGGCCGTCCTTCCAGTCGACGCCCCCGAAGCGTCCGAGCCTCGTGCCGGCCGCGAAGCAGGAGGCTCGCGTCTCGAATGCACCTCCCGCCGTCGAGAAGGCCGAGGAGATCGAGAGCCCGTACAAGCGCGGGCCCGCGATGTCGCCCGAGAAAATGCAGGGCGTCCTCGATGCCGCGCAGATGCTCGCCGGCAAGGGCAAGAAGCCCGAAGCCTTTGCAAAGTACAAGGAAGTGCTCGACAGCGATCCCGCGCACGCCGAGGCGCTCGCGTGGACCGAGGACTACCTCCGGGCGAAGCGCGACTACGGTCAGCTCCGCGACGTCCTCCTCGCGAGCATCCGCGCGACGGCTGGCGTCCCCGACCAGGCGGAGAGCCGCAAGGAGCGGCTCCGAGAGGTCGCCGGCCTGTGCGAAGGCAACCTGCGCGACGTCGACGGCGCCATCGCCGCCTGGCGCCAGCTGCTCGCGCTCGACCGCAAGGACGAGACGGCGCGTACCGCGCTCATGCGCCTCCTCGAGAAATCCCAGCGGTGGGACGACCTCGCGAACCTGCTCGAGCAGGAAGCGACGATCGAGAGCGACATCGACACGAAGGTGCTCCTCGAGAAGAAGCTCGCGAAGCTCCAGGAGGACAAGCGCAAGGACCTCGTCGCGGCCGGCGAAGCGTGGGGACGCATCTCGCGGCTCCTCACCGACGACGACCAGGCGATCCTCACCTCCTCACGGTTGTTCGAGAAGGGCGAGCGCTCCGATCTCGCCGCGCAGGTGCTCGCCGAAGGAGCCCCCGCGATCGAGGACCCTGTCGCGCGCGGTCAGCTCATGCAGCGCCTCGCGGAGCTGCGCGAGCAGCTCGGTGACGGCATCGCCGCCGGCGACTCGTACGCCGAGGCCGCCGACGCCCTCCGTAACGGCAAGCTCTGGGAGGAGGCCGACCGCCTCTACAGCGCCGCCGAGTCCTGGGAGAAGGCCGCCAACGCGGCGCAGCAGCGCGGTCTCCTCACCGGCGACCTGAAGCAGCAGGCGATGTTCTTCGCGCGTGCCGCGGACTACCTCGTCAAGGCAGGCCGTGAAGGGGAAGCGCTCGATCGCCTCGAGGAGGCGACCGACCTCGATCCGCTGAACGACGACTATGCGAACCTGCTCGTCGCTCGGTACAACTCGGAGGACCGCATCGACAAGCTCGTCGCCTTCCTCACGAAGCGCGGCGATCGCCTCACCGATCGCAGCAAGCGCACGAACATCCGCCGCGAGGCGGCGAGCCTCGCAACGACCCGCATGCAGGACAAGGAGCTCGCGCGCGAGCTCTGGCTGAAGCTCCTC
>JANXVA010000700.1 GCA_025351875.1 Myxococcales bacterium | reverse complement strand
GCGGGAGGGCGTGGCCGCCCGGGACCTCGGCGACGACGTCGCGCACGAAGGTCGCGAGGTCGACTTCGATCTTGTAGGTCCGGTTGCCCGCGGAGAGCGTGCCCTGGAGCGCGAGCGCGAGCTCGCCGCCGCGCGTGCGGTCCACGCGTGCGGTCGTGATGCGGCAGTCGCAGCGCGCGGAAGGAGTCACGAGCGTCGCCTCGCCCGGGACCTCGAGCTCGATGCGCTCGAGGACTGGCTTCGGCGGATCCTTCGGGGTCGCTCCGGGCTCGAACAGCACGGCGATGCCGAGGCGCGCGCGCCGGTTTGGAGAGGGCGCGATGCGAGAGGTCTCGCTCTCTCCGATCATGCCGACCTCGACGCGGGCGCGGTCGCGTGACGTCACGACGACGCCGCCGCGCGCGAACTCCGAGGAGAGATCCGCTTCGGTCGTCGGCGGGTCGGCCGTCCCAGCCTCGCCCTTCACGATGAGCTTCCCGCGCGCGGCGGGCAGCTTGGCGAGGCCGCTGAGCGGCGGCGCGAGCATCGTGCGCCAGCGCGCGAGCTCACGCCTGCATGACGGCATGTCGCTCGGCAGGAGCACATCGCAGCGCGCGGCATCCTGCATGGACATCGCCTCGCACGTCGCGCGGACGGCGGTGCGCGACTCGCCGGTGCAGAGCCGCGGATCCTTGCCGGCGACGGCGAGGCACATGACGTTGCGCCCGCGCGTCGGGATCCCCTCGAACTGGAGCGGGCACGTGTCGGGCGTCTGCGCGACCATCGCGACCCAGCTCTGACAACGCGAGCGCAGGGCGCTCGAGTCGATGCGGTCGCACTTCTCCTTGCTGTGATCCTTGGCGGCCTCGAGCAGGCGGCATGCGTCGCGCAGGAACGTGTCGTACCCGATGGCGCGCAGGGCATCGCCCACGAGGGGATCGATGTTGGCGCGCTCCTTCACGCAGGTGTCGACACTGACGAAGCGCTCGAGCTCCGCCTTCAGGTCGCCGGGGGGCGCGGGCGGGTCGGTGGTCTCGCTGAGCGCGCCGGCGTCGAGGCCGAGGATCGCCATCACGCTCGCGGGGCTGGCCGGCGCCGCGCTTGCGGGAGGCGCGGGTACGGGCGGCTTCGCGGCGTCGCAGGCGACGGCTGACGCGCCGGCCGCTCCCAGTGCGACGAACGCCGCGCCGAGTCGCGAGATCCGCCGCGAAGGAGCGTGGGCCATTTCCACCGCTTACCACGGCAGGCCCCTGGAACGAGGTGGCTTGACACCTGGCCGAACAGCGCTAGTGACTCACCCATGAGTGACGGAACTTGCATGAAGCTTTCCCTGATCTTCGCGGGTCTGACGGCACTTTCGGCGGCAGGGCTCGCCGGCTGCGCGCCGACGGCGGAGGCCGACTCGGCCGACCTCGGGACGAGCGAGGCGGCGCTCGGCGAGGCGGGGACGCTGACCTTCGGCGCCGACTTCGGCGTGAGCGTCTCCGGCACCCTGCAGAAGGGAAAGACGGTCCGCGTCGCGTACGACGCGAATCGCCTGACGGCCTGCCGCGGTGACCAGAACGGCCATCCGGGGTGGACCCTCACCGGCTACTACAAGATCGGCAACGGTGACGTGCACTCGTTCGAGGCAGGAGGTTTGTCGCCGTCGGGCGGCAGCTCACCCCCGGTCATCGCGCTCGACGCCTCGGGAGACCTCCAGATCTGGTTCCAGAACAACAGCGCCTGGGGCTGCAACGCGTACGACTCCGCCTTCGGCCACAACTATCACTTCGCCGTCGCCCCCGCGGCGAACGACCCCGGCTGGGTCGGCAACGTCCGCGCCGTGATCTCGCGCCAGACGTGCAACGGTCCGTGCGAGAGCGATCTCCATCCCCTGACCGGCGAGCTCCTCTACGACACCTGGGCGCGCCAGCGCGCTGCGTACCGTGGCATCACGTTCGAGGTGTGGAAGGAAGGCGTCACGGACCACGACAACCCTTCGCAGTGGAAGCAGCTCGACGTGCAAGTGCACTCGCGCGTCGGCAGTGTCGGGACGTTCGCGAGCAGGTACGTGAGCTTCGAGCGCCGTCTCGGGAACAACGCGCGCTACCTCGCGGACCTCACCGCGCTCGACCCGATCAACGGTTTTTCCGCGATCAGCAACGTCGCCGATTGCCCCACGTTCCCGCTCACGGCACCGGTCGCGAACGGCGGGCAGTACGTCGAGGCGAACCTCGAGCTCTATTTCACGGTGAACGGCGTCGAGGTTCGCCCGGAGGGCGGCGGTACGTTCCACGTGCGCTACCAGAACTACCTGTCCGCCTACGCGCTCTGCGTTCACTGATCACGCACGCTCGACCGCGAGCGTGAACGGGCCGATCTCGAGCACGTCGCCCGGGCGCAGGGGCGCACGCGTCACGCGCGTGCCGTTGACGAGAACGCCGTTGGTGGACGCCATGTCGACGACCACCCACCCGCCTGGCGCTCGCTCGATGATCGCGTGCTGTCGCGAGACGTTGCCGTCGCGCAGCGCGAAGTGCGCGTCGCGCGCGCTGCGTCCGAGCACGAAGCGATCGTGATCGACGACCACGCGCTGGTCGCCGAGACGCAGCGCGAGGACCTCACCGACAGCCGCCTTCTGACCGACGAAGCTCCCGGTGGGCTTGCGCGACGGAGGCGGCGGCGGGGCGAGCACCGGCGCGACGAGAGGTGGCCTGGCGAAGACCGGCTTCTTCGAAGGTGGCGGGAGGAGGGGAGTCGCGATGGGCGCGACCCTGAGGCCCTCGTGCGCGAGCAGCCTCTTCATCGCCTCACCGAGCAGCCAGTCGACCGAGCACTCGAGCTCGTGCGCGCGCCGCTCGAATGCGTCGTAGAGATCGTCACGGCAGACGAACGAGCGCGGGCGACGGCCCGAGCTTCCCTCGCTGTTTCCAGGGGACCGTGAATCGCGTCGGAGGCTCATGGCGGTCATCGGCATGCGGTGCCCTTCCACCGAGAACAGGCACCACCCCGAACGCCATTTTGGGCGCGAGCGAAGATAAATTCGCCGCGGACGGATCGGGGACGCCGGTTGTGGGCCTCGTGCGCGGTGGCGTTCGATCAGCGAAGCGTGCAGCGGATCTGGTGGGTCGTGATCTCGATCACGTCCCCGTCCGCGAGCATGCGTCGCGAGATGCGCTGCCCTTCGATGTAGCAACCGTTCGTCGAGCCGAGGTCCGCGAGGTACCAGGCATCCCCGACGCGCTCGATCGCTGCGTGCTGCCTCGACACGTTCGCATCATCGAGCACGAGGTCGGCCTGCGACTTCGAGCGACCGAGGATGAAGCGCTCCTTCGTCACGTCCATCGCGCGGTTCTGGTAGGTGAGCGAGAGGACGGCGGGCGCGCGACCCCGCGCAGCCTGATAAGGCGGCGACGCGGCGGCCATGTACGGGTCCGAGGGCGGCAACGGCGGCGGGATCGATCGCGACGGCGGCGCTCCCATGGCGCGCGAGGGCGGCGGTGGCGGCACAGGCGACGCGCCGCTCGGGAAGCGCTGTCCACCCCCGCGCGGTGGCGGAGGAGGGGGAAGCGCGTGTCCTATTGGAGCGGTGAACGGACGCTGGAGCGGGCTCCGTCCGGGCGGCTCCGGGATCGACGGCGCAGCACGGGACGCTTGCGCCATCGGCGACTGCATCGCTCGCGAGGGGGGGGCGTGCCCGCCGCGCGCATTCGACGGACCGGGAGCGGCCGCGGGACGGCGCAGCATCGCGGGGGCCTCGGCCGTCGGTGACTGCATGCGCTGCGTGGGCTGGCGAACCGCACCGGTGCGCGCGAGGTCGGGGGCGTTCTCCGCGGCGTAGTCATGCGGGAGAGGATCGGCCGCGGCCGGCTCTTCGCCCGTCGCACCGCCATAAGAGCGCTGCCGTGCGTACGCACGCATCGCGTCCGCAAGGACGTCGTCGACCGGCGCGCCTTGCTCGCGTGCCATGTCTTCGAACGCATCCCACAAAGCCTCGCGACACAGGAATGTCCGCGCGTGCATCCCTTTCGCCTCACCCCCAGGATAGAGCAGGCTGGCCGCAACATCGACATCCTCGGCATTCGCCCGCACGAAGGCCCCGCACCGGCCGTCCTCGCAGACGAGCAGGTGCTCCGTGACGGCCCGGGCTTTCCCGGCGGACAGCTGGTTCGTCGCATGGCGGGCAAGTGTGTCGATGTCCGGGTGGTCGCCGGGGGCGCTACCGGTCACCCGCGCCACCTCCGAGCGGTGGGCGCCGAGCCATTCCCTGAGCTGTCCGTCATCGTTCATCTCGGCCCAGGCTCCGCAATGCGAAGAACGCGCCGGAACGCGCCGTCGAATCGCCCCATGGATTCCTCCCCCAGCGCGTCGGTCTGCGCAAGCGCGGCGAGCGATGCCGACGCCGCCCTTCGGTACAGATCGCGGAAGTCCGCAAGCCCGAGGGCGGGCCGGCGCAGGGACGTGCGGAGCGCCTTCAGGGCCTCGCCATCGCCCGGATCTCCAGGTGAAAAGCGCCTCGCCGCGAGCGCCGCGCGCCCTTCCGGGTCGAGGCTCTCGAGGACTTCGAAGAAGAGGACCGAGTAGCGGTAGATCGCGAGGTACTTCCGGTCCGTGACCGTCGCGTCGCTGCATCCGAGGGAGGCGCGCCAGGCGGCCACCTCGAAGTCGCCCCGCATCAGCTCGACGACCATGGTGTATCCGACCGGGTCGACCGCGCGGACGGTCTCCAGGGCGCGCAGGACGCGGCCAGGCACCGTCGGGTCGTCCTCGTCCGGGTCGGGGCGCTCCGGAGGTTCCGACCACGGCTGCTCGCGCGAGTCGCGAAACCGCCGGCGGACTGCATTCCGACCGAGATAGAGGTACGGCCACGACGTGAGCCAGAGCCGCGCGTCGAGCGGGGCGTTCCCGAACGACGCACGGAGGATCTCGGGATCCCACGCGGGCTCGAGCCAGCTCACGAGCGCGTCACGCGCGACGTCGGGGCCGTGCGAGCGAAATCTGCGCTCGAGCAGCTCCTCGACGTTGCACGGCATCGTCAGGAGGTGCCGCCGGTTCTCGAGCGTAGGATGCGCGATGAGGAGGCAGTGGCGCGCCTGCGCTGGCGCGTCCTTCTCGTAGAGCTCGCAGGCCGCGCAGCATGGCGGCAGCTCGCTGGCAGCGCGTCCGTGGGCCACGGCGGCATCCTAGCCGACCTACGCGAGGCTGTGTCGTCTGCGCCGCACACGACCTGATGCGCCGGGCCGCGAGGAGTGCCAAAGTGAGGGCACCCATGGCTCGCACTCGCGCCCGCTTTCTCGTTCGGACGGCTCCGCTCGTCGGCCTCGCCGCCGTCGCCCTGGCGGCGTGCTCCGCGAAGGACACGCCGCCCGACTTTCCCGACCCCGACGTGGCCGCGCACGACACGAATCCCGACGGGCTCGCGTACCCGACCGACCACCTTGGCGGCACCCCGCACCACTCCAAGATCGCGGGCGATCGGATCCCGAATTTCACGTTCCAGGCGTATGTCGGCGGAGATCGCGCGGCGGGCCTGAAGCGCGTGTCGCTCGCGGATTATTTCGATCCGCAGCAGAAGCGGAACAAGGTCCTCCACATCGAGGTCTCCGCCGTGTGGTGCACGATCTGCTCGAGCGTCACGAGCGAGACGGTGAAGATCAAGGAGCAGCTCGGGACGGAGGGCGTCGTCTACCTCGAGGTGATGACCGCCGGAAGCCGCGCGGGCGCCGGTCCGAGCCTCGGGGAGGTCGACGACTGGGTGACGCGTCATCAGTCGAACATCACGACGGCGATCGACGTCTCGGCCCGCCGCATGGCCAGTATCGGGGTCGACCCGGGGGTTCGGCCCTGGGACATCGTCGTCGACACGCGGACGATGGAGATCCTCGAGTCCTCGGGGGGCTCGCCGATCGACGTCGCGACGTACGACCGGAGCTACCTCAAGGTCGTGGCCTCGTACGCTCCCGCCTACTGAACAGAATAGACACCAGTGGGGGTTTATAAGGGTTAGGTGAAACCTTGATACCTGAACAAAGAACCAGTATATGTTCAGGCCCGTCACCGAACTACGCGGAGCCCACCTCATGGATGACAAGTCTCGCTCGAAGGCCATCGACCTCGCTCTCGCCAGCATCGAGAAGGAGTACGGCAAGGGTGCGATCATGCGCCTCAAGGACGGCGCATCCCTTGCGGACGACGTCGTGGTCATTCCTTCCGGCTCCATCGGGCTCGACATCGCGCTCGGCATCGGCGGCTACCCGAAAGGCCGCATCATCGAGATCTACGGCCCGGAGTCGAGCGGCAAGACGACGCTGACGCTGCACGCGATCGCGCAGGTGCAGAAGGCCGGCGGCGTCGCGGCATTCATCGACGCCGAGCACGCGCTCGACCCGGCGTACGCCCGCAAGCTCGGCGTGAAGACGGACGAGCTGCTCGTCTCGCAGCCGGACTACGGCGAGCAGGCGCTCGAGATCGCCGACATGCTCGTCCGCTCGAACGCGGTCGACATCATCGTCGTCGACTCGGTCGCGGCGCTCGTTCCGAACGCGGAAATCGAGGGCGACATGGGGGACAGCCACGTCGGTCTCCAGGCGCGCCTCATGAGCCAGGCGCTCCGCAAGCTCACGGGCACGGTCGCACGTTCCAACTGCCTGCTCGTCTTCATCAACCAGATCCGCATGAAGATCGGCGTCATGTTCGGCTCTCCCGAGACGACGACGGGCGGCAATGCGCTCAAGTTCTACGCCTCGATGCGCCTCGACATCCGCCGCATCGGCCAGATCAAGGAAGCGGCGACGAGCGACAAGAAGGACCCGGTCTCGATCGGCAACCGCACGCGCGTGAAGGTCGTGAAGAACAAGATGGCCCCGCCGTTCCGCGAGGTCGAGTTCGACATCCTCTACGGGCAGGGGATCAGCCGCTCGGGCGACATCATCGACCTCGCGACCGACCTCGGCCTCGTCGAGAAGAGCGGCGCCTGGTTCTCGTGCGGGACCGAGCGCATCGGGCAGGGGCGTGAGAACGCGAAGGCGTATCTCGATGCGCATCCCGAGCTCATGGAAAGGCTGGAAAGCCAGATCCTCGCGAAGCACAGCATCAAGCGCGGTGGCGCCGGCGCGACCGCCGAAGACGCGTCGGCCAACGGCAACAACGGGACAGCCACGGGCAAGACTCCACCGCCGGCGAAGGCCGAGGCGAAGCCGGAGGTTGCGCCGGACGGCAAGCCCGTCGTCCGCATCCCGGCGGCCGCGCCCAAGAACGGTACGACCCCGGAAGATCCGAAGCGCGCCGGCGCGGCAACGAAGCCTGCGAACTAGGCGCGTTCCGTCAGGCGCCCTCTTCGAGTAAGGTCGGCGCCCGATGAAGCTCTACGTCATGCGCCACGGTCCGGCCCACGACGATTCGCCGTCCGGCCGGGACGCCGACCGGGCGCTCACCGTGTCTGGTCGCGAGCGGGTAGCCGCCGTGGCGAAGGCCCTCGCGGACGCGGGCGAAGCGCCCTTCTCGATCCTCTCGAGCCCGCTCGTTCGCGCGCTGGAGACGGCCGAACTCATCGCGGAAGTGACCCATCTATCGCGTCGCGCCCGCGAGGACGCGAAGGCCAAGCGCGCAGGCGCGACGGGCGAGATCGAGATCCGGCGGGAGCTCGGAATGGGGACGGAAAAGCTCGGTCTCCTCGCCGAGCTCGTGCGCGCGGGCCGCAAGCGCGTGATGATTGTCGGCCACGAGCCGGACCTCTCGATGCTCGTCATGTCTCTCGTCGGCAAGGAGCTCGAGTCTGGAATGGGCAAGGGGATGGTCGTCGGCGTCAAGCTGACCCCGGACCCGGGGGTCGCCGGCCTCGAGTTCCGGTCTTCGCTCCGCTTCGTGCTCGAGCCGAAGTCGCTCAGCTGGCAGCGCGACTAACCAGCGACCGAACGACCTCGCGGCGGCGAGCTACCCCCGCCCGAGCTTGCGTGAGCGGCGAGCTGCCCCGGGTCAAGGACTGCCGCGTAGGGTCATTTATTTTGAAATGCCGACACTGGACCACATGGTCCTGGGGGCCGCTGCCCACGTATCCAAGTAATTGAAAATACTGTTCAAAAGCCACTTCCTTGACAGTCGAACCCCCGTCCCTTACCCCCAAGGGAGACGTCCCTCCAATGAGCGCTCGAACCGGGTTGAACATCGCAGCTTGGCTGGCCCCGCGGCTCTCGTCCGCGTCGTCCGCGGCTTCGTCGCGGGCGGCGGTGCTCGCCCGCCCATCGCTCTCTGCCGCCGCGATCCGCATCCCCGACCGACTCAGCGCCCAGCTCGCGCTCGTCTTCCCGACCGCCTCGCCCCAGCTCTTCATTCACGAGGGGGCCAGGCAGGCGCTCGAGCGCAAGCTCAAGGCCGCGAGCCCGGGCAAGGTCGTGATCCTGTCGATCACCGACAACCG
>JANXVA010000656.1 GCA_025351875.1 Myxococcales bacterium | reverse complement strand
GAAGAGCGGCGCGAGCAGCTCGCGGATTTTTTCCCACTTCAGCTGCGTTGGCACGCCGAGATAGCGATGGCCGACCGGGACGTACACCCCTTCGCCAACGGCGACCGAGAGCGCGAGGCCGAGGATGTCCGTTCGCATCGGGTCGTGGCTCGACGTCGCCACGTGGACGCCGATGCGCCCCTCCTTCTTCGCCTGCGCGACGACGGCCGCGAGGCCTGCCTCGTCGAGCACTTGCCGGTACGTCCTCGTGATCGCCTTCGCGGGCTCGTCGGAAGGCCTTGCCGCCGCGGCGACCATCGCGACCGCGCGCCCCGCCCCCTTGTCCCCGACGACCGCGCGCTGTCCCGACTCGAGGCGCGCCTGCGCCGCCGTCATCTGATCGAGGAGGCGTGTGAGCTCCAGCTCGAGGAAGAGCCTCCGGAGCTCCTCGACGTTGGCGCCGCCGTAGCGAAGGCGCTCCTTGTCCCAGTGGATGTCGAGATCGCGCTTCAGCGTCACGAGCACCTGGGAGATCCGCGCGTCCGCCTCGTGCTTCTCGAGCATCTCCTTCAGCTTCGCGCGCTTGATCGTCGCGAGGTTCGCGTAGATGCCGTCGATCGTCTTGTGCTCCTTGAGGAGATCCGAGGCCGTCTTCGGACCGACGCTCGGGACGCCCGGGATGTTGTCCGATGTATCTCCAGTGAGCGCGAGCAGGTCACGGAGCTGGCTCGGGGGCACGCCGAACTTCGCCTCCACCTCGGGCGGGCCGTACGTACGGTCGCGCATCGAGTCCCACATGAGGACGCGGTCGTCCCCGTCGCGGACGAGCTGCATCAGGTCCTTGTCGGCGCTCACGATCACGACGCGCACCCCCTCGGCTACGGCGCGCTCGACGACCGCGGCGATGAGGTCGTCGGCCTCGATCTGGTCGGCCTGGTAGATCGGGATGTTGTAGGCCCTGGCGAACTGCTCGCAGCGCGCCATCTGCCCCGACAGATCGGGCGGAGCGGCCTGACGAGTCGCCTTGTAGCGAGCGTCGATCGCCTTGCGGAAGCTCGGGCCGCGGCAATCCATGGCGACGGCGAGCATCGCCGGCCGCCGGTCGTTCACGACCTTCTGGATCATGCTGACGGTCCCGAGGACGGCGTGCGTGGCCTCGCCCTTGGAGTTCGAGAGCGGCGGCACCGCGTGGTACGCGCGGAAGACGTACCCGGACAGGTCGATCAGGTAGAGAACGTTGTCGCTCCCCGGCGGCGGCAAGACGCTCGCGCTCGTCGGAGGGGCCGGCTTTGCTCTGGATTCGGGGCCTTTGGGGCTGGCAGGGGCTCGAGGCACGGCGCACACCGTAGGAGGCCCAGGTACGCGGAACAATACTGCTCGGCCCGCGGTTTCCTTTTCCGCCCGTGGCACGGTACTCTCTGAACCGTTCGCCGCTGTCGCGCGTCTTAGTTACAGAGCCTTCCGCATGAGCACCTCCGAAGCACCTCCGTCGATAGGTCTCGTCGGCGGCAAGTATCAGCTCGTGAAGCTGATCGGTCGCGGCGGAATGGGTTCGGTGTGGGAAGCGCGGCACGTGTCGCTCGGCACGCCGTCCGCGATCAAGTTCATCGAGGCCGAGTACGCGAACAGTCAGGAGGCGCGCAGCCGCTTCGACAAGGAAGCGAAGGCCGCGGCGACCATCCAGTCGAAGCACGCGATCCAGATCTACGACCACGGCGTCACGGACGACGGCAAGCCGTACATCGTGATGGAGCTGCTCACCGGCGAGCCGCTCGACAAGCGGATCGAGCGCCTGGGCCAGCTGACCCTCCAGGACACGGCGCGGATCCTCCAGCAGGTGTCCCGCGGCCTCGCTCGCGCCCACGAGCGCGGGATCGTCCACCGCGATCTGAAGCCCGAGAACATCTTCATCGTCCGCAACACCGACGACGACGAGGAAATCGCCAAGGTCCTCGATTTCGGCATCGCCAAGATCCAGAACAGCCCGCACAACCCCGGGATCACCTCGAGCACGAAGACGGGCGCAGTCCTCGGCACGCCCTTCTACATGTCCCCGGAGCAGGCGCGCGGGCTCCGCAACGTCGACCACCGCACGGACGTGTGGTCCCTCGGGGTCATCGCGTTCAAGTGCGTGACCGGACGCCTGCCCTTCGACGGCGAATCCGTCGGCGACCTCCTCGTGAAGATCTGCACCGCGCCGATCCCGATCCCCTCGCACTCCGTGCCCGGCCTGCCGCAGGCCTTCGACACCTGGTTCATGCGCGCGCTCGAACGCGAGCCGGACCGCCGTTTTTCGACCGTGAGCGAGCTCTCCGAGCATCTCGCATTTGCGGCCGGCATCGGCGGGCGCGGGACGACGCCGACGCCGTC
>JANXVA010000600.1 GCA_025351875.1 Myxococcales bacterium | reverse complement strand
TCTTGAGCTGCTGCAGCCTGCGAGCGTCATCATCGAGGACAGCGTGAGTGGTGCCGCGCTCCGGCCCCGGCGAAGAAAAGCGGTCATCATGAAGGAGTATCGAAGAGCTCAGCCTGACGCTAGCAAGAGCATGCTCGGAGTTGGTGGCGACGAGCTGATGACGCTCTGCTTGCTGCTGGCGCAGCGCAGCGAAGGCAGCCTCACGTTCGACGGCGTGAAGGTGGAGGTCGGCAGCGCGGCCGACCCGTTGCAACGGCGACTCTACAAGACCCTGGCGAAGAGCTTCGATGCCGAAGCCGACGTCGAGGCGGTGAACGCGGCGCTCGCCGCGCTGCGCTCGAAGCTCGATCCCGAGGTCGATGCGCAGGGGCGCCAGCGTGTTCGTGATCCGAAGTTCGTGAAGCGCGCGCGCGCCGTCGATCGTGCCACGAAGGAGCCGACCGTCTCCTTCGGGCCACCCTGCAGCGACTCGCAGCTCCGCCTCGTGGAGGCCGCGATCGCGACCGAGACCGGACGCGACCTGCCGGCGGGCCTGCGCGCGCTGCTCACGGTGTGCGACGTGATCCATGGCAGCTGGTTCGAATCGATCGCGCAGTCGAGCACCATCCTCGACGTCGCTCCCGGCCTGGCGTGGCCCGTGATCCCCCTCTTCGAGAGCGCGAAGGGGCCTGCGCTCTTCTTGCTCGAGTCGCGGCCGCTCGTCGTCGACGTGCGGCCCGATCGCGCCGAAGACGACGACGAGAAGGAGGGGGTTGATCGTATAAGTCGTCTTACGGCAACTGCGTCGGCTTCGCGCGCCCCTTGGACCGACGATCCCCCGCCGCCGACGAGCAGGCGTCACGGCGTGACGTTGTGCGTAACACCTCGCAGGTCACGCCCCGCCTCCCGAGCCGAGGTCCCTCACGACGCTCAGGGTGAGATCGTCAGCGCGTACTTCTGCACGAGCGCCGGGGGCGGCGACGTGACGTTCGTGGCGCGGGTCCCGTTGTCCTGGACCTCGACGCGGATCGATCCTGCGCTGGGCAGCGTTCCCGAGAGCGTCGTCGTCGCGCCGGGCGCGCCCACCGCGCTTCCGAGGGAGACGCCCATCGAGCTGCTGCCCGCGGCCACGAAGTAGGCGTTGAGGTTGACCTTGGCGTCGGCTGCCACGTTGCTCACCGTGATCGTGAAGGCACCGGCGGCATGGGGAGCCAGGTACCAGTCGGCGTCGTCGTTCCCGACGAAGGAGGGACGGGGCGTGTGGCTCGGGAACATCGCGTTCGCGGCGACGCCGGAGCCGATCGCCTTGCTGTCCTCCCACTTGTTGTTCGGCTCGAACGTGTCGTCGAACGCCGTGAACGTCACGGACGCATGGTATCGCCCGGCAGTCGTGCCGCTCGCGCCGGCGACCTCGAGGCTGATCCGACGCTGCGGCCCGACCGCAACGTAGCCGCGCAGCGAGGTCGTCGCGCCGCCGTTGAGCGAGCGGGCAAACCAGAGCTCCTTCGCGGGGGAGGTGGTGGTGTCATTGACGACCGCGAGGAGCGCGGCCGAGTCGACGTCCTCGAGATTGACGGTCAGGTATCCGCCCGCGGCGACGTTCGGGGTCACGAAGGTGAACGAGTCGGTGTCGCCCTTCGGCGCGCAGGCGTCGAAGGACGCGGGCAGTGACATGGCGTAGGGCGCGTAGACGTCGTTCGGCTCACCGAACGCGCACGGGCCGACGCCCGCTTCGGACGGGAGCCCGCCGTCGGTCTTCGCGCCCTTCACGGCGCTCGGCGCCCGTCGAAAGAGGACGCCGTCCGCCACCGCCCACAGCGTGCCGTCAGGTAGCGCCGCGAGCGAGCTCACCTTCGCCGGCAGCCCGCTCTCACCTTCCACGCTCGTCCAGGCGTTGCCGTCGAAATGGAAGAGCGCGCTCGCGCTGGCCGTCCACGCGTCCGTGCCGCTCGCGACCGCGACCTCGCCGAGATCGTCCTTCGTCCCGGCGTTCATGGTGCTCCAGTCCTTGCCGTCGAACCGCGCGACGAGCCCGGCCTGGCCGACGGCGAACGCGATCGCCTGGTCATCGAGGCCGAGCATCTGGCTGTACACGCCGCGCGCCACGACGGTCGCGTCTCCGTTCCAGTCACTCGGTAGCGGCTGGGGGATGGCGCGGACCCCCTCGCCCGAGGCGACGTAGAGTGAAGCGCCGCTGGCCCAGAGGCCGTGGATGCTCGTGCGATCGACGAGGGGAATGTCTGCCGGCGAGGCCGCGCCGTAGCGCCGAATCGTGGTCACGCGTGAACCGACCCAGAGCGTCGAGCGATCCTTGGCGAATGCGGCGGTGCCGTAGGAGGTCGTCGTGGCGAGCGACTCCTCGTCCTGGCCGATCACCGTGGTGAACCACTCACCCGTGATGACCGCGCGTCGCGTGTCGACCGGCGCGATCGCCGCGATCGTGTAGTTCGAGATGACGACGTCGGAGGTCTGCTTCTCGTAGACACGCTCGTACGTTCCGTCCGCGAGGATGCGCCCCGCGCCGATCGAGGCCGGTGCGCCGTGAACCTCGGACAGCCAGATCCCGCGCCGATCACCGGCCACCCGCGACGCCTTGACGTCGCCGGGCAGCGCCACGCGAGACCACGTAGCCGGCGTCTCCGCTCCGGGCTCTCCCGAGCCCGGCGTCCCGCCGTCGGTTCCTTCCGCCGGCGTGACGGTCGGAGCATCGTTCGAGCTCGAGCTCCCAGCTCCGGAGCAGGCCACGAGGATGCCGCACGACGCGACGAGTGACGTGACGAGCATGGGCAAGCGCATGCCTGCGAAGCTAGCAACGGGCCGAGGTCGGGCAAGGCGATTCTTACGGTGTAAAATGTCAGCCGCGCCAGGAAACACGGGCAAAGACGATGCTCGCCGGTGGCCCGCGACCGGCTGCACCCTCCCGGCGGCCGCTGCTACCGAGGACGCTCCGCAAGTGAGCTCTGTGGTTTCCCGTTACGACATTCCGTGTGGCCCAGGAGCGATGCCATCGGAGGACGGCGCAGCTACGCTCGACCCATGGTGCGCAGTTGCCTTCCATGGTTGCTCCTCGCAAGCGTGAGCGCGTGTAGTGGCTTCGGGGCGTCGGATGCGACGTCATCGGGCTCCGTCGATGCTGGCACCGCCGAGGGCGGACAGGAGGATGGCGGCCCTCTGGACCTGCCCCGATGACGCTTGAGGATACGAATGAACTCGGCGAAATCTCTCTCGCTCACGCCCGACGCCCTCCCAGGCCGCGCGCGTCAGCACTGCGACCATCCGAACTCGCTCCTCGGGAGTGAGAGACCGCGCGTAGTCGCTGGTCTCCTCTTCCGCGGCCTCCCAGGTCAGCTCACGAAGCGGGGGGGCTTGGTGCGCTGCATGAGTCCAGCTTGCCACGCCGCGGACCGCCCGCTCCAGCAGACGGCGCTGTGTCACGGCTTTTCACCGCCCACACAGCGTTCGGAACGGAGCGTGGTCACGAGGCGCGTACCGCAGGGATCACTGCCGCCATGGCCGCACGTTCGCCGGGCGCGGCGAAAACGCAGGCCGTCGACGTCGCGACCGCCCTACGTCAGGGGCACATCTCGAGCTTCACGCTTCCCATGTGGGTCGTGTAGCGCATGCCCGTCGTGCAACCCATCGCGAGGTGTGCCGCGCAGTCCGTTCGCGGCATCGACTCGCAGTGCGCGACACCCGCGGCCATGGGCGCGGCGATGTTCGCCGGAGACATCACCACGGTCGCCTGCGCCGCGTACTTGAAGCACGTGAAGCCTGGACCGACGCGCTGCTGGCATTGGGCGAGCGCGAGTGCGTCGACGTTGCCCGAGCCCCACTGGTCGCCGCCTGCGCCGTCGCTGGCCAGGAAGATCGCGCCTGGCTGCCCGTTGGCCACCTGGCCCAGGTAGCCTGGAACGTTCGCGTTGAAGTTGTTGTCCGTCGTGCCGGGCATGCTGATGTGCACCACCTTGTCCTTCCATCGGATCTGCGGCGTCCAGGTGGGCGCAGTAGGCTCGTAGATGGGAGCGGCGTTTCCCTCGGCGAACACGGTGCAAGGCGCAAAGGTCGCCTGCATTTCGCAGCGCTCCAGCGCGACGCGCTTCGCTTCCGCCGCGGTCGTGAGCGCTGCGCTCGTACTGCTCGTGGGAGCTGAGACGACCGTCCCGTCGAGGGAGAGGGCGAGCGCCTTGAAGCCGGTGAGCGCATTGTACGCCGTCGTCTTCGTGGTGCGAACGGTGGCCGTGACGAACGGCAAGCCGGCGAGCGCAGCAGGTTTGGCGAGGACGTGCGTGAGGGTTGCGGCAAGCTTGTTTTCGTCCTCGACGAACTTGTCGGCCGAAGCCAAGAGCCCGCACGCCTTGGCACCACCGATGACGAAACACGCGTCGAGCGCCGCGCTCTCTGCCTCTGCCTGGGTGCCGCTCGCGGGCATGACGCGCACGTAGCCGAGCCCCTCGGCATCGACGGCGACCGCCTTCGGGGTAGTCGCGGTCGCGTAGCCGAAGGCCGTGAGCATGGACGCCACCATCTGGGACCGTGTCTTCACCTTCGCGTAGTCGAAGGGATCACCCTTCGCGAACGCGCCGGGGCCTGTCGGCATGCCGGAGCTTCCCGACGAGCCGCCGTCGGCCCCGGTCGGCCCGCCGCCGCTCGACGCGTCCGTCGTCCCTCCGGGGTTCGCATCGGGATCGGTCGCGCCGCCTGAGCAGCCAGGGGTGACGGTGGCCAGCGTAGCGAGCACGACGATGGAGGCCATTGAAACAGGGGCGATGAAAGTACGCATAGCGACAGGATAGGTCGGCCTTTTTGACTTTTATCCGACACTTTCTGCCATCGCGATGGGCGCCATCAAGGCACGCTCGTTGCGGCCAGTGCGCGGCCCTACGAGGAAGCGCGAACCTGGCGCTGCACGACCGTCGGGGCAGCAAGGCCCGAGTTGCGGAACGCCCGGGTCATGGCATCCGCGCTTCCCCAACCGACGATGCGGGCGACCCCGGCGACGGTGGCGTGCTCTCCGCTCAGCAGCATGACCGCGATCTTGATCCGGAGATGCCGTGACGTGAGCCGCCAGCCAAGGCCGACCAGGCCGATGACGCGCACCGCGCTCTCGATGTCGCGCGCCAGCTGACGCTGAGAGATCCCCGTCGCACTCTCGAGGTCCTTCATGGTCCCGCCGAGATACATCCGTTCGACGGACCGCAGCATCGCCCGGAGCACGCGCTCGAGCGCCGCCGGAGCGGGCTCCCCGATCACGGCCGGCGCGTCAGGGGTGAGGATCGCGAGCCTGGACAGCTCGCGAAGCAGCCGCGGGAGTCGCTCCCTCAGCAACGTCGCCGGATGTTCCCCTTCGAGCGCCGCCGAGAACTCGAACGCCGCCGCCCAGGCGTCTTCATCCATCGCGAGGGCGGAGGGGACGCCTGCCCCGGCGAGGACGTAGGTTGTCGGGAGATGCAGCTCGATCGACACGAGCGGCGACCCGGCCGAACAAAACGTGCGCGAGCGCGCCCCGTTGGCTCCTTCGAGCAGCTCTTCCGAGACGACGAACGCGCTCGGCCCCTCGAAGGAGCAGTCGCCGTGAAGCACCCAGCGCCCACGGAGAAGCAGGTAGATGCAGGTGCGATCGGGCGCGGCGGCCTCGGCAGCAGGGATGAAGCGGGTGTCGAGCGCGAAGCCGGCGCGCTCCTCGACCTGCACCCACGCCGCGCGCGCGTACCCGACGGCAAACTTGATTCGCGAGGCTCCGATCGCGACGCGCCCGCAACCGAACTGCATCTCTGACGAAAGCCTACCCGGTCGTCCGTCGCGCGGAAACGTCGCTCTTTTTCATCAGTTTGCGGATTTCACGAGTGCCAAGCACGCGTGGGCGGCTCCACGCTTGCCACAAACGACCGAACCCTCGGGCGTTCGCACGCCGTGCAGCGCGGCTTCGAGCGCGGGGAGCGAATGGAAGAGCGCGCTCGCGTGTGCGCCTGCAAGCTCGCTCTGAATCATCCACCTTCCGTCCGCCGTCTTCGCTACGAGGCCGCCTGACACAAGGATGTTGCAGACGGTCGTAGACGAGGCAGGGTAGTGGTCGCACTCCAACGCAAGCTTGTCATCGCCGACGTGTTTCGACTCCCGCTTCGTGCAACCGCTCTTCGAGCAGCGTTTCGAAAGCCTCGTGTGTCCCTGCACGCTGGCGAAGTCGAGGTCGACGGTTAGCCAGTTTTCCGTGTCGACGAGAGCGCTCGTGATCGCGAGCTCGCTCAGCGCCGGGTAGCCGGAAGGCAAGGACGCCGCGCCCGAGTACGTCAACGAAGCGCCGTCCACGGTGAAGGTTTCATTCGTGCGGGTCGTGACGACGAGCTTCGACCCATCGAAACGGGCCTTGGCGTGCGCGTCACTCACGACGTGGTTGAGTATCCCCATCTGATTGTTGGCTTGGATCAAGTCGACATGAACATCCGAGAGCGCCACCCCGTTCGGTGCAACCGATACCGCCGCAGCGTTCGCGGTGAACTGGAGGTTGGTGGTGTCCGGCCGAAACTCGCCGCCCGAGACCTGCAGCTGCCTCGCAACGATCGGCTTCGGCGCGAGGCCCGCCACCGAAAGCTCGTCCTGCGTGGCCTCCGTGTCGTCGGTCGCGGAGGCGGAGGCGCAACCGCCCATAAAAAAAGCACCGGCGGAGAGCGCGAAGAGGAACGGGGTGCGCACCATGATTTCGATGTCCTTTCGTGCACGGACGGGTGAGGCAGACCCGCTCGCTGTGCACGTCAGTTCCTTACTGCGGCCCGCTCGAACGTCGAGCCGACACTTTCTGACATTGTGAGCGCCAGGCAAAAGTCCGCGCAGAGCGCGGTCTCGTGGCAGCCTCATCCGCTCGATGTGCGTGCCCTCACGTAGATGTCGTCGACAGTGATGGCGCACCCGCGACGAAGCCCGCGATTGAGCTCTGAGCTCGCTCCTCTTGCCGCGCTGTAGAATCGTTGCTCAGAGCGGTCGGCGTTCCGCCATCAACGTGGTTTCCCTGGGGCGCGATCGTCCTCTCCACCGGAGGCAAAATCTCGCGGTCGCGCCGCTCAACGTGGCAGGCAAGCAGCGCGTCGATCGCGCGTTCGCCAACGCGCGGACTCAGTGCGACGCGACGATCGCGACCTTCCACGACGTGCTTGACAACCAATAAGCAGACACTTATGAATTGGTGATGCAGAGCGCGGCCACGGTCGAAGACAAGATCTTCCAGGCGCTCGCCGACCCCAGCCGCCGTGCGATCTTCGAGTCGCTGACGCGCGGGGAAGCGGCGGTGAAGGATCTCACGGCGCGCTTCGACATCTCGCAGCCGGCGGTCTCGCAGCATCTCGCCGCGTTGAAGGACGCTGGCCTGGTGAATGGCCGGCGCGAGGGGCGCTGCGTTTACTACCGGGTGGAGCCGCACGGGATGAAGCCACTCATCGACTGGATCGCGCACTACCGCGCTTTCTGGACAGAGCGCGTCGCTCGCCTCGAACAATTGCTGGAGAAAATGGACGAATGAGCCTCATCGACAACACCGCCCCGTCGCAGACCAACTCCCTATCATTCGAATTCGATTTGAATCATGGGCCGGAAAAGGTCTGGCGCGCGCTCACCGATCCCGCGCTGCTCACCGAGTGGCTCTTGCCCGTCGCCGAGCTCGAGCTCGAACCGGGGGCCGCGTTCATCCTCAAGACGCAGCCGTACCCCCCGTGGGACGGCACCGTGAACTGCCGCGTCCTCGAGATCGAAACGCACAAGAAGCTCAGCTACGCGTGGGTCGTCGGCGACATGGGATTGGATACCATCGTGACCTTCACGCTCACGCCGACGGCTTCGGGCACGCGCTTGTCCCTCGTGCAGTCGGGCTTCAAGCCGGAGCAGAAGCAGAACTTCGGTGGCGCGCGATACGGCTGGAAGCAGATGGGCGGGAAGCTCGTCGAGCTGCTCACGAGGACCGCGTGAGCAACGAGCAGGCTCGACGGCGTGGTGCTTGATCTCGCGAATCACCTCGCGCGCCAGGTACTCGTGGTCCGGGAGGCGGGATTGGCGGCGCTCCTCGAGAAAGAGCGGCTCTCCGACGTGATGTGACGGTGGGTGACGAGCAATGGCAGGGCGTGGGGCAACGGATGGGAAACGGGGAGTCTGCATGTTGTTCGCAGACGGGTCTCCGACCGGTGCCTATGGGCGCTTCAGCTCCTTGGCCGGCAGCTTGTGTTTGTGGATTACGCTCTCCACGGTGACGCCGTCCCGCTCGGCGATCTTCTCGAGGAAGGTCCGCGGTTCCTCGTGATTCTTCTGGGCGACGCGAAGCCGCCAGATCTGCGCGCGGTTCGGCTTCGAATGGTGGCAGATGTGATTCAGGTGGCAGAGCAGCACGCCGACGGCGCGGATGGGATTGTCGCCCTCGCCCGAGGCGACGACGAGCGTCAGGTGCGTCTGAGAGAGGACGGTCATCTCCTTCGGCAGCGCGAGGAGAGCCTCGTCGTTCGTGATCAGACCGTCCCATCGCTCCGCGTGGCGATGCAATGCTACGAAGAGCTCCCAGTCATCGAGCTCCGCGAAGCGCGGGTCGATGTCGCGGATCAGGGACGAGCTCGAGGCGCGGCATCAGCGCGCCGAACGTCGCGACCACGTTGGCCGGGAAGTTGTGGTCGAGCGCGAAGCGCAGCTTGTCGACTGCGCTCGGCATCACGCGGCGACGCGAATCGCGAGGTTCGCTTCGAGCTGTACCTCGAGCTCGAGCGCCTGCGTGAGCTGTGCGACGGTGACGTAGGGGTAGAGGGCTCGGATCGCGGCCGCGTCGAGACCGTCGCGCGATAGGGCGAAGAGAGCGCGCGTCTCGAGCCGCGTGTGGATCACGTGGGGGGACCCTGAGAGCCGGCCAGGGACGATGCGAAGGTCGGGTCGAGGCCTGACGAGATCGGGCCCGCGTAGCCCTTCGCGTGTCTCGAACGGCGCAACGAGGTTGATGGAGTCCGGCATCACGATCTGCCGAGCGAGCGTCTCGGGTCCGCCCGGGCCTCGCACATGGATGTCGCCGTCGGCATCCACCCAGATCGAGGCCTCGTCGAGATGCCACAGCGGCTCGTCGAGCTCACGGAGCCGCCGGAGTGCGCGACGGGTCGCTCGCATGGTGCTCGCAGGAATCTCGGCTCCGGCCGCATCGGTCTTCCGCTGACGAAGCCAGTAGATGATGCGCAGCGCCATGAGGTCCGCGTACGACCAGAGCTTGACGCGCGCTGCCGATACGCTCGGCACGAGGACGTCCTCGCGCGACCAGTAGTGGATCGTCGACCGCGGCACGCCGGAGAGCGCGGACGCTCGCTCTGCGTTGTAGGCACCTGTCGGCTGCATCACCCGAACTCTAGGCCAAGGCTGACCAACGGACCACTCCAACGTGGTGCCGAACGCACCCGCACGCGTGCATGAGCGGCATCGTGCTCAACTCGCCATGGACGATCGGCCGAACCTAGCCTCGGGCCACGGGGGTCGTGGTCGTCGACCCGGACCTTCGCGCGGTGATCGTCGACGGCGCGTATCAGCGAGTCAGCGGTGGCACGGTCACCGTGACCTGCGGCAAGCACCGGATCCTCCAGCGCGACGACCTGTTCCTGAACGCACGGGAGCCTCGCAAGCGGCGCGAGATCGACGCTGCCTTGCGGAAGGCCCGGACGGTCGACGTCCCGTGCGGAGGAAGCGTCGCCTTGGTGCGAACCGGCAAGAGTGGCTTCGCTCTCCGAGCGCACGGTGGTCTCGCCCAGCGAGCGCTCTTCAAGAGCTCGGTCGTCGGCGTCGAGCTCGCGATGTGTAGCGAGCGGGGGATCGCGCAAGCCTCTATGTCCTCGGACAGCTGAGCCTCGATGCGCAGGGAGGTGTGCCGGTGACATCGATCTGGGGACCGACGGTAGCCCTCGGAGCCGGTTTTGAGGCCGCTGCGCTCGAGCTTTTCCGTGGCGTCGTCGCGGTCGTCACGGCGATCGTCATCAGCCTCGGCGTGAGCTGCAACGGCTTTCGCGAGGATGAGATCGAATGCGAGAAGACCGTCATTCACCTGGGCGAGTGCTGTCCCGGGTTCAAGGCGGCGGTCGTCGATTGCTCCTACAGCGAGGTGACTCACTGCGACAATACCGTGAGCATCACGTATCCGGCGATCTCGCTCACAGAT
>JANXVA010000588.1 GCA_025351875.1 Myxococcales bacterium | reverse complement strand
TCGACGAGCTTCGTGCTCGTCACACTCAGTTCCGCCGGAACATGCGCCCGGCCGTCCGTGAGCACCACGACGGTTGTGTTCGGAAGCTCCGCGCGAAGTCGAGCGCAGAGACGCACCATCAGTTCGGTATCGAGGTCGGCCACGCGCATGCAGTGTCCTGCGGCGCGCGAACGGAGCTGTTCGACCAGAAGCGGGACGGCGACGTTCTCGAGTTCGAGCGTCAGCTCTGCTGGCTGGAGTTCACGGAGCCCGTGCGTCACCGCGGGCCTCCTGCGCTCGCGTCGTCCGCGTCGATACGATACCTCGGCGTTATCGTTTGGGTCACGTACGCGTCGGAGAGGTCTCGGTAGAAGCCGACCTCACGGAGGCGCCCGGTTGTGCATGAGCGTGATCCCGGCGGCGTGACGGCTCCTCCCCGGGCGCGCACGGTGATGGGAATAGCGGCGCCCCCTCGCAAAGCTTGACCATCAAGCCCGGAGGGGGCGCTTCTCCATTCTTCAAACGAAAGAAGGAAGGAGATCGCCTATGTGCCTCAAGATCCTGGAGGACTCCAGGCTCTACGTGTTGCTGCTGAAGTGCGACGAGGATCTCGCGGCGATCGCGAGGGCGACGGGCTGCTCGTGCGGGGGCGCGCTCCACAGCGCGGGCTACGGGCGGAAGCCTCGAGGTTGGGTCGCCGCACCGCCTGACGGCTACGATCGGCGGCACAGCTTCTGCTGCGCCGAGGACGGCTGCCGGAAGCGGACGACGCCGCCGTCGGTGCGCTTCCTCGGACCGAAGGTGTACCTCGGGGCGGTCGTGGCTCTCGTGACGGCACTGCGGCACGGCGCGAACGCGCGTCGCGCCGCGGAGCTCCGGCGCGCGATCGGTGCGAGCCGCCGGACGCTCGCGCGATGGCGGACGTGGTGGCGGGAGGTCTTCACGGCGACGCCGTTCTGGCGCGCGGCGCGTGCGTTGTGGGTTCCGGCGGTGTCGCCGGCGACGCTGCCAGCGTCGCTCCTCGAGCGCTTCGTGGAATGCGAGGCGTGGATGCGTCTCTTTCGACTGCTCGACTTCATCACGCCGGTGACGACGCGTTCCGGAGGGAGCAATTCGATGGTCGGCTGACGCCCGCAGAAGATGGCACGTTCCGGAACGCGGCGAGCTCCCGTACGAGATCGGACAGGCGATCCGTTGGGGTCGCGATGAAGGAGCCGCGAAATGAGCGACAGACGAGGTGGATCCGTCCACGATCGGTGGGCCGAGTTGCGCTTTGCGATCGTGGGACCGCTGCTCGCGTCACCGCCGTCGCGCGGCGAGCTCGTGATGTTGCTCGACGCGCTCTCGAAGAGGACGTGGATACATCCGGCGACGGGCGAGCCCGTGAGCTTCGGGGCGCCCACGATCGAGCGTTGGTACTACCAGGCGCGCAACGCCGGTGTCGATCGCATCGGGGCGTTGCGCAAGAAGATCCGGAGGGACTCGGGCACGCACCCGTCGATGACGCCGTTGCTGCGCTCAGCGCTGCGCGCGCAGTACGACGCTCACCCGACGTGGAGCTACCAGCTGCACGCCGACAACTTCGAGGTCGTCTGCGAGGAGGACCCGGCGGTCGGAGAGTGTCCGAGCTACACGACGTTGCGTCGCTATATGAAGGACGCGCGGCTTGTCCGGCGCCCACGCGCGCCCAACTCGAATCGCCCGGGCGCCGAGCGCGCTCGCGCGCGACTCGAGGCCCTTGAGGTGCGCAGCTACGAGGCGACGCACGTCCACGGGCTCTGGCACTCGGACTTCCACTTCGGATCACGCAAGGTGGTGACGCGCGCGGGGACACTGGAGGTGCCGAAGCTGTTTGGCATGCTCGATGATCTGTCACGCGTCGGCTGCCACGCGCAGTGGTACCTCGACGAGGAGACCGAGAGCTTCGTGCACGGGCTCTGTCAGGGCTTTCAGAAGCGCGACTTGCCGAGCGCACTGATGACCGACAACGGCTCGGCGATGAAGGCGGGCGAGACGCAGGCCGGCTTGCGTGATCTGTCGATCGTGTGGTCGCCAACGCTCGACTACAGCCCGTATCAGAACGGCAAACAGGAGGTCTTCTGGGGCCAGATCGAAGGGCGGCTCTTGCCGATGCTCGAGGGCGTGCCGGAGCTGACGCTGTCGCTCCTCAACGAGGCGACGCAGGCGTGGCTCGAGCTCGAATACAACCGCTCGCCGCACTCCGAGATCGGCATGTCGCCGGTCGCGAAGATGCTTGCGGGGCCCAGCGTTGGGCGGCCGTGTCCCGGCGCGGACGAGCTGCGCCGCGCCTTTCGCCTCCACGAAATGCGCACGCAGCGGCGGAGCGACGGCACCGTCTCGATCAAAGGCGTGCGCTTCGAGGTGCCGTCGCGTCTTCGGCACATCGAGCGGCTCGATGTCCGCTACGCGCGATGGGATCTGTCGACCGTCGACGTGATCGATGCGAAGACCCGCGTGATCCTCGCGACGCTGTACCCGCTCGACAAGCAGCGGAACGCCGACGGTCTCCGCCGTGCGCTCGCACCGGTCGCCTCCGCCCCTGCGCCGGCGCCGAAGCCCGCGGGCATGGCGCCGCTGCTCAGGAAGCTGATCGACACCCACCGCGACACGGGCCTGCCGCCCGCGTACCTGCCGAAACACGACGTCGTCGATCGCGGCGACGACGACCAAGACAACGAGGAGACGTCCCGATGAACCATGCGACGCAATCGACTACGACGATGACCCCAGCCCACCTGCTTTCGCTCTACGGGCTCAAATGGAATCCCTTCGCATCGGGTGTGCCCGTCGAGGGGCTCTACTGCTCGCCGCGGCTCGACGCCTTCGGCCGTCGCTCCGAGATGTACCTGCGCGATGGAGGCTTCGCGATGCTCACGGGCGCCCCCGGGGGTGGCAAGTCCTGGGCGCTGCGCATCCTCGACGATCGCCTCTCGCGCATGCGCGACGTCGTGGTGCGATCCATCGACCATCCGCAGAGCGGCGTCTCCGACTTCTACCGTGAGCTCGGCGATCTCTTCAGCGTGTCGCTGACGCCGCGCAATCGCTGGGGTGGCTTCAAGGCGATCCGCGAGAAGTGGCAGGCGCACGTCGATGCGACGCTCATCCGCCCGGTCCTCGTCATTGACGAGGCGCAGGAGATGCCGTCGCTCGTCCTCAACGAGATGCGGCTGCTTTCGAGCCGCGACTACGACTCGCGCACGCTGCTCTTCGTGATCCTCGCGGGCGACGCGCGCCTTCGCGAGAAGCTCAAGAGCGAGGACCTCTTGCCGCTCAAGAGTCGGATCCGCACGCACGTGGAGCTCGAAGCCGCGAGCCCAAGCGAGCTGTCGGACTTCTTGCGGCACGTGATCTCGGCCGCGGGCAACGCGCAGCTGATGACGCCCGCGGTGATCACGGCGCTCGCCGAGCACTCGGCCGGCAACTACCGCACGCTGACCGGGATGGCCCACGAGCTCTTGATCGCAGCCGCCGAGCGAGACGCTCGCCAGATCGACGAGAAGCTCTTCTTCGAGATCTTCGCGTTACCGCAGGAACAAGCTCCTGCGCAGAAGGCCAAGCGGCGATGACGGCGCTGCCCGTGCGCCTGGCGCACCAACTCGAGGTCCAACCCGAAGAGCAGCGCTGGCTCATCGAGGGGCTGTGGTCCGCCGAAGCCGTCGGCATCGTCGGCGGCGAGCCCAAGTGCTGCAAGTCGTTCCTCGCGCTCGACATGGCCGTCGCCGTCGCGTCGGGCACGCCGTGCCTGGGTCGCTTTCCGACGGTGCGGCGGGGGCGTGTGCTGCTCTTCGCGGCGGAGGATTCGCTCGCGGTCGTTCGCCAGAGGCTCGTCGGCATCGCGGCTGCCACGAACACGGCGCTCGACGCGCTCGACATCCACGTCATCATCGCGCCCGTCGTGCGGCTCGACATCGAGCTCGATCGCACGCGGCTCGAGGACACGGTGCGCGCGCTGCGCCCCGCGCTGCTGGTGCTAGACCCATTTGTCCGTCTCCACAGGGTCGACGAGAACGCGTCCGCGGAGGTCGCACCGCTGCTCGACTTCCTGCGCGGCCTTCAGCGCCGCTACCAGGTCGCCGTCGTACTCGTGCATCATGCACGCAAAGGCGCTTCGC
>JANXVA010000586.1 GCA_025351875.1 Myxococcales bacterium | reverse complement strand
GATGCTCGACGAAGCCGGCCGCAAGGAGGAGGCTCGCGAGTGGCTCGAGACCGGCCTGGCGACGGCGACGTCGAAGGGCGACAGTCACGCGGCCTCCGAGATCCAGTCCGCGCTCTCGCTGCTCGACTGAGCGTTCAGGTTGACGGAGGGTCGCCGGCGCCGGCGTCGTAACCGGGCCGAAGCATCGCGAGCGCGAGGACGAGCTTGTCGATGTCGACCGGCTTCGAGAAGTGCGTGTCGAAGCCGGCGTCGAGTGCGCGCTTGCGGTCGGCGCGACCAGCGTACGCGGTCAGGGCGATCGCGGTCGTCTTGCCGCCTCGATCCTCGGGCAGGCGGCGCACGCGTCCGATGAGCATGTAGCCATCCTCCTCCGGCATCGCGATGTCCGAGATGAGCGCGTTGGGGAGCTCACGCTGAACGAGCTCGAATGCGTCGGCGGCGGTCTCGGCGACGAAGACCTCCGCGCTACGCTGCGTGAGCACGGTGGCGAGCAGATCGCGTGCGTCGTCGTCATCGTCGACCACGACGATGCGCAGCCCTTGGAGGACGCCTCGTACGCCGGACGCGTTCGCCGCGCTGGTACGGTCAGGGGGTTTCACCGCGGTCACGACATCGGATGCTAGCGGCACCGTGCGCCCCCGTGTGAGGACTCTGCAAGCGCGGGGCTGACGCCCGGACGCGACGCGGGGGTATTTTCGGGCGGGCCTCTCATCGGCCGGTCGCGGGGAGGTTCTTGACGAGCCAGCGCAAGACCACGTTCAGTTGCTTCGCGGACAGACTCCGGCTCATCTCCACGAGCTTCTGACGGGCGTCCTTCTTGGGGAAGGTCATGAGGTCGAGCGGGAGCACACCGAGTCCGTTCGCGATGAGCTTCAGCGTCTGGATGTTCGGCCGGACGAGGCCACGCTCCATGTTCGAGAGGTGGCCTTTCGAGCCGAGCTTGCTGGTCTTCGCGAGCTCTTCGATCGTCAAGCCTGCCGCGATTCGTATCTCGCGGATGCGCTGCCCGACCTCGAGGGCAAGCTTGTCAGGAGCAAGCCGTCTCGGCATTCCACGCAGGTAGCAAGCCTTGCGCCAACGGCGTGCTCGGCCACGCGGCACCGTCGCTTCGACAATTCGGCCGTGCCTTCGGTTATTCCCAACGCCGACTGGCTCTCGACTGTGGCGGACTTGCTCGCTGCGGCGCGGCGCCGCTCATTGTCGCCCCAGTCCGCGCCCCCTTGGCGCGTCGCCCCGTGCGGGCGCGTCGTCTAGTGGCGGCGTCGACGCCGGCGCAGCACCAGCATGACCCCGAGGAGCGCCCCGACGGCCACGGTCGTGGCCGACATGCGTGCGAAGCCCGCGGTCGTGCAAGCGCACCCGCTCGTCTCGTCCGACGGCGCGCCGAAGCTGTCGTCGAACGCGCCGCCGTCGGCGCCTCCCGCTCCGTCGGGCGGAGGCGTCGGCTGGAGCCCGCCGCCGTCCGGGCTCGGGGGAGCGACACACTTGCCCGTCGCCGGATCGCACTTGTCTGGTGCGACGCACGAGATCCCCGCGCAGAGGTTCACGCAGCCGTAGCTCGTGGCGCCCGCGTCGGCGCCCGCGTCCGTCGTCGCCGGGGGAATGCAGACTTCCCCCGGGGGACACTTCACCCCGTCGCAGAACCCGAGGCATTTCCCCGCCGTGCAGTGCTGACCAGCGGCGCACGACACGCCGAGACAGTCGGGAGTGACACACTGATTGGTGGCCGCGCCACCGTCCGCGGGTCGATCACACTTGTTCGTGCCGGTGCATCCGACGTCGCCCGCGAAGCAGCTGCACGGCGGGTTGCAGACGCCGTCCTTGCAGGTGAAGCCGGCCGCGCATTTCACGTCGCGACACGGGTCGAGGCACGCGCCGGCCACGCACTTCTGGCCCGTCGGGCACACGACGCCGACGTCGCAATTCGGGACGCACTTCTTCGAGGTCGCATCGCACGTCGCACCGGGAGGACAGCCGCCCACGGTGCAGTCGTTAGGAACGCAGAGCGCGCTCGCGCCGACAGGCTGGCACGTCGAGCCGGGGGGGCAGCCAAGCTCACCTCCGCAGAAGGGCACGCATACTCCCGCCGCGCACCCGCGACCGGGCGGGCATGCCTCGGGCGTCACGCCGTTGCAGTTCAGGTCCTTCGTCGAGTTGCACGCTTCCGGCGCGTTCGGGTGGGTGAGCGGATCGTTGTCGTCGCAGTCGCAGACCTTCGGTGCGCCGGCACAGGTGCAGTCGACGAACGAGTCGCCGTCCTTGTCGGGGCACACGGCGTCGCCCGTCTCGGTGAGCCCTGCGACGGAGTCCAGCTCGGCCTCGATCGAGTTGAAGGCGCAGGAGGGGAAGTCGAGACCGTCGTTGCCCGCGACGATCGCCGCGTAGCGGAAGTTGATCCCGCACGGCATCGCGTAGATCGGCACCATCGAGTCTTCCTCGACGGCGTAATCGGGGGTGTCGCCGCAGGTCGCCGCCTTCGTGGGATCGGTCGGCCGGATGTCGGCCCAACCCTTCGTGTAGATCTTCTTGAGGACGGCCCGGTTCCACTTGCTCGGGTCCGCGCCGGTCGTCGTCGGCGCGAGCACGATGTCTCGAGCCTTCGGATCGTTGGTGAGAAACACGGTGTACTCGACCGACTCGCAGGGCTGCGGGCCGTGGTCGTTGTCGGCGAAGATGGCGACCTGGTTCGACGGGCCACCGAGATCGAAGACGAGCCCTTCCCACGGGTTGTAGCCGCCCGCTGCGCCGTCGGCGACGCACGACGCGTAGTTCGGGCATCCGGCGGTGAGGGTGTGATCGCTGAGCCGGCACGGGTGACCCCACTTGCGATCGGGCTTGCCGTTCACCGCGGCGCTCACGCTCGCAAACGTGATCGCTCCCGGCGGCGCGCACGTGTACCCGCCAGGGCAGTCGTAGGGCGGGTTGGAGACGCCTGGGTTGCAGCCCGCCGACGGAGCGCCCTGGGTCGGTGGCACCGTGCAAGCGGGGAAGATCTTGTCGATCGGGACGAGCGTCCCGTAGACCGGGAGCTGCATCGCATCGCGGCCCTTCGCGTCACGGAAGATGTCGTTGACGACCCGGCCTGCGCCGCTGCCCTGGATCGCGGCGATGCACGCGGCGGGCCCGCTGCCGATGTCGCACGTGGGGCCGGTCGCGTGTGCCTCTCCGCTCTCGAACAGCAGCGCGAGCGCAGTGCCGAGCGACAAGATCAGCGCGGTCGCGAATGTGGAGCGAGAATGGAACATGGCGAGGCCTCCCGGGCCATTGTCGCGGCTGTGGTCTCGAGACGCAATGCGCCGGGCCGTCAGTCGCCGTCGCCGTCGCCACGCCGCGCCGCCGCGGCCTGTCGCAGCGCCGCGAGACGCGCACGGATTCGCGTCTCCTCACCGTGCTCGGTCGGCTCGTAGATCGGCTCACCGACGATCTCGTCGGGCAAATAGGTCTCGCCCGGGACGACGCCGTCGTCGTAGTCGTGTGCGTATTTGTAGCCCGTGCCGTAGCCGTCTTCCTTCATCAGCTTCGTGACGGCGTTTCGGAGCTTCATCGGAACGGGAAGGCTCCCGTGTGCCTCGACGAGCGCCCTGGCGCGCTGCCAGGCGTTCTTCACCGCGTTCGATTTGGGCGCGCACGCGAGATAGAGCGCCGCGTGCGTCATCGGGTAGAGGCCCTCGGGTAGGCCCATGCGCCGGAAGGCGGCGTCGGCGCTCGTGACGACCACAAGGGCGCGCGGGTCGGCATTTCCCACGTCCTCGCTCGCGAAGATCATCATGCGCCGAAGCACGAAGAGGGGGTCCTCGCCGGCCTCGAGCATGCGCATCATCCAGTAGACGGCGGCATCCGGGTCGGAGCCCCGCATCGACTTGATGAAGGCGCTGATGACGTTGTAGTGCTCCTCCCCAGCCTTGTCGTAGAGGAGCGGCGCCCTCTCCTCGGAAGCCGCGAGGCCCTCCGTGGTGATCGCGGTCTGGCCGCGCGAGCGGGCGTACTCCGCTGCGGACTCGAGGACGGAGAGCGCGCGTCGGGCGTCGCCGCGCGCGAGCCGCGCGATCGTGCGAATCGCCTCGGGGTCCGCGGTCACCTCGCCTCCTCCGAGGCCCTGGTCGCTGTCCGTGAGGGCGCGCTCGAGGATCGAGACGAGGGCCTCCTCGCCGAGCGACTCCAGGCGGAACACCTTGCAGCGCGAGAGCAGCGCGGCATTCACCGCGAACGAGGGGTTCTCGGTGGTGGCGCCGATCACCGTGATCGTCCCCGCCTCGACGTGCGGGAGAAAGGCGTCCTGCTGCGCCTTGTTGAAGCGGTGGATCTCGTCGACGAACACGAGCGTGCGTTCGCCGCGGTAGTCGAGTCGTTCCTTGGCGGCCGCGACGATGTCACGCAGCTCCTGGATGCTGCCGAGCACGGCGGAGAACTGTACGAACACGGACTTCGTCTTCGAGGCGATGACCTTGCCGAGCGTCGTCTTTCCGACGCCCGGCGGGCCCCAGAGGATCATCGAGGGCACGCGATCCTTGTCGATCGCATTGGCGAGCAGCTTGCCCGGCCCGACGATGTGATCCTGGCCGACGTAGTCCTCGACGCGTGCGGGCCGCATGCGCTCGGCAAGCGGGACCGCACCCGTGCTCACGGCTTCGCGTCGCGCGGCTGCAGCGAAGAGCGTGCTCGGTTCGTAGCCACCCTTATTGCTCCGGGGCCGTGCCACGTGGCGACCCTAGCAGAAACGCGTGTATCCTTCGCCGGCCGCCGATGCGCAGAACGTTCATGACAGCAGGCGTCCTCGCGTCGCTCGGCGCGTCGCCGCTCCTCTCGAGCTGCGGTGGCGAGCCCGGGATGGTGCCGATCGATCCGTCGAAGGGTCGTACGCCGGTGGCCGAGGTTGCCGAGCTCGAGATCCGCGCAGGCGGGGTGGATCGCTTCACGGTGTGCCCGCCCCCCGGCGAGCTGGGTCAGCCTTGGTTTCCGCAGCCGCCACCGTGGTCGGCCCCTCCCGTCGCGGCCGGTGCACCCACGGTGCCCGCAGAGCCGATCGATCAGGACTTCATCACGCGCACGAAGGATCGCACGCCCACCGAGCTCGCGGTCGAGGCGACACACCGTGATTTTCGCGCCTGCTATCGCCGCGGGCTCGTGCGCGATCCCGCGCAGGACGGACGCGTGGCCGTCGTGCTCCGCATCGGTCCCGACGGGCGGGTGGCGCGCGTCGAGGAGTACGCGGCGTGCGAGATTTCGGTCGAGTCGATCGCGTGCATGAAGGCCGCCGCGACGAGGCTCCGCTTCCCGCCGCCCGCGGGCGGCT
>JANXVA010000455.1 GCA_025351875.1 Myxococcales bacterium | reverse complement strand
AGCCGCCGAAGAACACCGCGACGCCGAGCCCCGAGGCGACGATCAGCCCGAGACGCTCGAGCAGCCGTCCGTTCTTCGCGGCAGAGGGCATCGCCCTGGAAGAGGCCGGTACAACGCTGTCACCGTCGTCGATCCGGGCATCCGCGAGGAGCCGGACGTCGTCACGTGTGCGGAGCATCACGAGCAGCGCGCCGACGTAGGAGAACGCGAGGGCGGACGCGACCGGCTGTCGGAGCGCGCTCCACTCCCAGGGCGCACCGCCCTGCGCGCGCACGAGCTCGGCGAGGTGGAGGGCGCCGCCGTGGATCACGCTCCCCGCGACGGCGGCCGTGAGTACGAGACCTGGCAGCACCACATCGAACGCCGCACGAGCGGACGCCTTCACGCCGCCGGCGGAGGCCACACGAGAGGCGAGGAAGAGGGCGATGGCGGCGACGAGCAGCACGGCTCCGTCGAGCTCGGCCCCTATCACGTGCGGTCCCAGCGCAAATGTCCCGATGAGGACCGACGCGAGCGCCGAGCCTATGGCGCGAGGCCCGCGGCCGAAGAGCGCGAGCGCAGTGCTCTTCAGCCCCGCGACCCGAAGGCGGCGCGCGAGGCGGAGCTCGAGCGCCGAGGCGACGGCCGGCGCGGGGATGATGAGGAGCACGAGCACGGCGAGCGCCAGGCCGACGACGAGCAGCGCTGGGCCATACTCGAGCGGAATACGCTCGCCGGCGTAGCCAATCATCGCGACCGTCTTGGTCTCTTCGCTCCCTGAGTCGCCGTGGCGCAGCGTGATCTGGGCGCTCCTCGCCGACGCAGGCGTGACGTCGGAGACCTCGCGGACATGGACGCCGTCGACCGCGCTGATCAGATCTCCAGGCTGGAATCCCGCCTGATCGCCGGGGGATCCGGGCGCGAGCTTCTCGATCGGCAGGCCACGCGGAGTGGCGACGCCGGGCGTCACGCCGAGGAACGAGAGGACGTGGGCGCCTTCGACCGCTCGTGACTCGACGACGCTCGCTCGCACCGACGAAGGCGTGATGTCGAGCGTCATCCCGTGCATCACGCCGACGAGAGGAGGTGCGCCGGGCGCGCTCGACGCGAACGCGACCTCGACGTCTCCGGTCATCGTGGTGTGCGCGGCCTTGTCACCGTGGCCGCAGAAGCGGTCTTCGAGCGGCTCGCTGACGACGACATCGATGCGACCGGCGGCGGCAACGACGCCGTCGGCTTCGATGCTGGCGCCATGGATGGGCTGTCGGCCGGGGCGGAGCAATGTCCCACGGAAGGTCACGCGCGCCGTCCGGCCTTGCGGAAACCCGGCACCGCGGAGCTCCATCCGGTCGCCGACCTCGATCTCACGTGGTGAGACCTCGCTCACCTCGACGAGAGGAGGGACTCCGTCCCGCTCGCAAGCCGTGAGGCCGAGGGTCGCAAACGCCAGGACAACGAGGAGAAAAGCCGAGCGCAACAAGAGACCTCCGTCATAGAGGAGGTCCCGTGATCACGCGACTTTTCGGCCATCGTGGTGCCCAGCGCAGCCCGACTTGTGGCATCCTCCGCCGATGCCGAAGGTCTACGCGGTGATCATGGCGGGAGGGGCGGGTACGAGGTTCTGGCCAGCTTCGCGTTCCTCGAGGCCGAAGCAGCTCCTGCCGCTGGCAGGCGAGAGCGAGGAGACGCTCCTCGCGGCGACCGTCCGCCGGCTCGCGCCGCTCGTGACCGAGGACCGCGTCGTCGTCGTCACCGGGGAGCATCTCGCCGACGCGACGGCGAAGGCCGTTCCAGGCGTCCCGCGCTCGCAGATCCTCTGCGAGCCGGCGCCGCGCAACACCGCGCCGTGCATCGCATGGGCGACGGCGACGATCGCGCGACTCGATCCCGACGCCCTTGTCGCGGTGCTCCCGAGCGACCACTTCATCGCCGACGAGGAGGAGTTCCGTCGTGTCCTCGCGCGCGCGCTGCGCAGCGCGGAGAGCGGACGCGTCACCACCGTCGGCATCGTGCCGACGCGCCCCGAGACCGGCTACGGCTACATCGAGCTTGGTGAACCGATCGAAGGCGACACGGGCGCGAAGCGCGTCGCTCGCTTCGTCGAGAAGCCCGATCGCGCGACGGCCGAGCAGTTCCTCGCCGGCAAGCGTCACCTGTGGAACGCCGGCATGTTCTTCTTCCGCGCGCGCGACATGGCCGAGCTGGTCGTCCGCCATCTGCCGGAGCTCTCGAGCGGCGTCGCGAAGATCGACGCGGCGGCGGGCGGAGCAAACGCGGCGGAGGTCTTGAAGGCCGTCTTCCCTACCCTCCCCAGCGTCTCGATCGATCACGGCGTGATGGAGAAGGCCGAGGGGCTCGCGGTCGTTCCCGGCGAGTTCGGGTGGAACGACGTCGGCAGCTGGCAGTCGGCCTGGGAGCTCGGCGCGCCGGACGAAGCCGGCAACTCGCTCTCGGCGGGTGCAGTCGCCATCGATTCGAAGAACAACCTCGTACGCACCCTCGGCAAGGGCAAGAAGGTCGTCGCGCTCGTGGGCGTGAACGACCTCGTCGTCGTGGAGACGGAGGATGCTCTTCTCGTCATCCCGCGCGAACGCGCTCAAGATGTCCGCTTGATCGTCGACGCGCTGAAGGCCGCGGGCCGTACCGACGTGCTCTGATCGGCCTATTTTCAGGCCTGTTTGAGACGAGCACGCAATCCCGCAAGCGCCGCGTCGACCTCCGCCCAGGTCGACGTGATGCGCGCCGCCGGAGCGCCCGCGGCCACGGCCGGCGCACCAGCACCACCGAGCCAGAGCTCGGTGCGTGGAGGAAGCGTCTCGGCCAGCGCCTTCACCGCACGAGCGGCGGCCCGTCGCTCCGCGGCCAGCGAGATGGAAATTCCGACGGCATCGACGCCGAAGGCCATCGCAGCAGCGACGATCTGCGCGGTCGGCGTGTCGGCACCGAGAACGTGCGGCGCCGCGAGGTTGGCCGCGAGATAGACGGCGACCATGTCGAGACCGAGGAGATGAGGTTCCCCCGGCGGCGTCGCGAGCAGGACACTGGGCGACCGCTCCCCGTCGTCGAGCGCACCGAGCAGGAGATGAAGCTGCGAGGTGAGACACGCGCTCGCGAGGTGCTCGTGACGCACCTCGAGGTTGCCGTCGGCCCATAGCTCGCCGACGCGCACCGCAAGCGGGTGCGCGAGCTCGGTGACGAACGCGCGAGGCCCTAGCGACACGGACGCAGCGCGCAGGAGCGAGCGAACGCTCGCGATGTCATCGCCGCGCAGCGCATCGATCACCGCGTCGAGCGACGGCGCAGGCCCGACCGGCTGTCCCGCTCCCTTGCGCGCGCCCGCGGCGCCGCTCCCCCGCGGAGACGTGTCGGCGACCGACGCGTCGACGAGCTTCGCCAGATCCGCGGACGGCAGCGAGACGACCTCGCTCGGCCGAAACCCGGCGTTCACCGCACGAGCGACGAGGTGGAGCCGTGCGACGTCGTCCTCGGAGTAGACACGGCTTCCTCCGGGCCGGCGCGCGGGAAGCGGGAATCCATAGCGACGCTCCCACATGCGCAGCGTGTCGGCCGCGATGCCTGTCCGGTTCGAGACGACGCGGATCGAGGCGCCGGCAAGCGTCTCCGCGTCGCCTTTGGGGAGTGTCACCGCACCCTTGGACATTCCCACAGCATCCCTCATGGACAAGCTTCGGTCAATAGCTTGACATAAGTTGGACAAGAACTAGACATAGGTCTGTGGTTGGGTCCCCAGCCAAGCGACGCCGGCGCTTCCGGCACTCCTCCAAGAGGTCTCCCATGCTTCGTCTCTCGTTCAGCTCCGTCGTCGTCACCGCCGCGCTCGCGCTCGTCGCCTGCGGGGGCGAGAACATGCCCGCTCAGGAGCCGACCACCGCCGGCACCGTCGCCAAGTCCGACATCGTCGATACCGCCGTCAACGCCGGGTCGTTCAAGACGCTCGTTGCCGCGGTCAAGGCGGCGGACCTCGAGAGCACGCTGCGCGGCACTGGGCCCTTCACCGTCTTCGCGCCCACCGACGAGGCATTCGCGAAGCTGCCCGCAGGCACGGTCGAGAGCCTCCTCAAGCCGGAGAACAAGGAGAAGCTCAAGGCGATCCTCACGTACCACGTGGTCTCCGGCAACGTCGGCTCGGCCGCCGCGATGAAGCTCACGACCGCGAAGACGGTCTCGGGCAAGGAGCTCAAGCTCGACGCGAGCAGCGGCAGCCTCCACGTCGGCAAGGCCACGGTCACGAAGGCCGACATCGCGACGTCGAACGGCGTCATCCACGTGATCGACACGGTGCTCCTCCCGGAGTGAATGATGGACGCCCTGCGATCTCCCTCGGCCCGCGTGAGCGTGGAAGCCGCCGCGGATCTACCGACCCGCTTCGGCGACTTTCGCGTGCTCGTGTTCTCGAACGACCGTGACGACCGCGAGAACCTCGCGATCGTCCGAGGCGACGTATGGGCGGCCGAGAGCGTCCCGGTGAGGCTGCACTCCGAGTGCCTCACCGGTGACGTCCTCGGCTCGCTTCGCTGCGACTGCCGCGACCAGCTGGAGCGTTCGCTCCTGCACGTGGGCGGGCTGCCGAGGGGGATCGTGCTCTATCTGCGTCAGGAAGGACGTGGCATCGGGCTGACGAACAAGATCCGCGCGTACGCGCTCCAGCAGCAGCGCGGTCTCGACACCGTGGACGCGAACATCGCGCTCGGCTTCCGCGACGACGAACGCGACTACGGGATCGCAGCGTCGATCTTGCGCACCCTCGGCGTGCGCTCGGTGCAGCTCCTCACCAACAACCCAGACAAGCTCCTGCAGCTGGCGGCGCATGGAATACCAGCCGAACGCATTCCGCATTCGATAGAGCCAGGGCCACACAACCGCGCGTACCTCGAGACGAAGGCGCGCCGATCGGGACACCTCCTATGAGCGCAACGACCCTCGACACGCCGCAGCTCGAGGTCTTCTTCGACGGCGACTGTCCGCTGTGCACGAAGGAGATCGCCTTCGTGCGGCGGCTCGACCGGAAGTCGCGCGTCCTCTTCACGGACATCGCCGCGCCGGGCTTCGACGCGGCGAGCATCGGTCGAACGCAGGACGACCTCATGGCGCGCATCCAGGCGCGCACGGCAGACGGGTCGTTCATCGACGGCGTCGAGGTCTTCCGCAGGATGTACGCGGCGGTCGGCCTCTCGCCGGTCGTCGCGCTGACGCGCTTGCCCGGCATCACCCAGCTCCTCGACGCCAGCTACCGCTGGTTCGCAAAGAATCGCCTGCGCCTCACGGGGCGCTGCGACGATGGGACGTGTACACCTCGCGCTCCGGCGTGAAAGCGCGTCACGCGGCGGCGCCGAAACGTGTGAGCATCGGTGCGTGCGTGCGGCCGTAGCTCTCGTGAGCGTCCTCGCGATCACGTCATGGGTGAAGGAGAGCCTCGCGACTCCGTCGGCGAAGCTCGTCTACGTGCGCGAAGCCGGCACGAGCGCGTGTCCTGCGGAGAGTGACCTCCGTGGGGACTGCTGCAATTCACGCCGGCTGGCGCTTTTTCTGAAATGGACGTGCCGAGCCACCGCCAAGCCCCTCGTCCAGAGCGTCGACAAGGCCGTCGCCACGAGCATCAGCGGCGTCCACGTCAAGGTGACCGAAGCCGACGGGACACTCATCCGCGAATTCACGCAGACGACCGCGGGCTTTGTCGAGGGGGGCGGCTACGGCCTCACGGACTTCATCGGCATCGACGCGCCGACGCGAGACATCCTGCTCGCGAGTCTCCCAAACCGCCAGGCGTCGCACACGGTCGTCGTCCACGTCGACCTCCTCGGCAGCGACCCTGCGACCGGAAGCGCCGCGGGGTCGCCCGAGTTTCAGTTCCCGGTGAGCGTGTGCAACGGCTGCCTCGTATCGTTCGCGACGGGCAACGACGTCACTTCATCGGTGCAACCGAACTGCCTCAGGCCGGCCCCCGCAGGCATCCATGTTCCCTGCGCGCTCGGCCAGGACGAGACCGTCGCCTGCGAACTGTGCGCCTTCGCGCGCCCCATCTGTAACCCGCTCACTCCCTGAGCGGATCGCCGCCATGCACGCGCGCGCTTTTGAGTGACCTCAGCGCTTGTAGCGACCGCGCCCGCCGCCGCCCGCCTTTGCCTTGCTCGCCGCGTTGTTCGAGCTGCTCGCACCGCGCGCGCCACGCGACTTCGCCTTCTTCGCGGTGCCCGCGTACGGGTCGTACGCGACGCCGCCATCGGCCCCCTGGCCCTCCTTGCCGGCGACGGCCTCGAGGCGCTTCAGCTCGTCGCGCAGGCGCGCGGCGCGTTCGAAGTCCAGCGCCTCCGCCGCCGAGAACATCTCCGCGCGCATCGCCTTGATCTGCTCGGACGTGTCGACGTCTGCGATCTTCCCGTTCTTGCCGGCTTTCGGGATCTTCGGGATCTCGTAATAGTCGGTCGTTCCTGCCGCGGGATTGATGTTCATGACGGCACGAATGACCGTCGCGGGCACGATGCCGTGCTCCTTGTTGTACGCCTCCTGGATCACGCGTCGGCGGTCCGTCTCGGACATCGCCCGCTTCATCGCCACCGTCTCGCGGTCGGCGTACATGATCACCCGCCCATTCAAGTTACGCGCGGCGCGACCGATCGTCTGGATGAGGGAGCGCGGGCTGCGAAGGAAGCCCTCCTTGTCGGCGTCGAAGATGGCGACGAGCGAGACCTCGGGGAGATCGAGGCCCTCGCGGAGCAGGTTGATGCCGACGAGGACGTCGAACTCCCCGAGCCGCAGGTCGCGCAGGATGTCGATGCGCTCGAGGGTATCGATGTCGGAGTGGAGGTATTTGATGCGAACTCCGAGCTCGCGGTAGTAGTCCGTGAGATCCTCGGCCATGCGCTTCGTCAGCGTGGTGCAGAGGACGCGCTCGTTCTTCGAGGCGCGGTCACGGATCTCGACGAGCAGATCGTCGACCTGGCCGGAGACGGGGCGCACCTCGATCTGCGGATCGGTGAGGCCGGTCGGGCGGATGACCTGCTCGACGAAGACCCCCTTGGCCTTCTCCACCTCGTAGTCGCCGGGCGTCGCCGAGACGTAGATGCAGTTCGTTACGTGGGTCTCGAACTCCTCGAACTTGAGCGGCCGGTTGTCGAGGGCGCTCGGCAGACGGAAGCCGTACTCGACGAGCGTCTCCTTGCGAGCGCGGTCGCCTTTGTACATCGAGCCGATCTGCGGGACCGTCTGGTGCGATTCGTCGAGAATGAGGAGAAAATCCTTCGGGAAGTAGTCGATGAGGGTGGGGGGCGGGTCGCCCTCCTTGCGATTCGAGAGATGGCGCGAGTAGTTCTCGATGCCGTTGCAGAAGCCCATCTGCTCCATCATCTCGATGTCGTAGAGGGTCCGCTGCTCGAGGCGCTGCTTCTCGACGAAGCGCACCGACTTGTCGAGGAAATCGAGCCGCTCGCGGAGCTCCTCGCGGATCTGCGAGACGGCCTTCTGCATTTGCTCTTGCGGCGTCACGTAGTGGGAGCCCGGGAAGATCGCGTAGCGCTCGAGGTTCCCCTTGGCCTTGCCGCGAATCGGATCGACCTCGCGGATCGCCTCGACCGTGTCCCCGAAGAACTCGATCCGCACGGCGGTGTCCGACTCGTACGCCGGGAAGACCTCGACGACGTCGCCGCGGACGCGGAACGTCCCGCGATGGAAATCGATGTCGTTCCGCTCGTACTGGATGTCGACGAGCATGCGCAGCAGATTGTCGCGTCGGAACTCCTCGCCGACCTTGAGATCGATGAGAAGACCCGCGTAGCTCTCGGCCGAGCCGATGCCATAGATGCAGCTGACGCTCGCGATGATGATCACGTCGCGACGGGAGAGAAGCGCGCGCGTCGCCGAGTGACGCATGCGATCGATCTGGTCGTTGATGATCGCGTCCTTGTCGATGTACGTGTCGCTCGAGGGGACGTAGGCCTCGGGCTGGTAGTAGTCGTAGTAGCTGACGAAGTACTCGACCGCGTTCTCGGGGAAGAGCTCCTTCATCTCGCCGTAGAGCTGTGCGGCGAGCGTCTTGTTCGGAGCCATGATCAGCGTCGGCTTGCCGTAACGCGCGATCACGTTGCCCACGGTGAACGTCTTGCCGGAGCCGGTGATCCCGAGGAGGACCTG
>JANXVA010000402.1 GCA_025351875.1 Myxococcales bacterium | reverse complement strand
CGTCGCCGCCCCCGGCGCTCGTGCAGAAGTACGCGCTGACGATCTCACCCTGAGCGTCGTGAGGGACCTCGGCTCGGGAGGCGGGGCGTGACCTGCGAGGTGTTACGCACAACGTCACGCTGTGACGCCTGCTCGTCGGCGGCGGGGGATCGTCGGTCCAAGGGGCGCGCGAAGCCGACGCAGTTGCGGCCGGACGGAAAGGGCTGCATGGAGCTGCGCGGCGTCGCGTGTGAGGGAGGCGGCTTCGCCACGCTCTCCGCCGAGCTGTTCCCGTTCGAGGCGCTCGTCTCGCGACCGGACGCGGCGCTCGAAGCGAGCGGCGCCGCAGCTCTCGTCTTCTACGTCGACGAGGTCGCGGTCGAGAAGGATCGAAAAACGGCGACCGTCACGCTCGGTGTCAACCTCCCGTCGTCGGTGTCTCCGAAGATCGGGAAGCAGCCGTACGTGACGCAGCTCCTGGCGACGCTGCAGAAGAGGGTCCTCGACGAGGCGGGGGTCACGCTGAAGCACCGGCTCTCTCTCGACGTAATCAGCCCCGACTACGAAGAAGGCGAAGACATGCGCCACATCGCGCACCTCACGAAGCTCGTGTCGCGCCTGAAACACGTGGATGTCGGCGCGGCCGCAGTCGTCGCCTTTGCGGCATCCTCGCTGAATGCCGACTAGCGCTTCAACGTCGCCCCGATTCTGAAGCGAAAGTCAGGATGGAAGAGTCCCTTTCACCGTGTCCATCGTGTTTCGCCACAGCGGTGCCCACCGGCGTTCACGAACCGCTACTGCAAGCCTCTTCGGCAGGCGGCGCTATGGCTTCGGGCGGCAGACCTCGATCCAGGCCCTGCTGACGTGGATCGTGCCGCCCGCGGCGGGCTGGATGTCGAGGAGGATCGTCACGCCGTCCCCGTCGGCCTTGGTGCTGAACGGGGTCGAAGACCCGGGCACGCGGTCGACGGGCGGCCTGACTGGGGCGGCGTGACGGGCGCGTACGGGGATCACTTGAGCTGAGCGACGCACGTGTCGAACGTGTTGAAGCAGCCGCTTTCGATGACACAGGTCTCGAGTGTGCTCCGACCCGTGGCGTTCAACGCGGAGGCGATCGCCCCGCACTTCGAGGTCGCCTCGGCGCCCGCGTCCGGGGCGCCCGCATCGATGCAGATCGAGGCGAGACGGTCGCAGAACGCGGGAGCGTCGGCCGCGGGGCACGCCTTGGCGATCGCTTGGCTGAAGCATGCTTCGACGTCGGCGCCGCCGCCTTCGCACGTCGGAAGGTCGAGCAGGCACTTGCCAGCCTGATCGGCAATCGCAGGGCGCAGGTTCGTGAGCGCTGCAACGCAGCTCATCTGGCATACGGGCCCGCCGTCGCCGGCGTCGGCTCCCAGCTCGCAGGTGGGGCTGCCGACGTCGCCTAGACACGCGCCGCCATCGCCTCCGTCCGCGGCCCCATCGCTCGTGCTGCTGTCGAGCTCACCGCCGCTGTCGGGCACGCCGGTGGTTGCATCGGTTGCTCCGGCGTCGGCGGTGGCATTCGTCGAGGAGCAGCCCGCGCCGCCCGCCACGCTTGCGACCAGGGCGACACCCGCCGAGAGGCTCGTCGTCAGGAGCAGGAACTTTGAACGGTCGATCTGCATGGGAGGTCCTCGGGTGAGCAGGTGAGGCCCGTGCGCTGCCGGCCCCAATGGGTTCGACGAGCGACGCTACGGGCGATTCCCTGATCCTCTCACGTTACCTGGTCAGCGGTCGAGAATGCGCTCCGGGGGGCTTCGCCTTGTGTCTCCACGAAGCGACGCCTTCACGCTTCCGTGGTTGGCTCCGCCCTGAACGTGGCGCCCAGCAGAACCGCGATGTCCCGAGCGATCGGTCCAACGACATCCACGGGCCCAAAGACGGCGATTGGGTTGGAGTCGTCCTGCGCCCACTCCATTCGCCCGACATCGTTCCCGTCAACGAGGACGCGGGCCGCTGCCGGGTGGGGTGGGTAGTCCGTGGGCTGCTTGGTGACCGGGTTGATCCCGCGGCTCGGTGCGAAGGAAGCGAGCGCGGGGTGCTTGGAGATGGTTTCGATCCAGCGTTGCTGGTCGACGCCCGGGGGGGTCGGACGCTGCTGCGATTGCACCGATGAAGTCCATGCTCCCGCTCCTCAACCCAACCACTCACCACCCGAGGGCTAACCGTACGAGACCTTTGTCGGGGAGGCGGGATTTGCGGCGCTCCTTGAGAAAAGGCGGCTCCTCACACGCGAATGCGGGGTTTCCCGCGCGTCGTGGATCCTGTCTCTCCGACGTGCTGTGACGGTGGGTGACGTGAAATGGTAGGGCGTGGGGCAACGATTGGGAAACGGGCAGTATGCACGCATTCGGAGAGGGTTCTCCGACGCCACGCGGCGTCGTCGCGAGCAACGCGTAGCGTGAGAAGCCACTCAGCGTCCGCGGTACAGACCGGGCTGCCGGCGGCCGTGGAGGAGCGCGATGACGAACAGGTCGTCTGCGTCACGTAGTAGTAGACGCGGTAGGGAACCTCTCGAGAAGAACACTGCGCACGAGCTTTTCCTCGTCACAGAACGGGAATCCGCTCGGAGTCTCGAGCAGGCGCTCGAAGGCTCGCCCGATCTCGTCGATCAAGGCCTTCCGGAACCGAGGTCCGGCGGCATCGCGGTAGTACCTCGCAGCCGCGAGTATCTCGCGCGCCGCGAGATCTCGGATGACGAGCTTCATTCGCGCTCGATGGCGTCCTTCAGCTCGGCCCAGGAGACCCCGGCGCGGTCACCAGCCTCGATCTCAGCAACTCGACGGCGTAGCTCCGCCGCCGTGCCGGGATCATCCGCTGACGCAACGCCATCCGGAGCGACGCTGTGAAGAAGCGCTTCCGCAATGCGAAGCCGCTCGTCTTCAGAGAGCCCCAGCGCCTCCGCAAGGATTCGCGATTCGGCAGCGCCCAACGTCAGCAGAAGGTAGCACGCGCAGCGCACTGCCTTCGATGCCGGAGGCAAGGCTGAAAGGGGATCGGCCAGCAGTATCGCCGCCGGAGTCTCGACACCATCTACGCGGGCGAACGGGGCGAGCAGGAAGACCTAGCCGGTTCGTTGGCCGAGCGCCCCTCGTGCAGGGTTGCCTAAGGCGCCCTATACGAAGTTGCGCTCACACTGGAACCGCCGACCGGGGTGGCGAAGCTCCATCAACCGCGGCGCTCCCCCCGCTTCGCCGACTTCAGCGAAGGTGCGACCCAGAACATCTCGAG
>JANXVA010000382.1 GCA_025351875.1 Myxococcales bacterium | reverse complement strand
GCAGCGAAGGCCTGTTCCACGACGTTTCGGAGATCGCACGTGTGTCGATCGCTTCACGTGGCGGAACACCGATCTTCCTCTCGGACATCGCGAGCGTCAGCATCGGCTGGCAGCCGCGTCAGGGCATCGTCGGCCGGGCCGACAACCACGACGCCGTCGAGGGCATCGTGCTCATGCGTCGAGGCGAGAACCCGTCGCGCGTGCTGAAGCTCGTCGGTGCGAAGGTGAAGGAGCTGAACGGCAACGTGCTGCCGAAGGGGGCGAGCGTCGAGGTGTTCTACGACCGCACCGAGCTCGTCGATACGACGCTCAAGACGGTCGGTCGAAATCTCCTCGAGGGCGCGCTCCTCGTCACGCTGGTTCTATTCGTCTTCCTCCTCGACATTCGCGCCGCGCTCATCGTGGCCGCGCTCATCCCGCTCTCGCTGCTGTCGGCGTTCATCTATCTCCACGCTCGCGGTATGTCGGCCAACCTGCTCTCGATGGGGACGGTCGATTTCGGGATCATCGTCGACGGTGCCGTCGTCATCGTCGACGCGATCGTGCATCGAATGCAGGGCCGCAGCGACGATCAGGACACCGAGACCGTCGCGAGTCGCATCCGGCTCGCCGTCGCCGACGTCGCACGTCCGACCGTCTTTGCGCTCCTCATCATCATCGCGGCGTACCTCCCGATCTTCCTCCTCGAGCGCGTCGAGGGACGCATCTTCTCGCCGATGGCGCACACGGTCGTCGCTGCGCTCGTCGGCAGCCTCGTCTTCTCGGTCACGCTCGTGCCGGTGCTCGCGACGTTCGCTTACCGGAAGAACCGCGTTCATCGCGAGTCGCCCGTCCTGGTCGCGGCGACGCGCGCCTACCTCCCGCTCCTCCGCCTGTCGCTGCGGAGGCCGTGGGCGGTGCTCGGAGTGGCCTCCCTCGCGCTCGCGCTCGCGGGGCAGATCCTCGCGACCCGCGGCAGCGAGTTCTTGCCCGAGCTCAACGAGGGCGCGCTCTACCTGACGTTCACGCTCCCTTCGAACACCGCTCTCAACGAGGGCAGACGCATCGAGCCGATCCTCAGTGAGATCATCGACCGCTTTCCGCAGGTCGAGGCGCGAATGAGTCAGCTCGGTCGTCCGGAGGACGGCACGGACCCGACGTTGCCGAACAACCTCGAGTTCTTCGTGAAGCTCCGCCCGATGACCGAGTGGCCGAAGTCGACGCCGACGCTCGAGGCGCTGATGGAGCAGATGAACGCGGCGCTCACGGCGATCCCTGGCATCGACGTGAATTTTTCGCAGCCCATTCGCGACAACGTGAACGAGAACATGGCCGGTCAGTACGGGATGGTCGCGCTGAAGATCTTCAGCCCGAACATGGATGACCTGCAACAAGCCGCCAACGAGGCAAAGTCCGCCCTCGCGAGCGTGCACGGCGTTGCCGACCTCGGGATCGTGAAGAGCGGAGAGGCACCGCAGGTCCAGCTCAAACCGAAGCGCGAGATGCTCGGTCGCTTCAACCTGTCGATGTACGAGGTCCAGAGCTTCCTCGCGACGGCGCTCGGCGGTCGCTCGGTCGCGCAGCTCTGGGAGAACGAGCGCGTCTTCGACGTGGTCCTCCGTCTCCCGAGCGGAACCCGTGAGACGACCGAACAGCTCGAGGGGTTGCGCATCCCGACGCAGTCCGGCGCCCTGGTGCCGTTGCCTTCGGTCGCCGACGTTCATCTCGGCTACGGGCGCGCGGCGATCAATCGCGAGAACGGGCAGCGCTACGTCGGCCTGCGGATGAACGTGCGCAATCGCGACCTTGGCTCGTTCGTCGACGACGCACGGCGCGCCGTCGAGCAGAAGGTCACGAAGAAGCCGGGCATGACGATGTACTGGGGAGGCGAGTTCGAGTCGAAGGAGCGCGCGATGGCGCGGCTACGCGTCGTCGTTCCGGTCGCGATGGTCATCACGTTCGGGCTCCTCTTCAACGCGTTCCGCAAGCTCTCGCTCGCCGTTCTCGTGTTGCTCAACGTGCCGTTTGCGCTCGTGGGCGGTGCGGTGGGCCTGTGGGTCATGGACATGCCGGTTTCGATTGCCGCCGCGGTGGGCTTCATCGCCCTCGTGGGACAGGCGGCGCTGAACGGCGTCCTCGTCCTCAGTGCCGTCGAGGAACAGCGCAATTCGGGTCTCGCGATCGATGCCGCGATCGAGGCGGGTGCGAACAACCGGCTGCGCGCGGTGCTCATGACGGCAGCGCTTGCCGCTCTCGGGCTGGTTCCTGCGGCGCTCTCGCACGCGATGGGGGCGGAGATGCAGAGGCCGATGGCCGTCGTGATCGTCGGAGGTACGGTCTCTGCGGCGCTCCTCACGCTGCTCGTTCTTCCGGCGATGTACAAGCTCGCCCAGCCGGTGTTCGAGCGCTTCGCACGTCGCGCGGGCGTGGGGACGGTCGTGACCATCCGTCCGCCTGCGTGACCGTCCAGAGAGGGTCGGCGGAGCGGCGCCTTACGCACTCTTAATGCCCGCTTAACCTTCGCCCGCTGCGGTGGTGCCACGCTCCGCAGCGATGACGGTGAGACACCTCCTCGAAGGCGCAACGTGCGCCGCAGTACTCTGCGTCGTCGGGCTGACTTCGGTCGACGTCCGCGCGGATGTCGCGCCGCTGCCGGTGGTGTCCGAGGCGCCGGTCCTCACGCTCTCGCTGGCAGACGCGGTGGCGGCCGCGCGCACTCGTGGCTTCGACATCCTCATGGCCGAGGCGTCGGTGCGCAGCGCGCAGGCGGGGATCCGGCTGGCGGGTCAGCCACCGAACCCCGTCCTCACCGCAGGGCCCTCGCGGCGTGTCGATTGTTTCTCGGGGAGCTGCCCGGGGGCGTGGGGAATGTTCGCGACCCTCTCGGACCAGGGGCTCATCGAAGGGGCGATCACGCGCAAGCGGCGGCTCCGCGAGGATGTCGCGACGCGTGCGCTCGAGGCGTCGCGTTTCGGGCGCGCCAACGCGGAACGCGTCGTCGTCGCGCAGACGAAGGTTCAATACGTTCAGGTGGCGGCTGCCCAGGCGCGCGTCGACCTGGCGCGCGAGGTTGCGGCTTCGCTTCAGAAGTCGGTCGAGGTGAATCGTGTCCGCTATCCGCGCGTCATCGACGAGGGGCAGCTGGCGCGCGTGGAGCAGGAGGCGATGCGCGCGGCACAGGAGGTCGACCTCGCCCTTCGCCAGCTGAGACAAGAGCAGATCGACCTCGCCGTCATGCTGGGTACCGCCGGTCCCATCCCGGACATCGCCGTCGACCGCAACGTGCTCGCGTTCCACGTGCCCGAGGCGCTGTCGCCGCTCGACAAGGCGTCGCTCTTCCGCGTCGCCATGGAGAATCGAGCGGACCGCAAGCAGGCGGTTGCCCAGGTAGCGCAGGCCGAGGCCTCGGTCTCGCTTGCCGAGCGACAGCGCTTTCCGGATGTCTCGCTCCTCCTCCAGTATCAACAACAAGGGACGGGCGACAGCGCACCATCCCCGCCGACGGTCTCGGTTGGGGTCGGGCTCCCGCTTCCGCTCTTCTACCATCAGCAGGGGGAGATCGGCCGCGCAGAGGCCGAGCGTCAGTCGGCGCTCGTGATGCGTCGCCGGCTCGAGACGGCGGTGGCCGCGGACCTCGAGGCGGCGGTCAACACGTTCGCGACGTCCCGACGGATCGTCGAGCGCTACGAGTCGGCGCTGCTCGAGCGTGCGAAGCGCGCGCGTGACATCACGCAGATCCAGTTCGACGCGGGGTCCGCGACGCTGACGGACCTGCTCGACGCGCAGCGCAGCTGGGTCCAGGCGACGGGCGGCTACTACACGGAGCTCGTGAACTACTGGACGTCGGTGTTCCTGCTCGAGCAGGCGCTTGGAAGGGAGCTCGTACGATGAAGCACTGTGTCGTCGCGGTAGCGATTGCTCTCACCGCTCTCGGCGCGGGCTGCAAGCGGAGCGTTCCGATGGCGGACAAGCGCCCGGAGGCGCCGGTCGGAGAGGTCTGGCTCACCGACGCGCAGATCGCAGAAGCGAAGCTCGTGGTCGAGCCGCTCGCCGAGCAGGACGTCGACGACGTCATCGTCACGAGCGGCAAGGTCGCCTTCGACGACGCGCACGTGAATCACGTGTTTTCACCCGTTTCCGGCCGCGTGACCCGCATCGAGGCAAAGGTCGGCCAGCGCGTGAAGAAGGGCGACGTGCTCGCCGTGCTCGAGTCTCCAGACATCGGCCTCGCATCTGCAGATTTGCACAAGGCCGAGGCTGACCGTGTCGCGGCCGAGCATGATCTCGACCGACAACGCGAGCTTCTCGCCGCGCATGCGACGTCGCAACGCGACTTCGAGCAAGCGGAGGACGCATCACGCAAGGCGAAGGCGGAGGTCGATCGCGCCAAGCAGAAGGCGAGCCTCTTCCGCGCAGGCGGCTCGACGGGCGTCACGCAGACGTACGCGATCCGCTCCGAGATCGACGGAGAGGTCGTCGCGCGCAACGTCTCGCCAGGTGGTGAGGTGCAGGGACAGTACGGCGGCGGCACGGCCGTCGAGCTCTTCACGGTCGGCGAGCTCGATCACCTCTGGCTCGTCGCCGACGTGTACGAGATGGACACCGCACGCGTGAAGGTGGGTTCACGCGTCAATTTCAAGCTCTTCTCGATGCCGAACAAGACGTTCCCGGCCTCCATCGAGTGGGTCGCCGGGACGCTCGATCCCGCAACGCGTACCGCGAAGGTGCGCTGCTCGATCGACAACACCGCCCGTGCGTTCAAGCCTGAGATGTACGCGACGCTCTTCATCGCAGTCGACGAGCGCAAGGCGATCGCGATCCCGCGTGGTGCCCTCCTTCGCCTCGGCGAGCAGACCGCGGTGTTCGTCGAGAAGGGCAAGTCGCCGGACGGCCGTCACGTCTTCGCCCGCGTTCCGGTGACGGTCGACGAGGCCGAAGGCGGCAAGTGGCTGCCTCTCACGCGTGGTCCCGAGCGCGGCGCGCTGGTGGTGACGCAGGGTACGATCCTCCTGGCAGGCGAGAAATGATCGAGAAGCTCGTCGCCTGGGCGCTCCGAGCGCCTTACCTGATGATGCTGCTCGCCGTCGGCCTCATCGGCGCTGGCCTGTTCTCGTACAAGGAGCTCGACATCGAGGCCTACCCGAACCCGGTACCGCCGCTCGTCGAGATCCTCGCGCAGCCCGACGGGATGAGCGCGGAGGACGTGGAGCGTTACGTCACGGTTCCGCTCGAGATCGGTCTCGCCGGCATCCCCGGCCTCGAGCACACGCGCTCGCAGTCGCTCTTCGGGCTCGCCGACGTGAAGTGCTACTTCCGTTGGGGCTCGACCTACGAAGCCTCGCGCCAGGAGGTGCTGAACCGCCTGAACATGATCCAGCTCCCGGCGGGAGTGCAGGCGCAGATCAGCCCATGGAACGCCATCGGCGAGGTCTTCCGCTACGAGCTCCGCGGCAAGGGCCACAGCCTGCGCGAGCTGAAGACGGCGCAGGACTGGATCCTCGAGCGTCAGTTCAAGCAGGTGCCGGGCGTCGTGGACGTCGTGTCGTTCGGCGGCGAGACCAAGCAGTACCAGGTGAACGTCGACCCGTTCCGCCTCCGAGCATACGGGGTGAACCTCGACCAGTTGATGACCGCGATCCAGAGCTCGAACCAGAACGTCGGAGGCCAGCGCCTCACGCTCGGCGAGCAGGCGTACACGATCCGCGGCGTGGGTCTCCTCAAGGACGTGCACGACATCGAGGCGATCGTCGTCGCCGCGCGTACGGGCGTTCCGATCCGCGTGCGCGACGTCGCGACCGTCGAGATCGGTCACACACCGCGCCTCGGCATCGTCGGCCACGACGACAACGACGACATCGTGCAGGGCACCGTCCTCATGCGGTACGGCGGTGAGACCCCCAAGACGCTCCAGGGCATCCACGAGCGCATCGAGCTGATTCGCGCGAACCACCTCCTGCCGCCCGGCATCGAGATCGTCCCCTACTACGATCGTGGAAATCTCGTGAAGCTGACGACGCACACGGTCCTGGAGAACGTGGTCGTCGGGATGGCGCTGGTCACGTTGATCCTCCTCCTCTTTCTCGGAAACTGGCGCGCCGCGCTGATAACGGCCCTCAATATCCCGCTCGCACTGCTTGCGGCCTTCTGCGGAATGGTCGCGACCGGCACGCCGGCAAACCTGATTTCAATCGGCGCTGTCGACTTCGGCATCGTCGCCGACTCCACCGTCATCGTCATGGAGAGCATCTTCCACTTCCTCGGGACGCACGGGCGGGGGACCATCGAGAATCGCATCCAGTCAGGCGCGCGCCAGGTCGCGCGTCCGCTGTCGTTCGCCACGCTCATCATCGGCGTCGCGTTCCTCCCGCTCTTCACGATGACCGGTGTCGCGGGCGTCATCTTCTCGCCGATGGCCCACACCTATGCGTTCGCCATCGGCGCGGCGATCATCCTCGCGCTGACGCTGACCCCCGCGCTGACCTCGAAGTTCATCCCCGCGAGCACCGAGGAGAAGGACAGCTTCGCGACCCGTCACCTGAAGCGCCTCTATCTCCCGATGTTCGAGTTCGCGATCGGGAGCCCGAAGCTCGCGCTCGCGATCGGCCTCGTCCCCGTGCTCCTCGGGCTCGGTGCCTTCAAGGCGCTCGGCGGCGAGTTCATGCCGAAGCTCGAGGAGGGCAACCTCTGGATCCGCGCCACGCTGCCGACGAGCGTCTCGCTCGAGCAGTCCGCCAAGTACGTCGGACGGATGCGCGCGATCCTGCGCGGCTGCCCGGACCAGGGCACCTGCAGCGACGACAACCGAAGCCACACCGAGGTCCTCACCGTCATCTCTCAGCTGGGCCGCCCCGACGACGGGACGGATGTCGCTGGCTTCCAGAACATCGAGCTCTTCGCACCGCTACGGCCCTTCGGCGATTGGAAGAAGGGGGTCACGAAGGAGTCGCTGACCGACGAGCTCTCGAAGCAGCTCAGTGAGTCGTTCCCCGGTGTCGTCTTCAACTTCTCGCAGATGATCTCCGACAACGTCGAGGAGGCCATGAGCGGCGTGAAGGGCGAGAACTCGATCAAGGTCTTCGGTCCCGACGTCGTCGCGAACGAGCGCATCGCCGACCAGGCGATGGGCGTTCTCGGCACCGTGCAGGGCGTTCGCGACCTAGGCCTCGTGCGCTCGAGCGGGCAGCCGAGCATCAAGATCGTCCCCGACCGTCAGGCTTGCTCGCGGTACGGCCTCAACACCGGAAACGTGGAGACGGTGATCCAGGCGGCGATCGGCGGCAAGGCCGCGACCCAGGTCTTCGAGGGGGACCGACGTTTCGACCTCACGGTGCGCTGGCTCGGGCCGTATCGCGAGTCCGTCGAGGCCATCAAGGAGCTCATGATCTTCACGCCCGACGGCACGCCGGTGCCGCTCGGCCAGATCGCCCACGTCGCCATCGAGGACAGTCCCGCCGTCATCTTCCGCGAGGACGGCACGCGCTACACGCCCATCAAGTTCTCCGTTCGCGGTCGCGACCTCGAGAGCACAGTCGCCGAAGCGCAGGCGAAGGTGGGCGACAAGATCAAGCTCGGCGATGACACGCACATGGACTGGAGCGGCGAGATCAACGAGCTGCGAGAGGCGCAAGTTCGCCTCGCGCTGATCATTCCGGCGACACTTCTGGTGATTGCCCTGCTCGTGTATGGCTCGGTGCGGAGCGTCCCGAACACGCTCATCGTGCTCTTCAATATCCCCGTGGCGTGTGCCGGCGGCGTGCTCGCGCTGTTCTTCACGCGCCTGAACTTCTCGGTCTCGGCGGCGATGGGCTTCATCTCGGTATTCGGTATCGCCATCCAGGACGCGATCCTCGTCGTTTCCCATTTTCAGCGCGTCCGTACGCCGGAGGCCGCGGGACAGACGCCGAAGGAACACGACATCGCCGACGAGCTCGCGACGCACGCCCAGACCCACGCTGGTCGCCAGCCGGAGGCGTTCGTGCCGCTCACCGTCGAGGAGGCCGCGCTCGACGCGAGCGTGAAGTGGCTGCGGCCTGTCCTCATGACGACGCTCGTTGCGCTCTTCGGGCTCCTCCCCGCCGCGCTCTCGCACGGCATCGGCTCCGAGACGCAGAAGCCGCTCGCGGTGGTCGTGATCGGCGGCGCGCTCGTGCTCGCAATTGTCGCGCGGCTCGTGCAGCCGCCGATGCTCGTGCTGGTGCACCGAGCGATCGAGCGGCGTGAGCTGCGGCGCCGACTGAAGGCGGCACTGGTCCTCGTCTGACCGTCCGCCGCCGCCGGCACGGACGGAGGCGCAGTAAACGGAGGCGCAGTAAACGGAGGAGCCGTAAGAAGAGGAGGAGGCTGCATCAGGGAAACGAACCCGAGGGCCGCAGAACGAGGAGAAGCCTGCGTCCGGCATGCCCGCGAGCGTGGATGTAATGCGAGCGATTACCAACGGTTGAACCTGTTTCCGCGCCCCCTTGACGGGCCTCCTGCGCACGTTTTCCCGACTTGTCGCAGGGCAGGTTGATCGGAGGTCGGTTCCGAGCTATCTATGCGACCCCAAATTGGTCGGACGCCTGGCGGACCCCAATTACGCGGCCCGCCATTTTTTTGTCCATCGATCGCCCCTCGTTTTGATGCACGTAGAAGCGCCCAAGAGCACGCCCATGATCGATCGAGCACGGCTTACTGCCGTGATCGAGCCTGTCGTGTCCGCTCATGGAGCCGAGCTCTGCGACTTCGAGATGAAGAACGAGAATGGCTGGGTCCTCCGCATCTACGTGGAGAAGCTCGGCGCGATGGCCAACAAGCTGAGCACCAAGGCCGCGGCGATCGATCTCGACCTCTGCTCGCTCATCGCGCGCGACCTGAGTCCCGCGCTCGACCTGGCAGATCCCATCCCGGGTCGCTATCACCTCGAGGTCGGTTCGCCCGGCGTCGAGCGTCCTCTCCGCAGAGCGGAGGACTACGTTCGCTTCGCCGGCGAGAAGGCGAAGCTGAAGCTGCGTGCGGGCGTCGGTGGGCAGAAGGTGCTCGTCGGCAAGCTCGGCGTAGTGGACGGCAACACCCTCACGCTCGAAGACGGCGTGAAGGTCTATCCCGTTCCCCTCGACGACGTGGTGTCGGCCCGGCTCGTGTTCGAGTTCGG
>JANXVA010000311.1 GCA_025351875.1 Myxococcales bacterium | reverse complement strand
ATCGCCCTCGCGATGCAGGCCGAGCACGTCACGATCGATGTCGTCGATCGCGACCACGCGCTGCTCCTCGCGCACCTTGTCGATGGCGGCGAGCTGATCCCGATAGACCGCCGCGAGCTCGAAGTGCATCCCACGCGCCGCATCGCGCATGCGGGTCTCGAGCTCGTTCGAGAGCTCGTCGTGGCGACCATCGAGGAACATGGCGACCGCGCGGACCTGCTCGTCGTACCAGGATTTGTCGACCTCGAGGACGCACGGGGCCGGGCAGCGCTTGATCTGGTGCTGCAGGCACGGGCGCTTGCGGCTCCGCATCTCGGTGTCCGTGCACGTCCGGAGCTGGAAGTGCTTGTTGACGAGATGGAGCGTGCGGCGCGCGGCGGTCGCCGAGTGATACGGGCCGAAGTAGCGGAGCCGTCCCGCAGGATCGGCGGTCGGCCGGCGCACCACCCAGAGGCGCGGCCAGTCCTCCTTCACATCGAGGCGCAGGGAGATGTAGTCCTTGTCGTCCCTGAGCTTGATGTTGTAGCGCGGCCGATACTCCTTGATGAGGTTGTTCTCGAGGATCGCGGCTTCCTTCTCGGAGCCGGTGACGATCGTGTCGAGGTCGCCGAGCGTCCGCTGGAGGATCGGGATGAAGTATCGATTGTCGCTCGATCCTTCCTGAAAATAGGACCGGACGCGCGAGCGCAGGCTCTTCGCCTTCCCGACGTAGACGACCACCCCCTTCTTGTCCTTGAAGAGGTAGACGCCGGGCGAGGCGGGCAGCGCCTCCAGCTTCTCGGTGACGACCGGGGGCAACATCATCGTACGGAGCGACCGATCCTAGTCCGCGGCGCGGCGGTGCGCTAAGGCTCTTCTCGATGGCCTCGCCGAGCGCGATCACGGCGCTGCTCGGCCCGACGAATACGGGCAAGACGCATCGCGCCATCGAGCGCATGCTCGAACACTCGTCGGGCATGATTGGCCTGCCGTTACGGTTGCTCGCGCGCGAGGTCTACGACCGCATCACGGCGCGCGTCGGCGAGAGCAAGGTTGCCCTGGTGACGGGCGAGGAGCAGCGCATCCCCGCGCGCCCGTCGTACTGGGTCGCGACCGTCGAGGCGATGCCGGTGGAACGCGAGGTCGAGTTCGTCGCCATCGACGAGGTGCAGCTCGCCGCGCACGACCAGCGCGGGCACGTGTTCACTTCGCGAATCCTCTCGGTGCGCGGCACGAAGGAGACCTGGTTCCTCGGGGCGAGCACGATGCGCACGGTGCTCCGCGAGCTCGTGCCGACCGCGCAGCAAGTCGAGCATCCACGGCTCTCTCGACTGACCTACGCCGGCACCGTGCCGCTCGCTCGCGTGCCCAGGCGCAGCGCCGTGGTCGCGTTCTCGGTCCCGCACGTCTACGAGCTTGCCGAGCGGATCCGTGCGCGCAAGGGCGGAGCGGCGGTGGTGCTCGGCGCTCTCTCGCCTCGAACGCGGAACGCGCAGGTCGCCATGTTCCAGGCCGGCGAGGTCGACTGGCTGGTGGCTACAGACGCCATCGGCATGGGACTCAATCTCGACGTCGAGCACGTCGCGTTCGGTGCGCTCCGCAAGTTCGATGGGCGCGACGTTCGTGAGGTGAACGAGGCGGAGCTCGCGCAGATCGCGGGCCGTGCCGGACGATGGGTCCAGGACGGAACCTTCGGCGCGATCACACCGCTCGACCTTCCCGCCTCCACCGCGCTGTCGATCGAGACGCATCGGTTCGCGCCAGTGCGCCGCGTCCGCTGGCGGAGCGACGCCCTCTCGTTCACGTCGGTGAAGGAGCTGCGCGAGTCGCTCCACGTGCCGTCGACGCGCGCCGTCCTCGCGAAGATCGCGCAGGCCGACGACTCGTCGGCGCTCGACCAGCTCATGGTACGCGATGGGGTGGCGCGGGCCGCACGCGGGGAGGACGCCGTGCGCCTCCTCTGGGACGTCTGCACCGTGCCGGACTTCCGGAAGCTCCTGCTCGAGGTCCACGTCGACTTCCTCGAGGAGCTCTTCCTCGAGCTCGCACGACGTGGCCGCCTCGGGGATGACTGGATCGCGGCGCACGTGCACTCCCTCGAAACCACGGACGGCGACGTCGATTCGCTCGTCGCGCGCATCGCCGCGGTCCGCACGTGGACCTACGTGGCCAACCGCGACACGTGGCTCGCGTCTCCGCGCGAATGGCAGGAGAGGATGCGAGCGCTCGAGGACCGGCTGAGCGACGCGCTCCACGAGCGCCTCGTGATGCGCTTCGTCGACGTGAAGAAGGGACGCAGCACGCGCGTCCCGGCGCGGCCTCGCGCGGCGCGCGCTCGCCATGCGAGCGATCGCGAGGACTCGCTGGACGCGGCGCCAGTCGCCAAGGGGCATCCCTTCGCCAAGCTAGCGGCGCTCCGCGGCGCGCTCGCGGCGAGCCCATCGCGCGAGGCGTCTCCGCACGTCGGCTCTGCCGCGTGGGCCGAAGAGGTGATCGAGAGCGCGCACTCGGAGCTCCGGCTCGAGGTGACGGGGCGCATCGTGCACGTCGCCTCTGGTCGCCCGATCGCCGAGGTCGCGCGAGGCTCGTCGATCGCGCTCCCGGACGTGCGTGTCACGGACGACGGCGGGCTCGGCGCTGGCGCGCAGCGCCGCCTCCACCGCCGCGCGCTCGCCTTCGCGCGCGACGTGGTCTCGGAGCTGCTCGGCGGGGCGCGCGATCTCGCGGCTTCGAGCACCGAGTCGAGCACCTCCGTCGAGGCCTCGGCCGCGATGCGAGGCCTCGTACACCGGCTGGAGCAGGGCCTCGGCACCTTGCTCGCCAACGACGTCTCGGACATCGCTGCGGTGCTCGACGAGGATGCGCGAACGGCGCTCGCTCGTGCCGGCCTCGTCCTCGGGTCGCTCGTCGCCTACATCCCGGAGGGGCTGACCCCCGACGCGATCGTCTCACGCATCGCGCTCGCGACGACGTGGTACGGCGCGGGGAGAGCGCTGCGTCCACCTTCGGGCGGCGCGGTGTCGTTTCCCGTGGGACGCGGGATCGATCACGCCGCGTTCACGGCGATCGGTTTTCCGGTCTTCGGTCCGCGTGCGGTTCGCGCCGACGTCGCGGCGCGGGTTTGCGCGCGGCTCGCAGACGCGGACCTCGACGCACCGGCCGACACGGCGATCGCGAGCTGGCTCGGCTGCACGACCCGCGAGGTGAGGCGCGTCGTGGATTCCCTCGGCCCCACGCGGCGCGTTCAGTCCTCGATCTCGACCGTGGTTCCGTCAGGAACCATGCGGGCAACCTGATCGATCTCGGCGTCTTCGAGGACGACGCAGCCGTGGCTCTGGTATTCGGCCTTCTTGAACGGCTTGGCCTCAGGCGGCTCGCCGTGGATGCCGATGTCGCCGCCTATCGTCGCGTTCTTCGGAAGCGCGCCGCGCCGCTTCAGCTCCTCGAAGCGCGCGCGGTCATCGGCGTTCGGGTAGTCGATCTGCATGAAGATGCGGAGGTGCGAAGGGAGGTGCTTCACGACGTGATAGCGCCCGATCGGCGTCACCAGGTCGCCCTCCATCTTCTTAGGACCGGCGCCGCCCTTCCCCACCGCGACGGCGTACGTCGCGACGACGGACCCGCCGGCGAAGAGCTCCATGGTGCGCGCGCTCTTCGATACGTGAACGCGCGTGACGCGCGAGTCGATCGGCCGTGGCTCTCCGGCGCCCAGCAGGCCGAGGCACGCGAATGCGAAAAGCACGCGAATCGCTCTCCTCATCACCTCGAAGCGTAGGGCAGAAGCCCGGCCCGGGCCAGTTCAGGGCGTGAACGACTGGCTGCGGAAACGGAGCGTGCGCTCGGCCTGGCCGATGTTTCGCACGAAGAGGCCGACGAACGAGCCAAAGAGCGCGTCACCGGGGCCGATGCCCGTCGACCCGGCCGGGCGCGTGACCCATTTTCTCATCTGCTCGACCATCTGCGCATTCACGGGGTTCACCTCGACGATGACGCCGAGGAGGTGTGGCTTGCCGGCCGCGAGGAGCGAACGGTCGGTGATCTCGACCTTGCGGGCCTCGAAGCACTGACGGAGGACGCCGTCGACGTTGTAGGCAGCCGTATCGCGCCCACCGCCCGGTCCGGAGATCTTGAGCCGGTAGACCTCTTCCCAGAGGTCGTAAGTGATGCGGCACGTGCGCGCGGCGAGGGCGAGCGGCTCCACCTCGCCTTCGCGCCAGAAGTACGCGCGCATCACGACGACGTGAGGCAGACCGTTCGAGAGCTTGCTACGAAACGCCGCATCGAGCACGTCGACGTAGCTGAAGCTCGCCATCAACAGGTCAGGGCCCTTCGGCTGTGGGTCCCAGGAGAACGTCGCCGCGCGCTGCGGGAGCTCAGCGGGATTCGAGGGGGCGGGCGGGGCCTGCGCCTCGGCCACCGCCGGCGACATCGTCATCGCCAGCGCGACGAGCGCGACGAAGAAGAGAACGGCGGGGCGCACGCGGGTGCTGAGCGACCTTCGGGAGCTCGTGTCGTGTGAGTTACACGACCTCATTGGCCCCCCGAGCGGATCGGGACGAACCCGATGAAGTTCGCGATTCCGAGCGAGAAGCCTCCGGCCGCGGTGTCCGCCTTGAGCCCGAGGTTGAACGTCAGGTCGACCGGCACGTTCGAGAAGCCGTGATAGCCGCGCGGGGGTGTCGTGATGTCACGACCGTCGGCAACGGAGTAGAAGCCCGCAGAGCCGAAGACGTCGACGCCGTAGATGCTCTTGCGGCCGCGGTAGAGCGGAATGCGGTACTCGGCATTGAGGCGCGCGGCGTAGTCGCCGTAGCGGACCTCCCCGATGGTCGTGCTGAGGAAGTTCGGAGCTGCGCGCCGATCGAACGCGAGGTCGAGGGCGCGGTGAGGCCGGAGATCCGTGTAGTCCCCGACGTAGAACTTTTCGTAGAGAGGGGCGTCGCCGAACACGCTGCCGAGGATTCCTTCGATCCGTAGGACGTGATCCCACGGCAAGGGCATCCAACGAGAGGCGCGAAGGACGAGCTTGGTGTACGGATAGTCGCTTCCGAGCGGCGTCAACGACGCCTCCGCGAGGCCAAGGACGTGCCAGCCGCGCGTGGGAAGAAACTGCTCGTCTCGCGTGTCGTGGACGAGGGTCGCGCTGACCGTGGAGAGCAAGCTCGACCCAGGGCGGAGGTAGAAGTTGATGGGCTCGACATCGAGGCCGCGAAAATGGCTGGCCGCGCGCGGGACTTGCGCGTCGATGGTCTCGATGCGGTAGTCGAAGAAGAGGCGGGTCGCGACGCTACCGACCTCGTGACCCGCGCCGACGAGCCCGCCGAAGCGCTGATAGCCAACGATCGCGAAATCCTGGGCGACCTTCTGGGTCGGGTCGTCGACCAGGACATCGCGGTTGCCGAAGAAGTCCTTCGCGTTGTTGTAGAGGAGCTGCGCCTCGGCGGTCCACGACGAGCGCAAGAAGTCGGAGTCGCTGATGCGCGTGCGCAAGGCGATCTGGCGGTCGGCGAGCGCGATGGCTCCGCCGAGAGCCACGCCGGTGCCGGCGAGGTTCGTCTCCGAGACGTCGATGCCGCCGTACGCCGTGAGCGGGCGGGCACTACCGTTCGGCTCGGCGTCGGCGGAGAGGCCCAGCCAGAGATCGTTCACGACGATGGTGTTGCGCTCGACGACGTCGACCTGGAGGATGACGTAGCCTCGCTTGGTGCCTCGCCGGAGCGAGAGCTGCACGTCGCGGAAGAAGCCCGTGCCGAGGAGCCGGAAGCGCGTGAGGAGGAGCTCCTTGTCGTCGACGTCGAGGGTGTCGCCCGGGCGGAACGGGACGAAGCGCTGGATGACGCGCGCGAGCGTCGAGGTGTTGCCGCGAACCTCGATGCCCTGGAGGACGTAGCGAAGGCCGACGCGGCCCGGGCCTCGAACGATGCCGGGCGAAGGGTCGGCGGGGCGCGTGTCGTCAGTGGCCGGCGCGGAGTCGGTGGGGGCCACGACGTCGACGGGCGGCAGCGGCGGCGGTCCCGGCGGCGACGTGGGCGCCTCGGGTGCTTCTGGCTCCGGCTTTCCCTCGCCCCACGTCTTCAGCACCTGCGCATGCGCGAGCGCAGGGATGAGCGCGAGCGCGAAGACCAGAGCAGCGCTGAACCGGGACGACCTACGCACGAGCCCTGAGTGTACCGGGTTGTCCGAGGGTTCCTCAGAGTTTGGCGTCGGGCTGCGCTTCGGGCCGTGCGGCGGCGACGAAGGCGAGCTCGCTCGCGGCCGCCTCGGCCCGCAGGATGCGCGGGAACGGCGTGAGGTCGACGCCCACGCGGCGTGACGCGTAGATCTGGGGCACGAGGCAAGCGTCGGCCATCGTGAAGGCCGCTCCGAAGGCGAACGGTCCGCTCGCGGACGCCAGGGCCTCGAAGGCAGAGAGCCCTCGCGTGATCCAGAACTTCATCCAGTCGGAGCGCTTTTCCTGGTCGGTGCCGCCCACGCGGTCGAGAACGACGAGGTTCTGGAGCGGCTGGATGCCCGAGGCGATCGTTTGCACGAGCGCCCGGACGCGCGCGCGGTCGTGGGGCGCCGTCGGCAAGAGCGGGGGCTCGGGATAGAGCTCCTCGAGGAGCTCCATGATGGCGATCGAATCGACGTGGGTGACGCCGTCGATCGTGAGCGTGGGGACGTGCCCGATCGGGTTCTTCGCGAGGTGCGCGGGTTTCTTCTGGTCACCCTCGAGGAGGTTCACGAGGAGCGGCTCGTAGGCCACGTTCTTGTAGCCCAGGGCGATGCGCACGCGGAACGAGCACGAGGACCGCCAGTAGGTCGCGAGGATCGGCTTCATCGGGCGCGAGCTTAGCGCGACTCGATGCCGGCGGATCAGGACTCAGCGGCAGTACGCGGGCACCACCTTGCCGGCGCATCGCGTGTACGCGCAGTACGCGCCTTCACAGACGGGCGGCAACGCCGAGCAACCTTCGCCCTCGATCCGGTCGGCATAGCAGCGGACGTACGTTGTCGCCTCGAGGGCGCACGACGCGTTCGCGAGGTCCTCCGCGCAGCGCCGGTAGCACTCGCTCTGCCCGCCGACGCACCCGCCGTTCCCTTCGCAGATGACGGTGCACGGATCCGCGGACGTCGATTGCTTGCTGCGAACAGGCGGCGCCGGCGCCGCCTCGAGCGTGGTCGTCGACGGCGGTTCGTCGACCGCACCCCCTCCCCCACGCTCCTCGAGGATCTTCCCTCCGCACCCAGCCAGCAGGATCGCGAGAACGAGCGCGGTGTGCTTCATGGACACCCACCGAATGGCCGCGCCCCCACCGATCCATCACGACAGAGGCTCAGCCTGAGAACTGGAGGAGCAAGAACAGCTCGAGAATGAACGACCTCCGTGGCATGTCCGCCGTCCCGCCCAACCAAGACAATGAAGACGGCGCCGCCGCGGCGCCGGTGGGCGCGCAGCGCCGAACCTCGCCTGGGGAGGCTCGCCGCGCAGCGGCGAGGGGACCGGAGGTCCCAACATGTAAGCGTCCCCGGCAGGACTCGAACCTGCGACCCCGAATTTAGGAAATTCGTGCTCTATCCAGCTGAGCTACGGGGACCAACGACCCCCAAGGTCTACCACAACCCGCCACGAGAAACGGCGTGGCTGTCCCCAACGAGATAAAGTCGCGCGCTTGGTCCGGGTCCTCACCAAATCCACGTGGCGAGCCGCGGCGTTCACGGCGTTCGTCGCGTTCGTCTGGTTGAACCAGAGCCTCGGCGGCAAGGACTGGGAGGCGTTTCGCGATCGGACGCTCGCCGCGCCCGCGAGCCACCCGCTCGATGCGGCCCGCTACCCGTTCATGTTCCTCTACCGGCGCGCGCCGGACGAGGCGCTCTACTACGCGACGGCCTCGGCGATCCTCGGCAAGCCCTGCGAGGTCGACACGAGCGCGATCCGCGGGGACTCGCCGCTTCCGCCGCTCGCGACGCCGGGCGACGGCCGCATGCGCGTGCCGTACGCCGACGTGCCGCTCGAGTACCCGCCGCCGAACCTTCCTCTCGTGGTCTTGCCGCGCCTCGTGACGACCGCGTTCGCGACCTACGCGTACGTGTTCGGCGCGCTGATGGCAGCCCTGCTGCTCGGCGCGGCGTGGATCGCTGCGCGCCTCGGAGCGAGCGCGTCGCGATCGCCTCGCCCGCACGACGAAGCGGAGCGGATCTTCGCGTTCGGCCTCCTTCTCCTCGCGCACGGCGCGATCTCCATCCAGCGCCTCGACGCCCTGGTGGCGCTCCTGCTCGTCCTGATGGTGCGCGCGGCCGTGCGCGGGGACGACGCACGCCTCGGGCTCTGGGCCGGGCTCGTGGGAGCGACGAAGTTCGTGCCCATCCTCGTGCTGTTCGTCCTGCTCGTCGCGAGCGGCGTCCGCGGGGGCAAGCGCCTCGCGAGCGTCGCGCTGGGCGCGGGACTGGGGCTGCTCCTCGGGCTCGGGCCGATGATCGTGCTCGGACGCGAATCGCTGCCGATGATCCTCTCCTATCACGCGGCGCGCGGCCTCCACGTCGAGTCGACGCTCGGTGTGCTGTACG
>JANXVA010000291.1 GCA_025351875.1 Myxococcales bacterium | reverse complement strand
GCAGCGACGAACGTCTCGTACGTGCCCTGGAGGATGCCCTGCGTGCCGATGTAGATCCACGAGCCCGCGGTCATCTGCCCGAACATGATGAGGCCCTCGGCCTCGAGCTTGCGAAAGTGCTCCCACGTCGCCCACTTGCCGACGAGGTTCGAGTTCGCGAGGAGCACGCGCGGCGCGTCGGCGTGCGTGCGGAAGCGCCCGACGGCCTTGCCCGACTGGATGAGGAGCGTCTCGTCGTTCTGGAGCGACCGGAGCTCCTTGACGATCACGTCGAACGCGTCCCACGAGCGGGCGGCCTTGCCGGTGCCGCCGTAGACGACGAGATCGTCGGGGCGCTCCGCGACCTCGGCATCGAGGTTGTTGTGGAGCATGCGCAGCGCCGCCTCCTGCACCCAGCCCTTGCACGAGAGCTCCGAACCACGGGGCGCTGAAACCGGACGAGGACCGCTCATGCGCCTTTGTTAGCGCGGATCCAGGAGCCGAGCAATCCGAGGCCGTTCAGGTTGGCGGCAGCCGCTGCAGCGCTTTCTCGACGGCCGGATCGTCGACCTCACCGTCGCGCGCCTCGGCTACTGCTTCGAGGGCTTCGCGCATACGGTCGTCGGCGGCGGCGTCGACCGCCACGCGGATGCGCTCCTTCGGCTGACCCGCGACGCGCAGGGCGAGCGCAGCGCCGACGCGCTGCTCCGGCGTGGCCTCGGCGCTGTGGAGCACCGCTGCGGCCTCGTCGACGGTCGCCGCGTTGTGGCGGTAGCTCGCCTGGTTCATCGCCTGCGCCAGGTGGGCGCGCCACTCCGCGAGCACGCGGCCTCCGCGCTCGTAGTGCGTGAAGCGATCTGCCGCCGTCACCGCGGGACCGGAGCGCTCCTCGACGACGCGCGCGACTGCCTGGCGACGCGCGAGATCGAGCGCGAGGCCGCTCAGGTGGACGCGCCCTCCGCTCCGCCTCTCGACGACGAGTGACGACCCCTGCGCGGTGACGAACGCGATGTCCGCGCGGGGGACGAACGTGCGCCCGAATCGACGCTTCAGCATCACGCCGTCCTCACCGATCGTGACCTCGGGCGGACGGACGAGCCGCTTGAGCCCGGCGTAGATGAGGAGTGCGACGAACGGATAGACGGCATACGCGTACTCGAACTTCCCGCCCGCACCGACCGAGGCGGGCCCGAGCATCACCGCCATCGCCGTCACGTATGCGACGAAGCCGAGCAAGGGATGGAGCAGCCGGCGCGTCGGCTTGGCGAGCGACGCGTGAACGCGCTTGCCGCCCGCGCCGAATCCGAGCGCCCTCACCACGGCGGAGGCCGAGCTCGGGTCGGGCAGGCGAGCGGTGAGGAGGTCTCCGTTCTTCAGCTCGATCTCCACCGTCGGGACGAAGCCACCGAACATCTCACGATGGACGACGAGCGCGCCGACGATCTTCGAGAGCGGAATGAACGTCCGCCTGGAGCCACGGCCGTGGACGACGAGCTCGGTGCGCGACACCGCGAGACCGCCTGCGAAGGTCGTCTGGGTCAGCGACAGGATGATGCTCAGGATGAACATCGGCCACGCGAGCAGGCCAAGACCCCCGACCACCCCGAACCAGGCCATCTCGGAGTACGCGAGCGCGAGCGCGCTGAGCGCGCTCGTCGCGTACACGGCCTTCGCGACACGCGAGATGAGGCGCGGCGTGCGCACGCGCGTCCAGGAGATACCGCCGCTCGCGAACATGACGCTCGGAGGCGCCTGCTCCTCGGGCGCGGGCGGTGACCCCTCCGGAAGGTTCACGGCGCGCGCACGTCAGTGGACCTTGTCCGGGACGCGCTTCGGCGTAGGAGCCGGCGCACGCTTCACGCGACGGCCGCTCATGCGGAGCAGCTCGTCGAGCGTCGAGCCCTGGTCGGCTGAGCCCTCCCCGTCGTCGTTTGCATCCTCGTCGTGAGGGAGCAGAGGCTCGGTCGGGATCGGCTCGGGGATGCGGGCGCTGTGGTCCCAGCGCTCCGCGAGGTGGCGTGCGATCCGGACGAGGAGCGGCCGCGTGCTCTCGCGCTCGACGGCGGAGAGGACGACCGCGTCCTTGTACTTCTTCCCGAGCAGCTTGCGCGCGAAGGGCGCCAGGAGGTCGGCCTTGTTGAAGACCACGATGGTCGGGATCTCGTCGAGGCCGAGCTCGGCGAGCACCTTGTTCGTCGTATCGATGTGCTCGTCCTTCGCGTCGTCGGAGGCGTCGACGACGTGGAGGAGGAGGTCGGCGTCCGCGGCCTCCTCGAAGGTGGCGCGGAACGCCGAGAAGAGATCCTTCGGCAGGTTGCGGATGAACCCGACGGTGTCGGTGATCACGACCTCGCGATCGCCGTACCCGGCCCAGCCGACCTTGAGATGGCGGGACCGCGTGTCGAGCGTGGCGAAGAGCTTGTCCTCGACGAGGACGTCTGCGCCCGTGAGCGTGTTGAGGAGCGTGCTCTTGCCGGCGTTCGTGTATCCGACCACCGCGACGGTAGGCACGCCCGTGCGCGCGCGCTTCGACCGGCGCTGCTCGCGCTGGCGAACGAGCTTCTTCAGCTGCGACTCGAGGTGGCTGACGCGCTCCTTCGCGCGACGGCGGCCGATCTCGAGCTTCGTCTCGCCGGGGCCTCGACCGCCGATCCCGCCGGTGAGGCGCGAGAGCGAGTCGTCCTTCAGGCCGAGGCGCGGCATGTTGTATTTCAGCTGCGCGAGCTCGACCTGCAGCCGCCCGTCCACGCTCTCCGCGCGCTGCGCGAAGATGTCGAGGATGAGCTGCGTGCGGTCGTTGACCTTGAGGTCGCTCTCCTTGGCAATCGACGATGATTGCACCGGCGTGAGATCGCGATCGAAGATCAGGACCTGCGCGTCGAGCTGCATGGCGCGGACGATGACGTCGTCGAGCTTGCCCTTGCCGAGCACGTGCTTCGGATCGATGCGATCGCGAACCTGCACGATGGTGTCGACCACCTCGACGCCCGCCGTATACGCGAGCTCACGGAGCTCGCGGATCCCCTCGTTCGCCCGGCGAAGCGCATCGCGCTCGGA
>JANXVA010000224.1 GCA_025351875.1 Myxococcales bacterium | reverse complement strand
TTCAGCGGCGCCAAGGCGTTCGGCGGTTTCCTCGTGGCCGGTCCACTTGGACTCTTGGGCGGCATGCACGGGAGCAAGGACGTCTCGATCACGTGCCTCGCTTGCGGGTTTCAGTGGGACCCGACCGTGAACGCCCCGGTGCATGCAAGCGGAAATCGAATGCGCTGGCACCACCAGTTCTTGCTCGGCGCGGTCCTCTTCGGCGTCCTGGCGTACATCTCGAAGCAGAACGGGGCGGTAGGAATCATCTTGCCGATCGGTGTCGCCCTCTTCATGGCGCTGGTCGTCGTCGGCAAGACGGTGCCCTCCGCACTGGCCCTGAAGAACACTTTCGCCGACCCGATAACTGCGAGGTTCGGATTCTTCGCATTCTGGTGCCTCGTCATCGCCGGAGGCGGCACTTGGGGCCGCAGCCTCCGGGATCAACCCTCGACCGCTCCTACTACGGCGCCCGCGCAGAATGCTCAGGGGGCCGTCCCGGCGCCTGCGGTTCCCGCCACACCCGACGATCCCGAGAAGCACCTTCTGACCGACGGCGAAAAAGACTTCCTCGGTTCGGCCGGTGATTACCTCGAGATGGTGAACAAGGAAGACAAGAAGTTGGTGATCGTCATGGCCGGCGCCCAGACCGGCGACTCGACGCTCGACGACATCAAGACGGCGATCGGGACAGCACGCGCGAACGAAGGCGACTATCGAGTCGGCGCGCAGTCAGTCCCAGCGCCATTTGCCGCCGTCGATAAGAAGATTCGACGATGCAAAGCTCTTCATGACTCCGCGTTCAGCGCGATGTTCGCGGGCGCGCGCGACTCGAACACGGCTCAGGTCGAGAGCGGTACGGCGAACTTCGAGCGGGCCGTCCTTCTCACGAACGAGTGCATTCAGGACCTGCGGGTGGCGATGCAGGGCGTCGCAGACAAGCGGCGAAAGGCGGCGAAGGCCGACGCAGGCAAGCCGCAGTCACCGGCGCCGAGCGCAAGCGCCGCCCGCTGAGAGCGCTACAGGTGACGCGCGCGGCGTCGTCATCGGCCTCGGCCTCGTGACCGTCGCCGCTGCTCACGAGCGCCTCCTGACGGGCCGCTTGATCGGCGTCAAGGTCGGCAGAGGATCCATCATGCGGTCGTCGTCGATGACCGCGACCACGCCGGCCATCGGGTTGTCTTCGGGGTCACCCTCGCGCGCGTGATCCTTGTTCATCGCGGCGGAGAACGCCTTCGCGATGCGCTCCGCAAACGACACTGGACGGTCCATCTCTCCTCGCCTGGAAAAAGTAAGCACGGTGCGCGCTCGGTGCCGCCCTTCTCCAACAGGGTACCGGCCAAGATTCCGTCGACGTGCCTCGAGGACGCCCCGAGGCCCTTCCCCGCCACCCGGGAGGGCTTGCCGATGAAGACGCCTAGACGGGCCGCCCCGACGCCCGGAATGGACCCGCGCGGAGCGCCGCAGCACTCGCCGCCGAGCCAGGGAAGTGGCGTGCTCAGATCCCGCGACCTCCTGCGCTCGCCGAGACGCGAGCGTGTCCCCCCACAGGCGTGGACGTCGCGAGCCGAGTACCGAGGTGCGACTGCCGAGCGCGTTCTGAGGTCAGCCTGAAGCAGCCCTCGGATCTCGGTCCTTCGTCGGAAGCCGAACGACGCGGGCTCAGGTCGGAGCGCCGTGCTTTGGGCGAACGTCAGCCAATTCTGCTATCTCTAAGCGAAGATGGGTCCCGTCACCTGCGTACGCGAAGCGGCGGTCCTCGTCTTCGTAGGCAGCTTCAACCCTTCCCTCTACCAGCCTCGTTGGCTCGGCAAAGTCGGGCTCCTGCCCGAGAAGGAAACGACGGACGCGGTCATCAACGCGATCGTTCCCGACTTTGCTGCGTTCAAAGTCGGCGACTGGTTGAGCTTCGAGGCGACGACCGACCGGCTTCAGGTTTCGACAGACAAGGTTGAGCACGCTCTGCTCGTCAGAGACTTCGCGGTGAACTTCTTCAAGCTGTTGGAGCACACCCCTGTTGTCCAGGCCGGCATCAACCGAGCGATGCACTTCCGGTTCAGCGCGGCAACGGACCGGATGAATCTTGGGAAGCGCCTGGCGCCGCCGACGGAGTGGCCGTCAAAACGAACGGTGCCGCCGGTGGGACGCAAGAGGCCCGAGAGCGCGCGCAGCGTCGTCGACTTGCCCGC
>JANXVA010000203.1 GCA_025351875.1 Myxococcales bacterium | reverse complement strand
GTCGAGCACGTCGCGGTCGACGAAGACTTGCCCCCATCGGCCGTGACCCCAGTACTGGACCTCGGCGATCGCGCGCGCGGGCTCGAACGTGCCCAGCCACGCGAGCGCGTCGTCCCAGCTCGTCGCACCATGAGCGGCGTCGAGACGGCCGAGCCCACGATAGAGCACCGATCCCGCGCCCCACGCCGTCGAGAGACCGACGGGCGCGACCTTCGCGACGCACGTTCGATCGTAGATCATGAGCCGAAGCGCATCCGTCACGGCCCCATCTTGGTCAGCGCGCGGATCCAGAGTCAATCCGCGGCGCATCGCCACACGCCGCGATTCGCCCGCGATCCCTTTCTTTCTCGCGTGGTATCGATGCATCCGCAGCATGCACGACGGTCCCCACGGAGCCCACACCGACGTCTGGATGGCGATCGCCCGCCATTCCCCGCTCGGTATTCTCTGTGATCTCGACGGCACGCTCGTTCCCTTCGCGAGCTCGCCTGAGGAGGCCCGTCCGGACGCCGACGCCATCAAGCTGGTGACGGACCTCGCGTCCCTCCCCGGCATCATCGTCGCGATCGTGAGCGGGCGCCCGAAGGACTGGCTCGAGAGCTTCTTCCCCGGCGACCAGGTTTTTCTCGTCGCTGAGCACGGCGCGTACCGACGGGGCGCCGGCGCATGGCAGAACGTCGCCGATCTCGATCCCGCGCCGCTCGCATCGCTCGCCGCGGAGCTCGATGCGCTCGTCGCCCGGCACCCGGGGGCGTTGCTCGAACGGAAGAGCACCACCGTTGCCCTTCATTACCGAAACGTCCGCCGTGGGCAACGTGGCGAGCTCTTGATCGAGACCTTCGCCATCATCGATCGGTTCCTCGCACGGCATCCCGCTTACGAACGACTCGAAGGCGTCCTCGTCGCCGAGGTTCGCCCCGCGTCGGTGAAGAAATCCTCGGCTGTCCCGTGGATGCGCGAGAAGGCAGGACCGGGCGCACGCCTCATCGCGATCGGTGACGACGTGACGGACGAGCACATGTTCCAGGCCTGCGGGCCGCAGGACGAGAGCATCGTCGTGCGCAGCGCCGAGTCTCGCCGAACTGCGGCGCGCTGGGAGCTGGAGAGCTCGGACGAGGTCCGCGCCGTCCTCCGGTACTTCCACAACGTGCGCACTGGCCAGACGCCCCTACCGATCATCCTTCCACGCCAGATCACGCGCTCTTCAGCGCCGTCGAGCGCACAGGAGCGAACCCTCCTGGTCGTGTCGAACCGCCTCCCGGACTTTCGTCCCGTCGAAGGCGACGAGGGCGAGCGAAAGAAGAACGTCGGCGGGCTCGTCTCGGCGCTCGAGCCAGCGCTGCGGGCGCGCGGAGGCATGTGGTTCGGCTGGAGCGGTCGCACGGTGGCGGAGAGCGAGCCCATCGAGAGCGGCATCGCCGAGAGCGGCATCGCGCAGTTCGCGTGGGTCGATTACAAGGAGTCCTGGTATCGCGGGTACTACTCGGGGTTCTGCAACGGCACGCTCTGGCCGCTGTTCCACTCGTTCCCCTCCCGCGTGACCTTCTCGGACGACTCGTGGGCCGCCTATCAGGAGGTGCACGAGCATCTCGCCGAGTACGCCTCGAACCTCGTCGGTCCGCGCGCCATGCTCTGGGTGCACGACTACCACCTCTTGCTCTTCGCAAAGGCGATGCGCCAGCGCGGGCATACCGGGCCCATGGGACACTTCCTCCACATCCCTTTCCCGTCGCTCGACATGTTCTCGATGATCCCGTGGGCGAGCCAGATCCTCGAGGCGCTCCTCGACTTCGACCTCCTCGGCTTCCACACGCCGCAGCATGTCGCGAACTTCCTCGCGTGTGCCTCGGCGATGCTCCCGGCAAAGGTCGCCGACGACGTCATCCATCACCGCGGGCACTCCACGCACGTCGCTGCGATGCCGATCGGAATCCTGCCCGACAGCTTTCAGGAGACACCCGAGCCCGCCGTGGTCGAGGAGGTCGAAGGCCTCATGAGGTCGCTCGGCAACTCGAAGCTCGTCCTCGGCGTCGACCGGCTCGACTACACCAAGGGGATCCCGGAGAGGCTCATCGCGTTCGGGAAGCTGCTCGACAAATTCCCGGAATGGCGCGGCAAGGTCTCGCTCGTGCAGGTCTCGGTCCCCTCGCGGGCCGACGTTCCGCTCTACGCGGAGCAGCGCGCGACGATCGAGTCGATCGTCGGGCGCATCAACGGAGAGCTCGGCGAGGCCGCATGGGTGCCCATTCGCTACCTCTATCGCTCGTACGGCAAGAGCCAGCTCACGCAGCTCTATCGTGCGGCAAGCGTCGGCTACGTGACCCCGCTCCGTGACGGCATGAACCTCGTCGCGAAGGAGTACGTCGCCGCGCAGGACGCGGAGAACCCGGGCGTCCTCATGCTCTCGCAGTTCGCGGGGGCAGCCGTCGAGATGCGTGACGCCGTCCTCACGAACCCGTACCACGCGGATGGAATGGCGCGAGATCTGGACCGCTCGCTCCGCATGGGCCTCGACGAACGAAAGACGCGGCACGCGAAGCTGCTGGCGTCCGTGCAGCGTTCGAATGCCGTGACGTGGGCCGAGGGCTTCCTCGACGCGCTCGGCGCCTGCGCAAAGGGCTGAGAGCGCGACGAGCTCAGCGCTCGAAGCGCGTCGACACCCCGCAGCCGAGGCGATACCCTCGGCGCGATGGGTCGTACGGCGCGCCTCCTGCTCTCCTGCGGCGCGCTCGTTCCCGCGCTCGCAGTCTCTGGCGGCTGCGGCTGGGGAAGCGGCTCCAAGTGGATCGCGCAGCCGCTCGACGACGAGTCATCCCCCTCCTCGCGGATGACCGCTCCGATCGAGAGCACCGAGTCGCTGCGCGGGGCGCGACCCGGCGCGCGCACCATCGGCGGCGTCCCCGCAAAGCGTGGCGCGAACGAGGGTGACCGTAGCGGCGGCGGCGGTCGCCCGCTCGGCACGTTCCGCAACACGTACTACGACTTTCCGCGCGAGGCCGACCACAGCGGCGCGGTTCTCTCGCTCATGAACGCGACGTGCCAGCCGATCGCGCAGGTGCCTCGCAGCTTCTACGAGGCGGTCTGCGTCCAGGGCTCCGGGGCGCTGAAGCGAGGTGGGACGGTGAGCTTCTCGAAGCGAGACTGTGCCTGCGCGGAGGTCTGTCCGCGCACCGGCCAGCGCATCTGCTTCGACGCGCTCGATGCGACGGCATTCCCTTGGGGCCGGGGCGCCGCAGGAACGCCCATCACTCCGATGCGGACACTTGCGGCCGACACGTCGGTGCTGCCGATGGGCACGGTCGTGTACATCCCGGAGCTCGACGGCGCACCACGGGACGAGGCGGGTGACGTCCACGACGGCTGCTTCGTCGTCGAGGATCGCGGGCTCCGCGTGAAGGGCGAGCACGTCGACATCTTCACGGGCTTCGCGGCGAACACCGCGCTGCTGAACGAGCGCGTGCCGAGCAACCAGGGGGTGACGGTGGTCGTCTCTGCGCCCCGGTGCGCACACCTCAAGCCTCGCTGAAAAACGGCGCACGTCGCGCCACCCGCGAGAGCGTGGCACAATGACGTGGTGGACGTTCCGCCGATATCGCCCGGGCCGACGCCACCGACGCCGTATCGCGCGGGCAAGGCGCTCGCGGAGATCATCCCCCCCGATCGCCGGCGCCTCAAGGCCGCCCTGCTTGTTGCGACGAGCATGGTGGCGGGCATCGCAGTGTGGGAGCTTGGCGGCATCGCGCTGGAGCTGCTTCGCGTCGAGCGGGTCATGCCGAACCACCCGCAGGTGATCGAGCCCTACGCGGTCGGGCACATCGGCGCGGCGCGCCTGAGCGGGCCAGGCGGAACGATCACGCTCCCGCCCGCGCGGCGCACCGTCGTGAACGTGTGGCTGCAAGGGTGCAGCGACTGCATGCCCGCGTTCGCGGCGATGGCGACGCTCGATCGAGAAGGCGGGCTGGGTGCGGACGTGCCGGTCATCAACGTCGCGTACGGCGAGGCTGATCTCGCGTGGGCGCAGCGCTACGGCGTCGCGACCACGCTCGTCTTCGACCCCGGCGGAGAGAAGGTCGTGAAGCCCGTCGGCATCAGCACCTTCACGACGCTCGTCGTCGACCCGGACGGAACCATCGTGCATCGCGACCGACCGGATCGCCCCGGCTACGCGGCGCGCGTGCGAACCGCGCTCGGCGTGCGCTCGCCGCCAGTCGAACCTCGAAGCACGACGCTGCCCCCTGGGCTCCCTGCGGAACGCGACGGACAGCCCATGCAGCCGCTCGATCACGCGGCGGTGGAGCGGGTCGTCGCCGCGCAGCGAGCGGGGGTGAAGCGAGCGTGCTGGGAGCGCCGCCCGGGGGACGAGGAGCGGACCGTGATGAACGTCACCGTGATGCTGGCGGTCGGCCCGAACGGCACGGTGGATTCGACGTCGTCGAACGGAACCGACCCCGTCGTCGCCAAGTGCATCGAGGCGCAGGTCCGGACGTGGAAATTCCCGGCTTCGGGAACCACGACGACGATCAACATCCCCTTCAAGTTCGTGCGCGAATAGCCGCGGCAACCCGTAGGATGGGCTCATCATGAGGGGGCACTTCACCGCGCTCGGCATCGCGACTGCGCTCGGGCTCGGTGGGTATGCGTGCTCGAGCTCCGAAGACGGCGGCAGCGTCGCTCCCACGGCGGAAGGCGGGCTCCTCGGCAGCGAGGTCGGCGTGAGCGACGACGCGAGCACCGCCGACGGCGCGAGCACGGTCGACGGCGCCGCGATGGTCGACGGAAGCGCGGTCGACGCGGCGGATGCTGCGGACGCCGCGCCGGCACTCCCTGAGGTGGTGTTCATCGGGCGCTTCGACACGACCCCCGCGCTCGGTCCGACGGTCGCCTACCCGAGCGCGGAGATCCGCGCGCGCTTCTCGGGCACCGAGGTCAAGGCGACCTTCAACGACACGATCCTCTTCGGCGAGCTGGGCAAGACGCGATGGCAGGTCATCGTCGATGCGACGTCGACGCTCCTCACGCTCGAGCGCGTCCAGACGACGTACACGCTCGCGACGGGTCTGCCGCCTGGCGCACATACGGTGAGGCTGGTCCGGCTGAGCGAGCCGCAGATCGGCACCTCGCAGTTCATGGGCTTCGATTTCAGCGGCGGCACGCTCCTCGCGCCTCCGCCCAGGGCGACGCGGCACCTGGAGTTCCTCGGCGACTCGGCCTCGAACGGCTACGGCATCGAGGGCGTCAACGGCTGCTCGTTCAGCTCGGCGACCGAGAACTCGGAGAAGGCCTACCCCGCGCTCGTCGCGAAGGACCTCGCGGGTGACCACCACAACCTCTCCGTCTCCGGCAAGGGGCTCTACCAGAACAACTACCGGCCCGACCTCGAGACGTACTCGTTCGTGTACCCACGGATCATCCCGTACAGCGACCCGAGCCCGTGGACCTTTGCGAGCTACACCCCGGACGTGGTGTGGATGACGCTCGGCGGCAACGACTACGATGACCCGGACGGCAACCCGAACAACACGCCCGATGCTCCGCCCTTCGCCTCGTTCCAGGCGAAATACGACGAGATGGTGACGCTCATCCGCACGAAGCATCCGAACGCGCACATCTTCTGCGCCGTCGCTCCCTCGCTCACCGACACGTATCCGCCGGGGTACAACGCGTACACGAACGTGAAGACGGCCGCCGCCAACGTGGTCAGCGCCAAGAATGGCGCCGGGGACGCGAAGGTCTACTACTTCGAGTTCACGCGCTCGCAGG
>JANXVA010000170.1 GCA_025351875.1 Myxococcales bacterium | reverse complement strand
GCAGCGAGCGACCGTGCACGCGGTTGGCGACCGGGAGCGTGCGGCGCGCGTCCCAGAGCCCGAGCAGGTCGACGACGGTGGCGGAGACGTCGACGAGGTACGTGCGTTCGCCGTCGAACGTGCGGAGCGCAGCGCGCTGCGCGTCGTCGAGCGCGTGCGTGCCCGCCACGACGAAGCCGGGGACGCGGATCTCCTCTTCGAAGATCGTGTGCAGGTGATAGAGCCCGCCGTGCTCCCCGAACTGCTCGCCGTGATCGGAGACGAAGATGACGACGGTGTCGTCCCACGCGGGGAGCTTTCGAAGGTCGCCCAGGAACGACGCGATCGTGCGCTCCTGCAGGAGCACCGAGTTCTTGTAGCGATTGTGCAAGGCGACCGTACCGGCGAGTGGCACCATCGACTCCGGCAGGTTCGGCTCGAGCTCGCGCACGGTTCGGTACGGCGAGTGCGTGTTGGACAGGTGGGTGACCGCGAACCACGGTGCCGCCTGGGCCACGTCGCGGACGAACGCGAGCGTTCGCTCGGTGGCGCACTCGTCCGGCGCTCCGACGATGTCCGATGCGATGCCGCCGAGATCGCTGCCGCTCACACGAACATCGATGCCCGCGCGCGCCAGGAAGACGCCAAAATCCGAGTTCTTCACGTTCTGCGCGCTGACGTACGCCGTGCGGTAACCCGCGTCGTGCGCGAGCTCCCAGAGGGTCGGCGCGGCGTGGACCGAGGTGTAGTCCGCATCGGGCCCGAGCCCGGTCCACATCGAGACGCACGAGCTGATCGTACCGGGTGACAGCGCGGTGAGCTTTCCGACGGCCATGCGATCGGGGACAACGGCGTCGAGGAAACGCGACGTGCAGTCCGGCCGCGGCTCGGAGCAGAGCGCGTCGGCACGGACGCTCTCGGTGATGACGAGAAGAACGTTGGGCCGGTGCTCCGCTCGCGGAAGCGTGGGAAGTCGAGCTGGCGTTCGCATCGAGATCACGCGCTTTTTCCCCTGCTTTCCGCGCAAGGCTTCCCGGGCGGCGTTGACGGCGCCGTGCGCGAAGCAGACGTCCGGCAGCGCGCTCTGGAGCCCACGTGTCTCGATCGCGTCGTTCCAAAGGAGCGCGACGGTGACGACGAACGCGATCGCAGGGACGATCAGCCTTCCGCGCGACGCGGCGGTTCGACCACGCTTCGCGAGCACGACGAAGCCGACGGCGACCACGGCGCCGACGCCTCCGAGCACGACGAAGCTCCAGGCACCGCCGACCTGCTCGAACCAGGCGCCGACGATCGCGCGCTGAGCGATCCCGAAGCGCACCGTGTCTCGCGCCATGTAGGCGTGGAACACCCGGTGGTAGAGCGCCTGACCCGCGAACGCGAACACGCAGAGCGGCATCAGCCACGCGAAGAAGAGGAGGCCCAGCCCGCCTCGCCAAGCCGCGCCGCGAAGGCCCGTGCGAGCCGGATCGCGGAACAGCAGCGCGACGAGCGTGAGCGGAAGGACCCAGAGTCCGGCGCTCAGGAGCACCGACACGGCGTAGGTAGGCGACCCGATGACCTCGGCGAGCGAGCGCCCGCGCGTGAGGACGTCGATGACGAAGGACAGCGCCGTAGGAGCCAGAACGAAACCAAGCGCGCGCGGCATGACGCCGACGAGCGCGCGCTCGAGCTCTCGAAGTCGTGTCGTGCCCGACTGCGGCATCGCCGCGCCACTCTACGCCGTCGATGCGACCTGGGGACCCGTCGTGAGTGCGGAATGTCGCGGCCCGCATCACCAGGCGACGCGCGTGACTTTCCGCGACGGCCGGATGCCCGACAATCGCGGTAAAAGCTGCGAAATCTGGTGGTGCGAGGTCAGCTGATGTGTCGACGCCGCCGCGGCATGGCGGCTGCTTGAGGTCTCCCCTGATGAAAAAGGAGGAGCAAGAGGGCGTTCCGTGTGACGGCGCGACCCCGTACGTCGTCGGCATCGGTGATCAGCCGGAGGGCTCGAGGCGCTCGAGGCCTTCTTCGACAACGTCCCGCTACGGAGCGGGATGGCGTTCGTCGTCGTCCAGCACCTGTCACCCGATTTCCGGAGCTTGATGGACGAGCTCCTCGCCCGGCACACGGACCTGCCCATTCATCATCGGCGTCTTCCGCGACGTGAGCGAGGAGAAGCGCGCCGAGGAGCGCATCCAGGAGGGCATACGCCGCCGCGACGAGTTCCTCGCGATGCTCTCGCACGAGCTCCGCAATCCGCTGGGGGCGGTCGTGACGGCCACGGCACTGCTGAAGAGCAACGCGGGGGCGGACGACGGCCCCCGCCTCATCGACACCATCGAGCGGCAGTCGCAGCAGATGGCTCGGCTCCTCGACGATCTCCTCGAGGTGAGCCGCGTCACGCAGAACAAGATCGAGCTCCGCCGGCGCCGCGTCGACCTCGGCGCGGTTGCACGCGAGGCTGCCGACGCGGTGCGCAACCTGATGGCGTCGCACAAGATCGAGTTCACCGTGGTGGTCGCCGAGGAGCCCGTCGTCGTCGACGGTGATCCGGCGCGCCTCCAGCAGATCCAGGTGAATCTACTCACGAACGCTGCAAAGTACACGCACCGCGGAGGGCGCGTCCGCCTCGAGGCGAGGGGCGTCGGGGCGGAAGCCGTCATCCGCGTGTCCGACGACGGCGCAGGGATCCCTGCCGACATGCTCGACAACGTCTTCGACCTCTTCGTCCAGTCGAACCGCACGCTCGATCGCTCCGAGGGCGGCCTCGGGGTCGGACTCACGCTCGCGCGCTCGTTGGTCACGATGCACGGCGGGAGCGTCACCGCGGAGAGCGGAGGCATCGGCAAGGGGAGCGAGTTCGTCGTCCGGCTCCCGCTCGTCTCGAGCCCGCTCGAGGAGGAGCCCGCGCTGTCGGTCCAGCGCATCCGGATCGCGGCACGCGGCGGCCGGCCGGAAGGCGCGTCGCCATCATCGAGGACAACACCGACAGCCGCGAGATGCTGTGCGAGCTCCTCACGCGCGCGGGCTTCGATTGCCACGGTCTCGGACGGCGTTCGTAAGCCCTGCGGCTAAATCACCGAGCGTGATTGTCGATCACGCATCGGAATAGATGGAAATACGCGGGGGACCTTCTCGGTTTGGCAATTGCCAAACGACCAAAACGAGGAGCCCCCCGCGTGATCAAGA
>JANXVA010000164.1 GCA_025351875.1 Myxococcales bacterium | reverse complement strand
GTCGAGCAGATGCTCATCGACGCGATCGATCACGGCGAGGAGGACCTCCTCGCGCGCCGCCTCGCGGAGGCCCGCCTCGAGGCCCATCGCATCGGGACGTCGACGAAGAAGTCGGTCGAGGGCGATCCCGAGCTTCTCGTCGCCGGCGAGCGCGAGCGCATCCTCGCCGCGCTCACCTCGCTCGACGAGGCGATGCTGGCCTCCGACCCCCGCAAGATCCAGCTGCGCATCGACGACCTCGACGCGAGCACCAAGGCCTTCGCGGAGCGCCGCATGAACCGCGCGATCGCCCAGGCCATCGAAGGACAGAAGCTCGAGTCGGTCGAGCGCACCGTGGAGCACGCGAAGGGCGTCGAGCTCGCGCACGGATCACCCTTGCCTCCCGCATCGAGCTAAGAAGGACTTCCCATGGCGATCGTTCGATTCAAGGGTTACGGCGAGGTCGAGGTGCCGGTGGGCGCGAGCATCCTCGAGGCCGCGCAGAAGGGTCACGTCCCCGAGGGCTACGCGTGCGGCGGTGTCTGCGCGTGCTCGACGTGTCACGTCTACGTGTCGAAGGGCGCCGAGCTCCTCTCCGAGAAGGAGGAGGAGGAAGAAGACATCCTCGACAAGGCCTTCGACGTCCGCGCGACGTCACGTCTCGGTTGCCAGTCGACCATCAAGACCGACGGCGTCGTCGAGGTCGAGATCACGCGCGAGAGCCTCGAGGCCTATGAGAACGAGCACCCCGAGGCGCGCGGCAAGTACACCAAGCGCACCGCCTGACGGATCCAGATCACCCCTGAGATCCCGGTGTTTCCGCGGGAAGACGTGGCGTCGTGAGCTGGCACCGCGTGTGCTCATGTAAGCCGCATGCTCGCTGCTCGAACCGGTCTCCTCCTTGCCTTCGCGGCTCTCTCCCTCGTCGCCGTCGCGTGCGCCGCGCCGGTCGACAGCGCGAAGAAGCCGCTGCCGGTCTGCGACGCGAAGGATCCCGAGTGCCCGGGTGTCCCGGCGTCGTCGAGCAACAAGACTCACACCGACGTGCCGACCGATCCGGTGGTCGTCCCCGATCCCACGCCTGTCGCTCCCCATCCGGGGGAGATCTCACCGGAGGCGGGCGTCGACGCCGCGCCCGTCGTCGGCAAGGACTGCACTGCGCTCAGCACGTGCTGCGGCCAGCTCAAGGACGCCGGCTACGACACGACGATGTGCAAGAGCATCCTCTCCACGAACAACGAGGACGCCTGCTACGACAAGCACAAGAGCTACAAGGACAGCGGCGACTGCACGTGAGCGTCGCTTTGGCGGGGCCTGTCACGAGGCGGCAGTGAACGGTCGAGCGCTGTAAGCGGCTAGCACGCCGGGTCCGAGCGGGTTGTCTCGCAAGTCGATGTGCGTCCAGTGAAAGGACGGCGCTTCGAGGCGCGCAATCGCACCTGCGGCGCCGATTCGGTTCCTACGCAGGTCGAGCGTCTCGATCGCGGCGAGGCAATGGGTTCCCGCGATCGCTCTGGCGCCATTGTCGCCGATCCCGGCGTCATCGATGCTGACCCCCACAAGCGACGGTCGCCGAGGGGGCAATGGTCGAGCACGAAGCGCTGCAGTCGACCCAACAGGCCGCCGCGCGCGAGCGCTTCGAGCGCGGACGCGTCGATGCCGCTCGCGCGGCATCCGCAGCCCGACTCGTCAGGTAGTACGCACGCTCGGGCGGCGGTCGCCTGTCGCTCCCGCGTCACCTCGTGAGCGCCGCGATTCCTTCGCGCAGCAGGACCGGCACGCGGGCAGCCTCGCCCACATGGCGTGCGAGGACCGCGACGAGCGCTCGGTCCACGTCTTTCTTCGCGAAGCCCATGTTCACGAGGCCGCGCATCGCCTGAAGGGCGGCCTCGCGCGGGATGGCGCTCTCCTCGGGAGCTCCGCACGTGTTCCGGCGAAGGTGCTCCGTCGTGACGGTCGGGGCTGCCGTCGCGGCGCAACGCGACGCCGCGCCGCGGATCGGCTCCGCCTCGGCGCGCCCGCACTTGTGCTGGCGCAAGTGAATCTGCTTCGCCACGTGCTCCTTGCCGAAGCACTGCTCGGCATGGAGGCGGTTATGCACTCTGCACAGGACGCGCAGCCCGGCGAGCTCGGCGGCCCCACCGAGCGCGGCCGGGTGGACGTGATCGATCTCGAGCATCTCCGTGCAGGCGCAGCGTCTTCCCTCGGCGTCGACCCAGGTGCAGCGTTCCCCGTCGCGCTCGAACACCGCGCGGCGCATCGCGCGCGAGATCGTCCCCTTCGTCGCCCCGGGCGTGCTCGAGCGCGGTCGGTTCGCCTTTCCGAGCCGCTCCTTCTCGAGCTTCGCGAGCAGCAGGTCGAGCGCGGCGTTGAGCACGTCCTCGGTCTTTCGTGACGGGTTGCGGTGGCTCATGAGCGCGGTCGCGCGCTCCAGCTTCTCGTGGAGCTCCGCGGCGATCGTGAGCGTCATCGCGAGCCGGCCCTCGGAGAGAGGATCCATCCTCGCGCGAGCGGGCTCCTCCCCCCGGCGCGCTGGGCCGACGCCCGCGAGTGAGCTCGGATCCAT
>JANXVA010000131.1 GCA_025351875.1 Myxococcales bacterium | reverse complement strand
AAGCGGAGCTTGTCGCAGGCGTCGGAGGCGTTCGAGATCAGCTCGCGGAGAAAGATCTCCTTGTTCGAGTAGAGCGAGTTGATGACGAGAGACAGGACACGGCCGACCTCGGCCTGGAAAGCATGCTCGGTCATGGAGCGCGATATAGCGAAAGTGCGGTGCGGACCCAAGCGGCCTCGCTCCACACCCGCAGGGCGCTCGGGAAACGGCTCAATCCAGCGAGGGACGGGTCGTCGACGTGGGCGCGCGCCGTGGCGAACGCACGCGCAGCAGCATGGCCGACGAGCCGCTGATCATCCCGTCGAAGGTCTTCAGGCCGACCGTGCGACCCGATGCGCCGCTCGTATCGAGCACGGGAGTGACGCGGTAGATACCGGCCTCGTCAAACGTGTCGGCGGGACAGACCGCAGTGAGGAGCAGCTGCGCCGAAGCGCGACCCTTCACGCCGACTGTCGAGTAGAGCTCGCGGATCGGCGAGCCAATGGAGCGCGGCGAGCCACACCCCACGGAGCCCGCCGGTCCCGCGACGCTGAAGCGCAGCATCTCGGGGCGGAAGAGGAGAGTGATCGGTTTGTCGGTCTGGTTCGCGATCGTCACGACGGTCGAGATCTCGCGGCCGCGTCCGACGTCGAGCGCGTCCGGCAGGGTCACGATGAACGCCTCCGAGCCCGGCGCTGCCGGGAGCGCAGGCGGAGCGACGACGTTGTCCGCGAGGGTGAACGGAGCGGCTTCGAGGAGCTTCGCCGGAGCGACGCGCCCCACCGCGGCACCGACGGGCGCCGTCACGAACGGCGGCGTGAGCGCGGGCGCCTTGCGCGCGCCCGACGGCTTCGCAGTGGCCTTCGCGGGTGGAGTGAGCCAGCCGAAGCTCGCCTTCACGATCGCCCCGCTGGAGAGGACTGCGCGCTCGCGCGCGCCGAAGCAGAAGAGCAAGGGATCGAACATCGCCGACCACGAACGCTTCGCCGGGACGACGAGCTCACGGCCCTCGTCGACCTGCGGGCGCGCGTCGTCCGGCAGCACACAGCGAACGATCGCGGGCTCGCCCGACTTCTGGGGCGCAGCGGTCCTCTTCGCCTTCGCGCCCGAGGGATCGACGAAGCCCGGCGGCGGCGTCACCTCGAGAACGAGGAGCCGTGGATCGGCGGTGATGCGCACCGGCACGTCGCCCGTGTTCTCGATGCGGAGCTTCCAGAGCTCGCGGCCACCGCCCGTTCCCGGTTGGACCGAGAGTGCGAGCGGCGGAGGCAGGAGTGCGGCGGCGTCTTCTGCATGCACGCTCGTCGTCGTGGTCTCGACGACGAGCGACGACGCGAGGACGATCATCCCGAGAGAGAGCGTGCCTCGCGTCTTCACGTCAGCCTCAGCCCCGGAGCGTCTCGAAGAGCTCGAGATCCGGGATGGCCGTCGTGAGGCGCGTGCGCACCACGCCGACGTCGTTGTCCTCGAGCAGCTTGCAGACGGCGATGCCGTCGAAGAGCGCGATCGGAGCGGCGGGAGCGCCTGACTCCTCGCGCGCGCCGCTGAGAACCTGGCCGGTCGTGAGGAGCCAGCCCGAGGAGGCAGGGCCGTAGTGGTGGAGAGCGCCGCGCAGATCGCTGACGCGCTCGCGGCCGACCTCGCGGCCGTCCTTGCGGACGACGACGGCGGTGCGGATCTCGTCGGAGCCCGAGCGATGCACGGCAGCGAAGTGAGCCTCGCCTCCGGGAGCGCCGGCGCGACGCACGGTACGGATGTTGGTCATGCCGATGCGCTCGAGGCCGAGCAGCACGAGCTCGATGAGCGCGTGACCCGGGAGCTCCTGGAGCTTGCGGAGCATCGAGCGACGCGCAGCCTCGCGATAGCGCTCGACCGCCGCGATGGCGTCGAGCTCGAGGCGCACGAGGTCCGAGCTGAGCGCCCAATCGGTCAGCGCGATGCGCGAACCCTGGTTGCTCGAGCCAAAGCGGAAGCGCGGGCGCTGTCCGCTTGCGAGGCGACGCATGTTGTCGGCGCGGAGCGCAGCGGTGAGCTGCGCGGTCGCGACCTGCGTGTCGCGGGTCTCGGCGCCGAGCCGCCCGCGGCGGAGAAGCGCGTCGACGACGCTGCGCGTCTGAACGGGGCCCTGCGTGCGGTCGAAGCCGCTCAGGATCATCACCGTCGCGTCGGCGAGCTCGCGACCGGACAGGTCGTCGGCCTCGCCGGGCGGGAGGTCGATGCCGGTCGGCGCACCGCCGGCCATGATCTGATGGCGATCGCGCACCATCGGACGCGGCGCGGGCGCGAGCGGATCTCGTGAGGTGTCGATCTGCGAGTCGCTGTCGACCGAGAGGATCGGGCTCGGCTGGATCTGGTCGCGCGAATCGCGCGAATCGCGCGACGCAGCGGAGCGATCGCCGTTGCTGTCGCGCGGCGCCGAGCGGTCGCCGCCCGTGCGCTCACCGCCACCCGTGCGCTCGCCGCTGGCGGTGCGCTCACCGCCACCCGTGCGCTCGCCGCTGGCGGTGCGCTCGCCGCCGGCCGGGCGCTCGCCCGCTACGCCGGTCGTCTCGGGGCCGCCGTCACGGCCGCCACGGCGACGACGACGGCGACGACGACGACGGCCACCATCGGGACCGAGGTCACCTGCGCCAGCGGTCGCGCCGCCCGCAGCCGCACCGCCGCCGCGTGCGGCGTCGTTCGAGCTGCTCGGTCCCGAGAGGATCGGCTGATCGTCGTCGTCCTCGTCGTCGAAGAGCTCGGCTCCGCTCGCGGCGAGATCGGCACGAAGCGCGTCCTCACCGGAAACGATGAGCGGCTCGTCATCCTCGTCGCGGTCACGGCTCGCGGCTTCGGCGCGGGTCTGCGCTTCGACCTCGAGCGCGTTGACCTCGGTGCCCTCGCCCTGGTCGTCGTCCGAGTCGCCCTCGGACTCTGCGGCGCCGCGCTTCTTCTTCTTGCCGGCCCACTCGGCCAGGGCGAAAACGCCCGGCTTCACGCGGACGATGGGGTTCGTCTTGTCTTCCTTCTTGAGCAGCGCGGCGAGCCGGGCACCCATGGTGACCTCCGGGCTCTTGCCGACGTGGGAGAGAAGGTTCTTCTCGATCGCAAGCTCGGTGATCTCCTTGTAGTGGAGGGGCTTGCCCGCGATGCGCAGCACTTCGGCTGCGGCTTCGGTGAACGTCATATTCGATTGCCTGTTGTCTCAGGTGCCTGGCAAAGTCCGGAGTGGATCCCAGCTTTCCTGGTCCGCTCCGCGTGTCGCCGACACCCTTTTTGGTGGTGATTCCCCGCGCTCTCCGGCAGGCCGCCCGCTTCCCGCACGCGAGCTTCAACTCCGCACGGGGGGCACCCAACCTGAGGTCGCGGTAAGTGGCATAACCCCGGTCGGGGCTCCCGTCAAACGCGATTGCCGAAAGTCTCGCGTCCGACCTGTCACGGGACACGTCACGGCATCCGGCGGGCTGGGAGGTGAACGCGCGAACGAAACCGCGCGGATTTCCCCGGATCGGCGCAACCGCGACCAGGCCGCAGGTCGGGCCCGTCCGTTGCACTACCCCCTACGATGAGCACAAGATCGCGTGGCGCGAGCTCCATCGAGTACGCCCTGTTGTTGGTGGCGGTGATGATTGGCGGTGCCGCGGCGGTGCGTCTGCTCGGGCGGACCGTGGCCGCGCGTACGCTCCAGGCCGCACGCGTGCTCGACGGTGAAGAGGCGCAGGGATCAGGCGACCGCGCTGGCGGGAGCAGCGCGCCGACGCGCGGAGTCACCGCGAGCAACGCGGACACGGGCGGCGGCGATGGCATCGTCCGTCCGCGACCCCGTCCGACGCCGGATTCGCCGCCGGTCGTTCGTCCTCGCCCCCGACCGAGCAACCCCGACGACCCGTGGCCGGCGATCCCCAGCACGACGAACATAGCTCCGTACGGTCCGTTCCCCGCGGGCTCCGTGGCGAGCATCGAGCTCCACGTCGTCGGGGATGCAACGCCCGGCGGGATGGACCGCGCGGGCATCGTCGCCGCGAACCGCGTCCTTCAGGACAACCCAGACATCCAGTACGTCGATCTCGTCGTCTACGGTCGTCAGTCCAACGGTGTCGTCGTCCGCACGAGCGGCGGCTGGACGCGCGCTAGCATGGAGCTGGGCCACCTCGACGACGGCGCCCTCGTGTCCAGGACGCCGCCGTACGCGGCGGGGGCGCTCCCGCCGAGTCCGATGCCGATCAGGGGGTGAGGGAGAGGTCGGCGAGATCCTCGCCGAAGCGGCTCATCCGCTGGACCTTCACGTGCTCGCTCGTGATCGAGTAGACGAGATCGTCGAGGAATACGCAGGCCCTGGTCGGCGAAGTCGTCGAACGTGCCCGCGCCGGGAACATTCCCCCGGCGTCGCGGTCGATCGACTCACCCCGAGGTCACCGATGTCCGCACGCTCGATTCGCGCCGCGCTCTTCCTCTCCGTCGTGGCCCTTGGTGGGCTGTTCCCCGCTACCGCCCAGGCCGGTCCGCCCGACAACCTCTCGCTCAATGGCCTGGGCGGTGGCGTGTCGAAGGAGGCGCCCGAGCCGTGCGCCGCGGACTGCTGGCAGCTCGCGCACCTGACGATCCGCGGCGCGGCCAACGGGCCGATGACCTTCGAGCTGAAGGGCACCGTGCGCGCGAACGAGGACCAGAAGATCCCGCTCTTCGGGCCGCCCTCGCAGGTGCGCCTCGACGATCTCTCGATGGACGGCGGTCACCCGACCGTCACGTTCGACAACGATCACTACTACCTCCTCACGCGCGCCAAGAGCTTCACGCTGCGCGGGAAGATCACGCTCGGGAGCGATCAGATGCTCAGCGTCGTCGGCCCCATCCTCGCCGTCGACGCGCCGCTCACGAAGGGCCGCCTCGTCGAGGGCGAGAAGCTGAGCGGGCTCTCCAACACGGTCCTCCACTTCGATCCTGCCGTGCGCACCGAGGACCCGGCCGCGCAGGCCGCCAAGCCGCGGCAGCCTCCGGTGTTCCGCCTGTCGCGCTCCGTGCGCTTCGGGACCGACACGAGCTTTGTGTATCGACTCGTGGCTTCCCACACGAGCGACCTCGGCACGCTGAAGCTCCCGCTCGCGCTCGGCGAGAAGGTTCAGGACGTCCAGGGGTCGAAGGACTGGCACGTCGACGGCAAGGAGCTCTCGCTCCCGACGAGCGGCAAGGAGGCCGAGATCACGATCTCGGGTTCGCTTCCTCCCACGCCCGCGCTGGCGCCGCCGATGGTCTTCAAGCCCGACGAGCGCTCCGCCTACGAGTGGTGGATGATCGAGGCCGACCCCGAGCACCGCGTCTCGGTCGGCGGTGAAGGAAAGCTCGTCGAGACTACGCAGTCGCCCATTCAAGCGACGATGCCGGGTTCGCGCGTCTACCTGGTCCAGCGCAACCAGCAGATCGAGGTCGACTCGAAGTCGCTGGTGCGCGGTGACGTGCTCGCCGCCGTCGCCCGCACGAACCGTCGCTTCCTCGCCATCACCAGCACGGGCGAGATGATCAGCGACGAGAGCATCGCCTTCGACAACAACGGCCTCGAGCACCTGATGGTCACTCCGGCGGGCAAGGCAATGTACC
>JANXVA010000124.1 GCA_025351875.1 Myxococcales bacterium | reverse complement strand
CATGAGCGAGGACGATCGCGTGCGTCGAGACGCGGGCGGTGAATGCATCGGCGCCGGTGAGCGAGTCTCCTTCCTCGCTGCCGCCCGACGGCTCGGCGGCGCAGCCGACGGCAGCAACGAGGGACACGACGGCGAGCAGCGCGAGCTTCTTCATCGGGGTTTGACCACACTGTAAGCAAACTCTGCACCGCGCTTCCAACCCACGTAACCATTCAATTTTTCTAAATTCGTTAGCTCGCTAACAAAGCCGCCAGGGGATCGTGCGACCACCCCGGTGGCCAAACGGGGATACGCTTCGTGGGTGAGGGTCGTGCGGGGGGTTGCCTTCTTTTTTGTGACATCGATCGTCGCGGGCACGAGCGCCGCGACGGTCGGCGCGTGCCACCATGGCGATTACGACGGCAGCTATGACGGCAGCTACGACAGCGGCGCTGCGGCAGACGGCAGCACCAGGTCGAGCGTCGTTCAGCCCAGCGGAGGCACCGCCGAGTCCCCCGACCGCGCGCTCGAGGTGACCTTCGCACCGGGCACGTTCGCGGCGCCGGCGACGATCACCATCACGACGGCAGGCGAGCAGACGATCGACTTCGGGCTCGTCGTGCCGATCTACCTGGTCACGGCGGATCAGGCCCCGTCGAAGTTTTTCCAAGTGGCGTTTAACGGCAACGGCAACGGCGGCGGCGGCACGAACGACAACGCCCTCGCGCCCGCGCTGCAGAGCGCCGCTGGCTACAAGCCGCTCGCCATCGCAGGCACGTCGACCATGAGCGGCGGCAGCGGCCAGGTGTACTGGGGGCTCACGAAGACCTTCGGCACGTTCTCGCTCTTCTGGATCACGGGGACCTCGCGGTCGATGTTCACCGAGGTGCAGGGAAGCTGCACGGCCACGTGCTGCCCCACGAACAACAGCAGCGTTTCGGGCAGCGCCAGCGGCTGCTACTGCCCGAGCGGTCCCGACCTCAACTGCTTCCTCACCCACTGCCCCGACCTCGAAGCGCCCGCCGCGCGCTGCGCCGCGCTCGCCGCGGCGAACAACTCGGGCGCCGTCGAATGCCTGCCGTTCAAGGCGAACTGCCAGGCCGGCTCCGCCTGCATGGGCTACAGCGGGACCTGCGGGAACGGCACCCCCGGCGTCGGCGGGCCCAACAATTACAATGCCTGCTGCGTCACTCGCAACGGCGGGTCGTGCGCGCAAAACATGGCCTGCCTCGGCTTCGCCGCGCGCTGTACGAAGAGCACGCCCTGCCCGGCCGATACGAAATGCTGCGTCTTCGAGAGCGAGTCGTACTGCGCCAAGGACTGCCCGGCAGCGCAACTCGCGTGCGACATGGATTCTCAATGCGCCGACGGCGGCGCTGCCGACGCCGGGACCTGCCAGGGCGGCCGATGCCCGGTCGGTGTCTGCGGGACCCCGCCGATGGGATGTCGCCCATGAGCAGCGAGCCCAAGGGATCGGCCGAAGGAGTGCTGGTCGCGGGGAAATACCGCATCAAACGACGCATCGGAGCGGGCGGGATGGGCGCCGTGTACGAGGCCGAGCACGTCGAGATCGGCAAGCGCGTTGCGATCAAGGTGATCGAGCACGAGCACGCGCGCTCCGCCGAGCTCGCCGCGCGTTTCCGTCGCGAGGCGCGCGCCGCGAGCGCCGTCGAGAGCGAGCACATCGTCCAGGTCTTCGACGTCGGACAGGACGATACTGTCGGCCTCTACATGGTGATGGAGCTCCTCGTGGGCGAGGACCTCTCTTCGCGCCTCGAGAAGGCGGGCGGGCGCATCTCCGTCGACGAGGCCGTCACGATCATCGCGCAGGCCGGCCGCGCCCTCGGCAAGGCCCACGCGGCCGGCGTCGTCCACCGCGACCTCAAGCCGGCGAACCTCTTCCTCACGACGCGCGAGGACGGCTCGACCTCCGTGAAGATCCTCGACTTCGGGATCTCGAAGCTCGTTCGCCCCGACGCCCCCGACGGCGCGAGCGGCGGCAAGACGAGCCTCCTCACCCGCGAGGGCGCCGTCATGGGAACGCCCATGTACATGTCGCCCGAGCAAGCGCAGGGCCTCTTCGTCGATGCACGCAGTGATGTGTGGTCGCTCGCGTCCGTCTTCTACGAGGCGGTGGCGGGGCGCACGCCCTACGCGGCACGCGATACGTACGAGCAGATGATCGTGCAGATCGTCACGAAGAAGCCGGAGGCTGTCGAGAGCGTCGCCCCGTGGGTGCCTGCATCGATCGCGCGCGTGCTGGAGTCGGCGCTCGCCCACGATGTGGCGGCGCGAACCGCGGACGCCGGGATATTCGCGAAAGAGCTCGCCGCCGCGGCGCGAGACGGCGGAGCACCCGCATCGAGCCCGGACGCGATGGCGCCGCGGTCGAGCGCGCGCCTCGCCGTCGCTAGCGATCCGTCGACGCGCAGCGCGGCGTCACCGCCGACCGGGACGGGTGTCGTGGTCGGCGCACGCACGCCGCTCGATGAAGGCGGGCCCCCGAAACGCGGCCGAGCCACGATGTTGGTCATCGGCGGCGCGGCGATTGCGGTGGCGATCGGCCTCTTCGCGTTGAGGCGTCCGTCGTCATCGCCGACGCCGACCCAGGGCGGGCTCGTGGCGCCGCCGCCCGTGATGCCGAGCGCGCCTTCGACGCCCAGCGCATCCACCTCCGCAGTCGTCACGACGCTGTTGCCCGCGGCGGCACTCGATTCGCCGGAGTCGAGCGCCGCCAAGCCTGTTGCGAACGCCACACCCCACGCCGGTGTGGCGCGCACCGGCATCCGTCCCACCCCAGCCGTGCCCGCGACGGCACCGACCCCGACCACGAAGGGTGGACCCTCTCAATATGGTGCTGCCGGTGTATCGACCGCGTATTGACGGCATGCGTTGGCGCGCGGCGCTCCTCGCCGCCCTCGTGCTCACGAGCGCGTCGCCGCTCGCCTACGCCCAGTCGATCCCGTCGCCGCCCGCCGGAAAGCCGTCGGCCGCCGACGAAACGACGGCGAAGAAGAGCTTCGAGAGCGGCCTGAAGCTCTACGGCGAGGGCTCCTTCGCCGAAGCGCTCATCGCGTTCGAGCAGTCCTATCGGCTCGGTGGTCGTCCCTCCGCGCTCAAGAACATCGCGCAGTGCCATCGCAATTTGAAGCACTTCGTCGATGCCTACGACGCGTACGAGCAGATGCTCGCAAGGCACGATGCGCTCGTCTCGGCGGTCGACAAGAAGGCCGTTCAGCAAGCGCTCGACGAGCTAGGCGTGCTCACCGCGACCATCATGGTCGACGTCAACGAGGCGGACGCGGAGGTCGAGATCGACGGCAAGAGCGTCGGCAAGTCTCCCATGGCCAAACCAAAGCGCGTCGCGGCGACGGGCGGCCACACCGTTCGCGTGACGAAGCCTGGCTTCGCGCGCGTCGAGCAGACCTTCAACCTCGACTCGCAGCAGAACAAGAAGCTCGAGGCGAAGCTCGAGGTCGAGAAGACCGTCGGTCGCGTGGTCGTGCGCGAACAGAATGGGCGCGACGTCCACGTCTTCATCGATGGCCAGGACAGAGGCCCCGCCCCGTGGGAGGGCGACATCGCCGCAGGCGAGCACACCATCGAGGCGAGGAGCAGCCGCTACGCTTCCGAGTCACGCAAGGTCGTAGTCGCGGTCAAGGAGCGCCTCGATCTCGCGCTCGACGCCGCGGCACTGCTCGGAAAGCTGCGCGTGACTACGGTGCCCGCAACGGCGACGATCACGGTCGACGGCAAGGCGGTCGGCACGGGAGCCTGGGATGGCGAGCTCCCCGAGGGTGCCCATCGCGTCGAGGTCGCACTGCCGGGACAGCCGCCCCAGGTCCGCGAGATCGTCCTCGGTCGCGGTCAGACGGTCGTGCAGGAGATCCCCATCGTCAGCGGGATCGCGGCAGCGCCGCAGCCCGTCTACGAGGGGATCTACGTGCGCATGTCCCTCTTCGGACACCTCGGCGGGGCGCCCGACGACACCGTCGCGCCCTTCACCACGAGCAAGAGCGGGGGCGGTGCGCTGCAGCTCGGCACCACGCTGCGCATCGGCAGGGCATGGGACTGGTACGGCGCAGAGCTGGTTGGCCTCGTCGCATTCGAGCACCGCGACCGCGACTACACGTTCGGCGGCAGCGGTGCCGCGACGCAACCCGAGAGCTTCAGCGACCGCTCGGATGCTCCGGTCGGCTTCATCGGCATCGGCGCGCGCGCGACCTCGAAGAACGACACCATCCGTTTCACGTTCGGCTTCGCCCCTGGCCTCGGCATCCACACCTTCAACGCGAGGCGCAAGCAGGACCTGACCCAGCAGCCGACCTCGAACAACCCGAGCGGCGCCAATCGCTTCGTGCAGACGTCGAACACCGGCCCGAACGGCGGCAACGGCTCCAGCGAACAGGACTTCGCCTCCGCGGGTTTCACCGCCTTCGGCTTCCTCGTCGACGGTGGCATGCTCATCGGCAGTACGCCCGGCACGAAGTTCTACCTCGGCCTCCAGGCATGGCTCGACTTCGCGCCGAGCCTCGTGACCGGTCCCGACACGCAGACGCCTATCCCGAACGAAGGCTTCAAGCAGCCCGGGCGAGGCATCACGCTCTCCGAGGGGACGAACCTCTACGTCGGCCCGACGCTCGGTCTACAGTTCGGCCACTGAGCGATGCTGCGCTACAGCCGCGCCTAGCGCGACCACGAACGCCGAGAGGAGCTCAGGCTCGACGGTGAGCGGCGGCGAGAGCGTGAGCGTGTCGCCAAGCGTGCCGCCCGTCAGCACGATGTATCCGCGCTGAAGGAGCGCGCGCGCGACCGCGAGCGCCTCGCCTGAGTCGGCGAGCTGAACGCCGACCATGAGCCCACGACCGCGGACCGTCCACGAGGGAGACGCGAGCTCCTCGATCCAGCGCGCGCCGACCTCGGCCGAGCGAGCGGCTAGCCCACCGTGCACGGCCCCGATCGTCGCGAGCGCAGCGGCGCAAGCCGGAGGCGAACCGAAGTGCGTACCGGTGTGAATGGCCCCGCCGCCGTGCGCGCCCCAGGCCTCCATCACGGAGGCTCGACCGACACACGCCGAGATCGGCACGCCACCGCCGAGGCCCTTGCCGAGACAGAGGACGTCAGCGACGACGCCTGCATGCTCGGACGCGAGCATGGTTCCGCTGCGACCCATGCCGGTCCAGACCTCGTCGAGCACGAGCAGGGCACCGGCCTCGTCCGTGAGCGAACGGAGCGCGGGAAGGAACGACGCCGGAGGCACGACGCATCCGCCGCGTCCGAGGATCGGCTCGACGAGGACCGCGCCGATCGCCCCCGTCCTCAGGGCTGTGCGCACCACGGCAAGGCTCTCGTCGAGCGCGGCAGCCGTCCCACGCGCGTCGTCGCTCGAAGGATAGGGGGCGAACGTGACGTTCACGCCCAGCTGCGCGGCGAACGGCTCGCGGAAGCTCGGCGCGAGACCGCACGCCGCGAGCGGACCGTACGAGAGGCCGTGATACGCGCCGTCGAATGCGATCACGCCCGGCTTCTTGGTCGCGAGCGCCGCCGTCTTGAGCGCGCACGTCACGGCGTCGGCGCCGGAGAGACCGAGCATCACGCGCGCTCCGGGCTCGGGAAAGAGAGCCGCGATCGCCTCGCAGAGCCGCACCTTCGCCTCGGATGCGTAGACGTCGCCGAGGGCGAGCGGTAGCTCCTCGAGCGCGCTGCGAGCCGCATCGGTGGCGACGTTCGGACCATGACCGAGCACGAGCGCTCCGAAGCCCGCCGTCAGGTCGACATAGCGGTTGCCGTCGACGTCGAAGACGTTCGAGCCGCTGCCGCGCGCGTAGACGATCGGTGCCTGCTCGGCGCCCGACGTCTGCGAGCGAGCGTCGCGT
>JANXVA010000117.1 GCA_025351875.1 Myxococcales bacterium | reverse complement strand
ATCACGAGCTCGCCGCGCGCGGCGTCGAACACCATCGTCGCCTCGGAGCGCCCAGGCGGCTCGAGCGTCTTGATCCAGACGGCAGGCTGGAACGTGGGATCGAGGACGACCGGATACGTGAGCCCGGTCGGAACGTCGATCCGCATCGCGCGCCGCGCCGCGTCCCAGGCGAGAGGACTCGCGTGACGGTCGCCGTTCGCGTCGATCGCGAACGGCGGTGAGACACGCAGCGCGACGCGCCCCGTGTCGTCGACGAAATCGATCCCGCCCTCGCGCTCGCGCGCTGTGGGGATCCCTTCGGGGAGGGTGATTTGCCACGTGAAGCTCTTCGGTGCGCTCGCGCTCTTGAGCACCAGGAGCTCTTCGAGCGTCGACTCCGATCCCGCGAGGACGCGGTCGGTCTCCGTGAACGCATCGAGGTACACGACACGCCCGCCGTCTTCGTGCGCGGTCGACGTGCGAGACGCGCCGACCAGCACGATCTCGAGCCTCAGCTTCTGGAAGCGCGAGACACCCACCTGGAGGTGTCCGGCGGCGTCGGCCGGGAGGCGCACGCCGAGATCGCTGAAGCGCTGGCTCTTCGTCGAGCGCCAGCCAGCCGAGACGTACCGCGCTGGGGCATTCTCTTCGATGTCGATGGCGAAGCCGTCCTTGCGCGCCGCGACGAGCGCGCGGAGGGAGGGCTCGTTCCTCGTGAGGGTCTCGACCGTCCCGAGCGTGCCCGCGGTCGTGCTCGGAGGGCTCGCAGCGCGCGGGTCGGTGCCCGCCGCGCGGTCGCGCTGTGAGAAGCACGCGCCGAGCGACAAGAGCGCGACGACGACTCCGATCGCGCGGACCGCAGCCAGGAGCCAAGCGGGGTGGCGGCGTCTCATCCGAAGGTCGATCGTACGTGAGAGCGGACGCTCTACCTCCACGAACCCGCGCGATTGGTGTCGTTCGTACATGCAGCGTGCATGTAAGCGGGTGCGCCGACGAAGGCGGTCCTTGGCGGTCGATCACCTTCTTCGATACCTTGAACGTTGGGTCCTTGTCTCCTTCACCTCCGAAAGACAGAGAGTCGTCGCCGCGCGGCGCGTTGCGTCGCGAGTCCGTCGACAACGGTCGCTATAGGCTCTCGCGCTTGCTCGGACGCGGCGGCATGGGCGAGGTCTACGAGGCGGTCCACGTGCAGACCGGCCGCAGGGTCGCCGTGAAGCTCCTCAGGCAAATCGAGCTCGAGGACGAAGAGGGGGCGAGAGAGCTCCGAAGTCGCTTCGCGCGCGAGGCGCGCGTGATGGGGCAGATCCAGTCGGAGAACGTCGTCGAGGTGCTCGATGCCGGCGTGAGCGACGACGGTGAGTCGTTCATGGCGATGGAGCTGCTGGACGGCATGGACCTCGCGCGGATCGGCAAGGAGCTCGGTCCGCTCCCGCCCGCGACCGTCCTCAAGATCGGCGCGCAAGCCGCTGCCGGTCTGGCGAAGGCGCACGCGCTCGGCATCATCCATCGCGACGTGAAGCCCGCGAACCTCTTCGTGGTGCACGAGGGCTACGACCGCACCGTGAAGATCGTCGACTTCGGCGTCGCGCGGCTGCGACCGATGCCCGACGTCGATCTCACGCAGGATCTCACGACGAGCGGAGCGTTCCTCGGATCGCCCGTGTACATGTCTCCGGAGCAGATTCGACGCGCGAAGCACGCCGACGCGCGCGTCGACGCGTGGGCGCTATGCGTGACGCTCTACAAGCTCGCCTGCGGGAGGACGCCACACTTGAACGAGACGGGGCTCGGCGAGCTCCTCATCACGATCTGCTGCGCGCACGCGCCCTCGGTGCAGCGCTTCGCGCCGTGGGTGCCGCCCGAGCTCGCTGCGCTGCTCCAGCGCGGGCTCGATCTCTCGATCGACAAGCGCTTCCGCGACATCGAAGAGCTCGGCGCAGCGCTTCGCGCGCTCTTGCCCGGCGGCATCGACCTCGTCGCCTCTGATTTTCGGTCGCTCACCGACGGCGAGAAGGCCGCGCACCAGTACCAGATCGACACGTCCACGACGAAGTCTTCGCGTCCGGCCGACCTCGTCCTCGAGGTTCACCCCGATGCCGCGACGGCGCGCGCGGTGACGACGAGCGCCGCCGTCGAGCCGCCGTTCGGCGCGATCCCGAGCAAACGAAAGAAGCGGCTGATCGCCGGAGTGGTGATGGCAGCGGCGGTCGCCGCGGGCGCGACGGGGCTCGTCCTCACGCGCGCCTCCGTGCGCTCTTCGCTCGGTGCCCCTTCGAAGCCTCCGTCGAGCTCCGTCGCGTTCGGGCTCGTGGCACCTGCCGCGGGCGCTCCGGTGGAGGGCGTCCTCGAGCGAACGGTGCACGTGCGCGTCGGTGCCGGGCTCACGGTCGAAGAAGGGAGCGTCGCGCTCGCAGAGGAGGATTCTTCGATCACTCTCCGCGGGGCGCTCGGCAGCGTGCATTCGCTTCGAGTCACACGCGGCGACAACAGCGAGATCATCCAGGTGGTCATCACCGAGAACGGTCCGCTTCCGGAGCTCGTCGACCTGCCCGCGAAGGAAGCGCCGGCCGCCCGAGCAAATGGAAGCGCTGCAGCGAGCGCGGTCGCCAGGACGAAGACCGGCGCGCCCGCGCCGAAGACGAGCCCTCCCGCGTCCCTCAAGGCGGTTACGAGTGGCGCCGTGCCCGGCACCGCGACCAAACCTGGCGGCTCCCTCGAGCGATGGGAATGAACGAGTGAGGAGGAGAGCGGCTGCTCTCGCTGCGCTGTTTCTCTTCCTTCCGGCCGTCGCGCACGCGCAGCCGGCCGCGGACGCGCCGCAGGATCCGGAGGCACGCAAGGTCCTCGCGAAGCAGCGCTTCGACGAAGGCTCGAAGCTCTATGAACAGAAGGCCTACGACGTCGCGCTCACCGAGTTCAAGAGGTCGTACGCGCTCTACAAGAGCCGTCCAGCGGGGCAAAATGCGGCCCTCGTGCTTCGCGCGATCGGTCGCTTCGACGAGGCGCTCGACATGGTCGAGGACGTCATCAAGAACGTCCCGAACATCAAGCCGGAGGACACCGCACGCCTCGAGGAGCTTCGTCTCGATCTCCTCAAGCTGGTCGGTCTTCTCGTCGTCAAGGCGTCGGAACCGGCAGCCGTGGTCACCGTCGACAGCGTCGATCGCGGCAAGAGTCCGCTGTCGAAGGTCCGCCTCTCCGCAGGCGTGCACACGATCCGCGTCACGAAGGAGGGCTTCTATCCCTTCGAGACGCGCGCCGACGTCTCGCGCCAGGCGACGACGGAGATCGAAGCGAAGCTCGGTCCGCTCCTGCAAGGCGGACGCCTCATCGTCAGCGAGGATCGCGCACGGAACCTCGACGTGGTCGTCGACGGAGCGGTCGTCGGCGTGACGCCGTGGGAAGGAACGCTGCCCATCGGGAAGCACTCGGTGTTCCTTCGAGGCGAGGGGGTGCTCGGATCGCAGCCCGCGTCGGTCGAGATCTTGCTCAACCAATCGACGAAGCTCGCGCTCGCGGCGGAGC
>JANXVA010000116.1 GCA_025351875.1 Myxococcales bacterium | reverse complement strand
GTCCAGCCGCTCATGCGCTTCGGCGTCCGCGTCATCGCCGAGCGCGACGGCAAGCGTCAGGAGGGCAGCTCCGGCGGCGGCGGTCGCACGACCATCGGGTACTTCGACGGCAAGTCGCCCGAGTGGCACGCCGTGAACGCTGCCAAGCAGGCGATCCTCATGCTCGACGCGCAGGAGGCCCCCGCCGGGCAAATGGAGGTCGTCCTCGCGCCTGGCGACAGCGGCATCCTCCTCCACGAGGCGGTTGGGCACGGGCTCGAGGCGGACTTCAACCGCAAGGGCACGAGCAACTACTCCGGCCACATCGGCCAGATGGTCGCGAGCGAGGTCTGCACCGTCGTCGACGACGCGACCCTGCTCCAGTCGCGCGGGTCGATCAACGTCGACGACGAGGGTAACGAGCCGCGCTCGAGCGTCCTCATCGAGAACGGCAAGCTCGTCGGCTACATGCACGACCGCCTGAGCGCGAACCACTTCAAGCTCGGACCGAGCGGCAACGGGCGTCGCGAGAGCTTCGCCTGCGCGCCGATGCCGCGCATGACGAACACGATCCTCCTCGCGGGCCCGCACGACCCGGACGAGATCCTGAAGACCGTCAAGAAGGGCATCTTCGCGAAGCGCTTCGGCGGCGGTCAGGTCGACATCTCGAACGGCGACTTCGTCTTCTCGCTCACGGAGAGCTACCTCGTCGAGGACGGGAAGATCACGGCTCCGCTCAAGGGCGTTCAGCTCATCGGCAACGGCCCCGACGTTCTTCGCAAGGTCTCCATGCTCGGCAACGACGTCGAGACCTCCGACGGCATCTGGACGTGCGGCAAGGACGGGCAGAGCGTCCCGGTCGGCGTCGGCTGCCCGACGATCAAGATCAGCTCGATCACCGTCGGCGGCACGAAGATCTGAGAGGGAGACGGGCACGGGCACGTGAAGACGAGACACGCGCCGCGCGCCCGCGGTGCCGTAGCAGCTGCCCTCCCTCTGTAGTATCGAAGGCACACGCTCGATGCCCTCGTTCGTCGTCGTCATCGGTCACGGTCCGGACCTCGAGTCTCCCGAGGGCGCGGCCACGTTGCTGCGTAACCTCGGCGCCGACGTACGCACGCTCGACCTCTGGGACGAGGGCGGGGGCCTGTTCGGGGAGACGGGGGCGACTGCGCGCGCCATCGTGATCGAAGCCGGCGAGCGGCCGGACCTCGCCGTCGCGGCGCTCCGCGCGGTGCGGAGGACGCCCGAGCTCGCCGAGGTCCCGGCCATCGTGGCCGTCTCACCGCGCCAGATCGGGCGCGTCGAGCCGTCGAGCGGCTTCGATGACTTCATCGTGATGCCCTGTCCGCCGTCCGAGCTCTACGCGCGCATCAAGCAGCTCGAGTGGAAGCGCAGCGAGTTCTCGACCGAGGAGCGCGTGAAGGTGGGACGGATCATCGTCGACCGCGCCGCGCACGAGGTCCTCGTCGACGGCCGCGCCATCGTGCTCACAGCCAAGGAGTTCGCACTGCTGTCGTTCCTCGCGCAGAACCGCGGGCGGGTGTTCACGCGTGAGTCGCTGCTCTCACGCGTCTGGGGCGGGCGCTACGAGGGCGGCGCGCGCACCGTCGACATCCACGTGCGACGGCTCCGGATGAAGCTAGGCGACGCGCTTCCGCTCGAGACCTTGCGCGGCGCCGGTTACAAGCTGCGTAGCCCCGGCGACGGCGGAGGTGAGCCTGCGCCGCGGAAGCGGGCGAAGGAATGAGGCCGCCCGTGCGCCTCGCGGTCAGTACAGGATGCCCGTGTGGAATCGGGCCGGAGGTGGCGCTCGCGGCAGCGATCGCGCTTCGAAAATCGCGGTCCGGAGCCCGCGTGCTGCTCGTGGGTGATGTCGGCGCGCTTCGTGCTGCCGCCCGCGCTCAGGGCATCGATCCTGCGCGGGTCGTCCGCGTGTCGACGGCCGAAGACGCCTGGACGATGCCAGCAAGGTCGTCGCTCGTCGCGGTTCTCGAGCCCGTACGCGCCCTCGCGGCCGCCGACCGGCGGCCGGGCAAGCCAGGCCGAGCCGCCGGGGCCGCGCAGCTCGCGTGGATCGACGAGGCGACGGACATCGTCGCGCGTGGCGCGGCGGACGCGCTCGTGACGGGGCCGGTCAGCAAGGACGCGATCGCGCGGTCGGGCGCACCCGGATCGCGCGGTTTTCTCGGCCACACGGAGCATCTAGCGGCGCGGCTCGGTGCGGCCGAGGTGACGATGGCGTTCCACACCGAGCGCCTCACCACGTCTCTCGTGACCACGCATCTTCCGCTCTCGGCCGTGCCGCGCGCGATCCGTCCCGACCAGGTTGCACGCGCGGCGTTCTGGACGGCGTGGCTCGTCGATCGGCTGAAGCCTCGTGGAACGCGCGCGCACGTGGCGATCGCCGCGCTCAATCCTCATGCCGGCGAGAGCGGTCTGCTCGGCGACGAGGAGCGTCGCCTCATCGCTCCGGGGATGGTGCTCGCGCGGCGCCGCATCACCGCGGCGAAGCTCGCGGTCGATCTCGAAGGGCCGGTCCCGGCCGAGAGCGCGTTTCGCCTCGCCGCGTCGGGGCGTTACGACGCCGTGGTCGCGATGTACCACGACCAGGCGACGATCCCGATGAAGCTCCTCGGCTTCGGTGAGGCGGTCAACGTGTCGCTCGGGCTTCCGATCGTGCGCACGAGCGTCGATCACGGAACGGCGTACGACCGCGCAGGGAAGGGGACCGCCGACCCGCGCGGCATGCTCGAAGCGATGCTCCTCGCCATGCGTCTCGCTCAGTGATGGCCGAGGATCTTGTACGCGAGGAACGAGAGCACCACGACCATGAACAGGGCGACGCTCGCCGTCCACGTCCACGGCACCTTCTCGCGCGGCGGCGTCTTGGTCGCCATGAGTAGCTGCGTCGCGGCGACGACGATGCCCCCGATCTTCTTCTTCGCGCGCTCGCCCTTCACGGGGTCGTCGAGCAGCTTGCGGTAGCGGCCGGCGATCTCCGGGAGCATCTCGTGCTCGATCGCGTACGTCAGCGCCAGCTCGTGCGGCTTGTCCTCGTCCCACGCCTCGAGCACGCGGGCCCAGAGCGTCTGGAAGACGACGTCCGGCGCCTCGCCTACGCCCTCCTCGTCACCGATTCGCCCCTCGGGCGGCTCGGTCACGTCCTTCGCCTCGGCCTCCTTCGGCCCGCTCTCGTTCTCGCTCACGCGCCCATGCTCGCGGATCCGGCGCTGGACTGCCAAGCCCCTTCGGGGATCGCGGATGACGCTCGGGCATTTAGCGCCCAGCGGTCAAACCTTGGCGCTGTCGATCCAGATCGTCACGGGGCCGTCGTTCGTGCTCGAGACCTGCATGTGTGCCCGGAATTTCCCGGTCGCGACCATGATCTTCCGCGCGCGCGCCTCGTGCACGAACGCGTCGTAGGCCCGCTCGGCTTCCTCGGGCAGCATCGCGAGATCGAAGCTCGGCCGTCGTCCGCGCGAGAGGTCCGCGTAGAGCGTGAACTGGCTCACCACGAGGAGCGAGCCGCCGATGTCGACGATGCTGCGATCCATCTTGCCGGCGTCGTTCTCGAAGATCCGGAGGTCGAGGACCTTCGAGAGCACGTAGGTGCGCTCCGCGGCTCCGTCGCCCTTGCCGGCGCCGAGATACACGAGCAGCCCGCGATCGATCTCGCCCACGACGTCGCCGTCGACCTCGACCTTCGCGCTCGTGACGCGTTGAACGAGCGCTCTCATCGCGAGGAACGCACGTTCAGATCCGCATCGCCCGCCGCAGCTCCGCGACGGTGTCGAAGTAGGTCTGGCGATCGCAGGGCTGGTTCAGGATGTGGAAATCCTTCTTCGACAGCCCGACGCAGCCGAAGCAGTACGTGCAGCCGCTGAGGCCGACGCACTTCACGAGGTACGCGCTCGCGATGCAGCGATCGCACGTCTCGCAATGCGAGCACGAGAGGCATGCCGTGCAGCCGCTGCAGTGCGAGCACTCGGTGCAGTCGTCGCAGCCGGAGCAATAGTTGGAGCGCGCGACGTTCGTGCAGCCCGAGAGGAAGGTCGACTCGCTGCATCGCTCGCATCGCTCGCACGCGAGACAACCGACGTTGCCGGTGCCCTGCTCGTGCGCAGCGATCAGCGCGCGGAACTGGTGCTCGAACTCGGCGGGCGACATCGGCTTCGCGTTTAGGCGCGTCGCCCGGACGCGTCCCGAAAAAAAGTTCGCCGTTCGTTTGGCCCAAGGTGGGGGGATGTAGGACCTTTGGCCCATGACGCCCCTGGTCGGACCGGTTGGGCAGAGGAGGACGTGATGAGGCCCGTTGTTTCTTCGATCGTTGCGCTCGCGATCGCCATCGCGCCCTTTGCGGCGCTTGCCGCCCCTGAGAAGGCTGCCACCCACAAGCCCGTCGCCGTCAAGGTGATGAAGCACCACAAGAAGACCGCCAAGGTCGACAAGTCGGACAAGGCCGACAAGAACGACGCCGCTCCGATCGCGAAGGTCAAGCACGACGCCAGCAAGAACCCGGCGCTCAAGCCGGTCCTTCACCACGCGCACAACGCGGACGTGAGCGGCGCTGGTCACAAGGAGCCCAAGATCGAGAAGGGCGTGCACGTCGTCCCGGCGACGCTGCAGTCCAAGATCGCTCCGGCGACTCACGGAAAGCTCCAGCACGTCTCGCACACGACGAAGGTCGACGCGAAGGTGAGCGAGCTCCCGAAGCTCCCCAGCCCGAGCGCCGGCAAGGCGCCCAAGGGCGGCTCCGAGAAGGGCGCGCGCAAGCCCTCGGAGAAGAAGACGGACGACGGCGCCGACAAAGACGGCGAAACCGAGCGCGACGGGGAGAAAGCCGATCTCGTCGCGCCGAACCGCGGCAAATCCGAGAAGTCAGAGCAGGCCGAGGCCGAGCCGAAAGGCGACGCGAAGCCCGACGCGAAGCTCGATGCGAAGGCGGGCAGCAAGGGCGAGAGCAAGGCTCGCGCTGCCCTCAGCGCCTCCGCTCCCGCCAAGCCTCCTCCCTGCGCGAAGGCTCCCATCGAGATCATTCGTGGCCCGGAGATCGATACCTTCGCGCTCACGAAGTGCGACGGCACGCTCGCGCCCCTCGCGCTCGAGCACCTCTCCGTCCTCGTGAGGCCCGGCGGCGCGGCGCGCCCCGTGGCTCCGATCGCCGAGCTCGCGAAGAAGAAGGGCGCGGAGCTCGCCGCTGGCGTTCATCGCGTCGACGAGCGACTCGCCATGCGCCTCCAGGCGCTTGCCGATCACTTCGGCAAGGGTGGCGCGCCCGTGAAGCTCGCCGTCGTCTCGGGCTACCGGCCGACCTCGATCGGCAGCATGCACGCGACGGGACGCGCCATCGACTTCCGCCTCGAAGGCGCGAAGAACGAGGACGTGGTCGCCTTCTGCAAGACGCTGACGGACACCGGTTGCGGCTTCTACCCGAACAGCTCGTTCGTGCACCTCGATGTGCGCGACCCCGGCGCCGGCCACGTCTCGTGGATCGACGCGAGCGGTCCGGGCGAGACGCCTCGCTACGTGTCGACGTGGCCCCCGCATGTCGCCGCGACCACGGGGCCCGAGAAGCTCGAGCCGGCGACCGCGAAGGAGCCGGCCAGCAAGGAAGAGGCTCCCGAGCCGACCGACGAGCACCCCGCCGAAGCGGCCCACTAGCCGGTCTCGGGAGGTTGAGAAGTGTGCGTTGCACACGACCTCAGGCGCGACAGCACGATCATCCTGCGCGACGCGCGTGGCCAACTCTGGCACGCGCGTCACGCGTTTAAGCCCTGAAAAACGTGCGGTCGAGCATGGCGCGCCCCGCGGCACGCGCGCTGCAACCGGTCCTCGTCATGAGGATCGATACGAAGCGTTCGCTCTTGGCTCTCGTCGTTCTGGGCAGTGCGGCCATCGCGGGTTGCGGCGCGTCGGCGACGTCCGCGGACAGCGCCTACTCGGGCTCGGGCACCCCCACCGAGAACGCGGGGCGGGCGTCCGGCGAGGGCACGACCGGCGCCGCTCCTGGTGTGTCGGCCGGCCCGAGCGGTGGTTCGAGCGGCATCGGCACGGGTACCGGCGCGCCGGTACCGGCCGGTCAGCTCACCGCCGGCGTCTGGGACGACAACCTGAACTACGACTTCTTCGGGAGCTACCTCCAGAAGGCGGGCGGCACCCCGATCTTCTCGCAAGCGGAGCGTGACGCCGCGCACCAGCGCGCGCTCGCGGCGACGAGCGCGAAGAGCGAGCTCGACGTCGCGATCGTGCTCGATACGACGAGCAGCATGGGCGACGAGATCAAGTACCTCCAGGCGGAGTTCGACTCGATCGCGACGACGATCAAGACCAAGTTCCCGCAGACCACGCCTCGCTTCGGCCTCGTCCTCTATCGCGATCACTCCGACGAGTACCTGACCAGGGCCGTCCCCTTCACCGCGGACGCCGATGCGTTTCGCGCGTCTCTCGCCGCGCAATCGTCGGGTGGCGGCGGCGACATGCCCGAGGCTGTGCCCGAGGGGCTCGCCGAGGGCGTCAATCTCGGATGGCGCACCGACCAGAACGTTGCTCGCGTGATGTTCTGGGTCGCGGACGCGCCGCAACACCCGGGCGAGGAGCAGGCGGTGAACACGGCGGTGACCGCCGCCGTGCAGAAGGGGATCCACGTGTATCCCGTCGGCGCGAGCGGCGTCGACCCGGCGGCGGAGCTCGCCATGCGCGGCACGGCGCAGATCACTGGCGGCCGGTATCTCTTCCTCACCGACGACTCGGGCATCGGCAACTCCCACGCGGAGCCGCACATCCCCTGTTACGTCGTGACCAAGCTCCAGGGCGCCATGGTCCGCATGGTCGAGAGCGAGATGGTCGGCCACCGCGCCGAGCCACTCGCGAGCGAGGTGCTCCGCACCGTGGGCTCGCCGACCGACGGCAAGTGCACGCTGCAGAACCAGACGTCCGTAGTCCTTTACTGAACGACATTCGACAGCCCTCAGCGCACGCCGCTCGTGTCGTGTGACTTACACGACCTGAGCGGCGCGACCACAATGCGCCGAGCGAGGAATGCGAAGTGGCTCTATTATTGGCTCGCCCGCATGCGCCTCCGTTCCCTGGCTTCGGTCTTCGCCACGTCGTGCTTGCTCGCGGCGGCGGTGCTCCGCTGCAGCATTCCTCCGGCACCTCCGCCGTCGAGCGCGATACCCACGCGCATCGGACGCGCTCGCGGCGCGTTTCTCGCTCTGCCCGTGGGGACGGTCGACCGCGCTGCGCTCGTCGCTTCGCTGAAGGAGATGAAGTTCACGACGGTCATCCTCCAGGCGAGTGCGAACGAGGACGGGGAATTCGTGGCCGATCGCGTCGCGCTTGCCATCGACCTCCAGCGCGCGCTGGAAGCCGACGTCTTCATTGGCACCTATCAGGCGAGCGCCCACAAGCTGAACGGCAAGCCTATGGAGGCTCTCCTCCAGAAAGACGCCACCTTCGACAAGTGTTACGCGCCGAACGGGCCGCCGCTCGGTGCGGACCTCGCGCTCGTGGACAAGCTTCGCATCTGCTCGCAGGACGTCGCGCAGAAGGTCGTCGATGAGCTGACGCGCTCGAGTGCGAGTCCACGGATCGGCTGCTACGTCACACAAGAGCCCGAGCTCGTCGATACGCTCACTGACGACGGTCGCACCAAGCTCCACGAGCTCCTGCGCGATGCCGCGGGCCCGTGTGCGAAGTCGAAGCGCGACGTGCTCCTCTCGCCGCTGCTGTCGAACCGCGTCACCGATCCCGCGCGCGCAGGCGTCCTCCTCCGCGATGCTCTGAAGGATACCGGCATCACTCGTGTCGTTCTGCAGGACGGCGTCGGGGCGTTCGACCCGCAGAGACCCCACCGTGCCGCGCCGTACTACGACGCGCTCCGCGTCTCGCTCGATGACCGTCCGGACAATCCCGTGCAGGTCTGGGCGAACATCGAGGCCTTCGACTGCGAAGGTCCAGCTTGCGATCGGACACACCCGACGACGAGCGCGCGTCTTACCGAGCAGCTCTGCGGGGCGCGCGCCCACGTCGAAGGAATCGTGACGTACGAGTATCTTCATCACCTTGCCGGACAGCAGCTCGTTGCGGGCGACCTCGACGCTTCGACGGATCTCCAGGCGATCGCGAGCGACGTGGATGCGGCCGCGCAGCTCCGGCGCGGCTACCTCGATTGGTTCGAGGCCGGCGCCCCCTGCGCGAAGTGAGGGCGGCGATTTCGTGACGTCACCGTCAGGCGAGGCACACATTGCCCGCGTCGGGTGGCACACGCCACCGCTTGTTTTTTTGTGCCTTTCCCACACTTCGTGGCCGCGGCGCTCGTGGCACGAGACCTGCTCGTGCGCGCTCGCCATGAACCGCTTTGCCCTTCTCGTTCTCCTCGCGGCGACGCCCGCTCTCGCCGGTCTCGTCGCGTGCACCACCACCGTCGAGACCGCGACGCGTGCCGCAGCCGGGGACAGCGGCTCGACGGGGGAGGTGGATCTCACGGCCGATGCGGGGACCTCTCCGGACGCCGCGCCCGAGGCGTCGCGACCGCCTGTCCCGGCGCTCCCCGTCATCCCGAACCAGGGCGGTCCGGTGATCGCCGCGCCCGAGATCGTCTCCATCACGTGGCAAGGCGACTCGCTTGCCTCCGGTCTCGAGGCCTTCGACGCGTGGATGGTGAAGAGCGCGTTCTGGAAGGACATGATGGCCGAGTGGGGCGTCGGCCCGGGCACGTACGTCGGCGCGTTTCACGTGCCGACGGCTGCACCGGCGACGCTCGACGACGCCGACATCCAGAAGCTCCTGACCGACGGCTTTGCGGCCGGGAAGATCCCGCGGCCGAACGGCAGCCGCATCTACACCGTGTATCCGCCAGCCGGCACGACCGTGACCAACTTCGGCACCGAGGGCTGCAGCGGGTTCCAGGCGTACCACTACTCGCTCTCGGTCCCGGCGAGCGCCGCGGGGCCGGCCGCGACCGCGCTCTACGCCGTCGCACCGCGATGCGCCGACACCCAGGGCCAGACGCCGCTCGACTTCGTCACGTGGGGACAGAGCCACGAGGTGATGGAGACCGCGAGCGATCCCATCTACTCGAGCCCCGCGTGGCGCATCGACGTGCAGTCACTTGCGACACCCCAGCAAGGCGAGAACGCCGATCTCTGCACCGGCCACCCGACGCGCGTCGACGGCTTCACGGTCACGCGCAACTGGTCCAACGTCGCCGCGAAGGCAGGAGCGCGCCCGTGCGTTCCCGCGCCGCCGGGGCCGATGTTCGGTGTCTACGCGGAGCCGGGAGAGATCACCATCTCCGCCGGAAAGACGACGACGGTGAAGGTTCGCGCCTACGCGACGGGCGCCCTCGCGCCGTTCGCCGTCTCGGCGTTCTCGGGCGATCCGAGCCTCCAGGCGAGCCTCGACGTCAAGAAGGCCGCGGACGGCGACGAGCTCACGCTCACGCTCACGCCGTCCGCCAGCTGGGTCGAGGTCGAGGGCCAGAACCTCGTCTACCTGTTCGCGCAGGTAGACAGCTACAACACGAAGCGGCACCTGATCCTCCACGCGAAGTGAGGGCTCAGCCCCCGGAAGGCCCTCAGCCGCCGGGGAGCGCGCAGAAGCCTTCGTAGTCGATGTAGCTCGTGATGCTCGGGTTCGGGCCGCACACCGGGCAGTCCGGCGCGCGACGGAGCTTGAGCTCACGGAACTTCATCTTGAGGCTGTCGTACGTGAGGAGGCGCCCGACGAGCGGCTCGCCGCGTCCGAGCAGCAGCTTGATCACCTCGGTCGCCTGCAGGAGCCCGACGACGCCCGGCAGGATGCCGAGGACGCCCGCCTCCTGACAGCTCGGCGCGAGATGCGGCGGCGGAGGCTCGGGGTAGAGGCAGCGGTAGCAAGGCCCGGCTTGGATCCCGAGCTTCTTCGCGGCGCCCTCCGGCACGAACGTCGTGAGCTGGCCGTCGAAGCGGAAGATCGAGCCGTGCGACACCGGCTTGCCCAGGAAGACGCTCGCGTCGTTCACGAGGTAGCGCGTCGGGAAGTTGTCGGTGCCGTCGACGATGACGTCGTAGTCGCCGAAGAGCCGCTCGACGTTCCCGCTGTCGAGGCGCTCCTTGTAGCCGATGACCTTCACGTCCGGGTTCAGGTCCTTCAGCACCTTCTCGGCGCTCTCCACCTTCGGCATGCCGATGCGACTCGTCGCGTGGAGCACCTGACGCTGGAGGTTCGAGGCGTCGACGGTGTCGGCGTCGACCAGGCCGAGCGTGCCGACGCCCGCCGCCGCGAGGTAGAGCGCGGACGGCGAGCCGAGCCCACCGGCGCCGATGAGCAGGACCTTGCTCTTGAGGAGCTTGGCCTGACCTACCTCGCCGACCTCCGGGAGGAGAATGTGACGCGAGTAGCGATCGCGTTGCGCGTCGTTCAGCGAGGGAGGCGTGTCGATCGGGTAGCCGAGGTCCTTCCAGCGCAAGAAGCCGGGGTTCGCCGTCTCGACGTTCGTGTAGCCGAGCTCGGCGAGGGTCTTCGCGGCGAGCGCCGAGCGTGTGCCGCCCGCGCAGTAGGCGATGATCTTCGCGCTCTTGTCGGGCAGCCGTCCCTCGACCTGGATCTCCAAAAAGCCGCGAGGGATCGAGACGGCGCCCGGGATGAAGCCAGCGCGGTACTCTTCCTTCTCGCGCACGTCGAGCAGCGTCACCGGCTCCTTGGCTTCGAGGCGGCGCTTCAGCTCGTCCAGCGAGACCTCCTTGGTCTCCTTCCGGGCGGTCGCGATGAGGTCGGTGTACGTGGTCGGCATGCTTTCGCTCGGTTTTACGGGGGAAACGGACTGGGCAGAAGAGTAGAGGCGCGTTCGTTATAACGGATTGCGGGGAGGAATCCACGGCGCCGCGTAAGGGGCTAGTGTTTCGATGCATGGTGCGCCGTCCCCGTGTCTCGCTCCGCGCGGCGTTCCTCGCGGCGTCGGGAAGTCTCGTCGTCCTCGCGATCGTGCTCCTCGCGGGTGCAGGCAGCGGCGGCTGCCAGTCGCCGACGCAGGTCACCGTGGAGCTTCGCACGCTGGGAGCGCTTCCGTGCACGTCGCTCAAGGGAGTCTCGATCGTCGTCGCGCAGACACCGCGCGAGGCCGAGGACCGGATGAAGCTCGGGTCGCTGTCGGCCGACGTGCCACGCGGCGAGTGCGACGCGGACGGGCACACCATCGGAACGCTCGTCATCACGCCGAGCAACGAGACGGGCGCGATCATCGTGAGGGCGCGCATCAGCGAGGGGCCGGATGCGACGTGTCTTCCGCCCGATTACAGGGGCTGCATCGTCGCGCGTCGATCGTTCTCGTTCATCACCCACGCGTCCGTGACGCTACCGATCACGATCGAAGCGTCGTGTCTGGACGTCCCTTGTGACGTCGAGAGCTCGTGCCGGAGCGGTGTCTGCGTCTCGTCGAGCACGGCGTGCTCCGGCAGTGCAGGCGCGTGCTCTTCGATTGCGGAGCCGGTGCCCGACAAGGACGGAGGGGTGATTCCCCCGGACGACGCAGGCATCGTCAGCGTTCCCGACGCCTCGCTGCCGGACGGCGCACTGCGTGACGGTGCGATGTCCGACGGCTCGCCCTTGGTCGACGGCGCGCCGGATGCTCCGCCGGACGGGCCGCCGTCGGGGCATGGGCTCTGTCCCACCAACAACGGCGATCTCGACTGCAATGTCCCGGGAACCTCGGCGCCGCTCTGCTGCAACGACATCGGGAAGGGCTTCGTCTGCACGACCGACCCGCTGTGTCCCTCGAACGACCAGCACTTCTATTGCACCGGCCCTGCGCATTGCGACGGCGGCAGGTGCTGCGCGGGTGTGCCCATGAACGAGGCCGGGGTCGACTCCGGTTTCTTCGCGGACGCCTCGCAGTCGCCGTCGTTCGTCGCGAGCTGCAAGGGTCTAGACACGCCATGCCCCTGGAACACGAGCATCGTCTGCGGCTCGGACGCCGACTGCTCAAACGTCACGCCGAACTGCACGAGGATGCTCGGCTCGCACAACGGTCACGTCATTCTCGGGTGCCAGTGAGCGTCAGCCGCCGAGGATCTCGACGCGCATCCGCGTGACGAGCGCCCCCGCGTTCGCCGGCCGTAAGACGTCGGCGCCGGTGCACACCAGCGCGAGCGGGCGGAAGCGCGCGATCGTCGCTTCGTCCGTCAGCACGTGCAGGACGTCTTCGAGCACGCGGCCGAAGCCATAAACGTCATCGCGCGGATCGCTCATGCGCCCGGCCATTCGTTCCGGCGACAGATAGCCGAGGCTGCCGGCCGGGCTCGGCTCGCCCGCGCGACGCGCGATGCCGAAGTCGGTGAGGATCGCGTGACCGGTCCGCGCGAGGAGGACGTTGGCGGGCTTCACGTCGTGATGCACCCATCCCTTCGAGTGCACGCGCGCGAGGGCGACGGCGAGGGGGAGGGCCCACCGCTCGACCGGGAGGAGGCGTCCGAGGTCACGTGACCGAATGGCCTCTCGCAACGTGCCGTGCATCGCCCACTCGAGCGCGATCCATCCGTGATCGGGATCGAGGTCGAAGACCCGTACGACCGCGGGGCCCTCGAGGTCGACGGCGACGCGCGCCTCGTGCGCGAGCTGCGAGCGATCGCGCTCGGGCTGGTGATAGACCTTGAGCGCGACGTGGCGTCCGAGCTCGCGGTCGACGGCCTCGTACACGGCCGCGGCGCCTCCTCGCCCCACCTCGCGGAGCAGATCGAACGGCGCGTCGGGCTCGCGCGTGACGACGGTAGCCCCCGGCGCCACGGCCTTGTGCTCGATCTCGTAGCCGAGGAGAGAGCGCCAGCGACGATGCCGCTCGCGAGCACCGGGATGATCGAGATCGCGCAGCAGCACGCGTTCGACGAGCGAGAGCGCCGTCGGGATGTCGCCTCGCCGCTCCGCGAGATCGCCGAGGAGCACGAGCGAGGACGACATCGTGGCCCCGGTCAGCACGCGCGCGGCGATCTCGAGCTCACCGCGGTCGACGAGCGCGCTGCCGAGTACGAGCAGGACCTGCTCCGGCAACCGGCGCTCCTGCGTGGTGCGCACGAGCTCCTCGACGGCGCGCGCCTCGTCGGGGGTCGCGCGGAGCTGTGCGAACAGGAAGAGCGCCTCTTCGGGAGTCGGCCCGCCCGCGAGACCGGTCCGCGTCAGCTTCGCGATGTCACGCGACGCGCCTTGGGCGACGGATTCGTCGCCCGGTGGGCGCCCTCCGCGTGACGAAGCCTCGGGCGGTCGCGCGTCGCGCGTCGCTGGCTCGGGCGACGACGCGTCGGGCGCGACCTTGTCGCGGCGAAGGAACGACCAGAAGCCCACGGCCTACTCTCGCATCGGCGGGCCTCGCCGTCACCGGGTTCGATTCCCGCCGCCTCCACCCCCCAACTGGCGTTTCTTTGGGCTTGCGGCGGCATCGTTGCGCTGTGGGGGATCGGCGCCGTCGCGCACGAGCGCTGTATTCTCAGGTGCTACGACCCGCTCGTCGCGAACGGACGAGGCTCGACGTGCCCTTGGCCCAGTCGGGACGGCGCGTGCCGCGCAATCTTCTCGACCGCGTTCGGCTCTCGAGCATTCGATGCATCGTCGAACTGCACCCTCTACCAATCCGCCGCGTGTCGTCCTTGAGTAACGGCATGCGCGACGAACGGCACCACACGGGGTCAAGTGCTTGCTCCGCTCGCCCTCGCGCCGGCGGCCCGACAGCGCGACAGCGCGACAGCGCGACAGAGGACCCAGCCTGAAGTAGGGATCGGCCAACAAGCGATTCGAGACGGCGCACTGCGCCTTTCGCCGGCATGCTGGACCGCATCACCGATGACGTTTGGATTGAGCGTCGCCCGCTCCGTTTTTTCGGCATCGAGACGGGTACGGTGGCGAGAAGGAAATCCTAGCGACGTTCGCGCGGCAAGGAACGCCGCAGGCGCAGTGGAGGTAGCGCACGTTCCGACCTCGTGGCGGTTCGCCTTCAGATACGAGAACCCCAGGCGCGTGAGCGCTTGCGAAGCCGAGCTTGTCTTCGTTGCTGCCGAGACCGCCGCCGCGGAAGTCTCCACCGATCGAGATCCCCCTGCTCCGGAACGCGGCCATGAAGCTCGCGCCGCCCGAGACCGCGGGAGACATGCCCGGCATGACACCGGCATCTGCACCGCTGCTCCGCTCTCGGTCGACAACGTTTGCGAGCTACGCGCGCTCCGCGAGCCTGTGATAGTCGAGAGCGGTGAGCGCGATGACAAGGCCCGTGGCATGCATCCTCTTCGTCGGGGTCGTCGCGGCGTGCGGAGGGCCCAGCAACCCGGCGAGCCTGCCGCTGCGCGAGCCCCCGCCGCTGCAGCCCAGCCCACAAGGGCCCCGCGGATTTCCGGGACAACGGTAGCCAAGGCGTCGGGCCCGGCGCTCACCGCTGCCGAGCTGGCTGAGCTCGGCCCGATCGGCAAGATCGCACACGCAACCGGCCGCGCGGGAGTCGTGTCGCAGCGCCGCACGGAGCGGCTGACACCGGCACCCTCGAGATCGCGAACGAGGTTGGCCGCCGCACGGGGGCAGGGGTCGTGACGGCGACGGGCTGGTTCATCGATCGGCCGGGCTGGTCCGGGCGCTACAACGTCAACCGACCGACCGAGCGCATCGCCGATTCCGCGAACACGATCGTGCAGCCGAGGTCACGCATCGCCGAGCAAGCGAACCGTTGGTATCTCGAGCAAGTTCGCCTCGCCTCGGGTTCCTCGCTGCGCACCTTCTTCGAGCTGCACGTGAACCAGTTCCCCGAAAATGTGGGGGCGATCGAGGTCGCGACGCTCGGCGTGGGCATCGAGACCGCGCGCCGATTCAAGCTGGCGCTCGAACGCGCCCGCGACGCACGACCTGCACTTGCGCTCCTCGTGCACGTCGAACCGGACAGCAACCCCGGCGGCTTCTCCTATCGTCTGACCACGACGGTCGACTTCGCCGAACAGGCGTTCATGATCGAAATGCCACTCACGGAGGACGAGCGGCTCCGTGACCGATACGCGGTTCTCTTGAGCGACGCGATCTCGTCCTTCTCGGGTGGTGGTCATCACGACCACGCCATGGGTCGGTACCTCCGATGCTGTCGCGTCGCGATACTCGCTGA
>JANXVA010000092.1 GCA_025351875.1 Myxococcales bacterium | reverse complement strand
CCCGCTTTGCATCGGTCGCTGCGCATTCGGGATGTCATCCTTCACGCGAGTCTCATGATGAACGCCGGATGACGGCGGCGAGGCCGAAGACATCAATCTGTCTGCTCAGATGAAATAACAATGTTATATAAGACCCGTAAGGCGGGGGCTGTGAACTGCGACAGGGTGTCGCGGGCGTACAAATATCGTTGACGAGTGGAGAGATCGTCCGAGTATTGGTTGGCCGCGCCGGGTTGTTCTCGGGCCACGCGCACGCCATCGTAGAACGACTTCAGGAGGCGATCGATTCGGGCGTGAGGGCCAGAGCACGCGACGCCTACTGACGCATGGGCCTCCGAGCAAATGCGACGCACGTGAGGACGGACGATCAGCGAAGCGTAGGTTCCGCCGTGCAGGGCGTGGTCCGGGAAGCTGCGAAGGTCACCGGTGTTCCGGCTCGCTCTCTGCGGGCCCTGCTGAGGGCCCGCGTCCCGCGCTCGGGTCGTGAGGTCGCAGCGTGACCGGGGCGGCTACCGCGGCGTGAGCGCGGGACGAGACGGCGGTCTGCTCGGAAGTTGAGGAAGTCGGAGGAGGCGAGGATCTTCGAGGTTCCTAGGCCAGCGGAGACCCTCATGAGCCCGAGCATCGGGCTCCCTCCTCCGGATCCGGAAACCTGCCTCGTCGGGTCGCGGGTGTCCAGATTCAAGGGAGGGACCCTCATCGACGAAGACGTTCAGGACCTCGCGGCGCACGAGCGGCGTCTCTCCGATCCTGACGGGTACCGCCCCCGGCGCTGCGCGCGGTGCGGACACGACGTGCTGCACGTTCACTGCTATCCGGCGCGCCATCCACGCGGCGAGCTGGGCATGCCGGCCGTCGTGCGGATCGTCCAGTACGTCTGCGCGGCCGTGGAGTGCGGCGCGACATGGCGCATCCTGCCGAGGTTCCTCGCCCGGCATCTCTGGCGGGCATGGAAGACCGTCGAGCGCGTCGTGATGCCGGCGGGCATGCCGCGGTCGGCGGCAGCGCCGCCGATCCCGGAGCGTACCGAGCAACGCTGGCGTACGCGCATGGCAGCGGCGGCGCGCATCCTTGTCGTGCTGCTTGCGGCGAGCGGCGGCGTGGCGCTCGAAGCGATTGCGTCACGCGTCGGCCTCGACGCGCGGCGCACCGATCTCACCGAGGCCTATGCCGACGCGACCCACGCCGCTCCCGGCGTCCGGCTGGCCGCGCTTGCCGAGCAGGTGCACCGACTCGAGCGAGGGCTGCGTCTCATGTGATCGCGGCAAGCGCCTCGTGCTCGCGGGACAGCGCGGCGCTCGGATTCGATCCCATCGTTTGTGGCAGCTCGCCTCCCTCAGGATGCGGTCATGGACGACGACGAGAGGAGAGCCATCGGCCTCTTTCGGTTCGGCGTGCTCGGCCCGCTCGTCAGCGCGCGTCTCGAGCACGGCGACCGCACCGCGTACTTCGTGGAGGCCGCCGCGCGCCACCACGTGATGCCGCCCGACGGTCGCATCGTGCGCCTGTCGCCGAGGACCATCGAGAGCTGGTTCTATCTCTATAAACAAGGAGGTTTCGACGCGCTCGTGCCCGACTCACGCGCGGACAAAGGCAGCTCGCGTGTCATTCACGACGACATCGCCGACCTCATCGTGCGCGCCAAGCGCGAGAAGCCGCGCCGCTCCTTGCGGCGCATCATTCGCATGCTCGAGCGCGCCGGCGTCGTGAAGAAGGGCGAGCTCGCGCGCGCCACCGTTCATCGACTCCTGGCAGCCCAGGGCATCTCCGCGCGTCCCGTGCGCGGACCCTCCGCCGAGCGGCGAAGCTTCCTCGCCGAGCATGCAGGCGATCTCTGGGTCGGCGACGCCATGCATCCGCGCGCGCCCGTCCTCGGTCCAGACGGCAAGCTCCACAAGGTCATCCTCTTCTCGCAGATCGACAACGCCACGCGCTTCATCCTCCACAGCTACTTCGCCATGGTTCCGGGCGAGAGCGCCGCGGCGCAGGAGTATGGCCTCAAGCAGGCCATACTCAAGTACGGCCTGCCGCGCGCCTACTACGTGGACCGCGGCCCCGCGTACATCTCCCAGTCGCTCCGCGACATCTGTGCCGACCTCGGCATCGAGCTCATTCACGCCGGAGCAGGCGACGCCGAGGCCAAAGGCTCCATCGAAAGATGGCATCGCACGTGGCGCGAGGAGGTCGAGGACGAGCTACCCGATGTCCCACTCATCGTCGACGACCTCTCGGCCAAGCACTGGGCGTGGCTCGGCGCCGAGTACCACGCGCGCACGCACGAGACGACCGGACGCGCCCCGCGCGAGCACCTGCTCGCCGAGGCCCGCGAGATCCGCGCCGTCCCGCGCGGCAAGAATCTCGACGAGATCTTCCTCCACCGCGACACGCGCAAGGTGCGCAAGGACGGCACCGTCCGCTGGCGCGGCGGATACCTCGAGGTTCGACCGGAGCTCACCGGCAACGTCCAGCTCCGCTTCGATCCGCACGACGACAGCGCGCGGCCGCGCGTGTTCGTGGGCGACAAGTTCTTCTGCGACACCGTCCCGCTCGATCGCCTCGCCAACATGC
>JANXVA010000089.1 GCA_025351875.1 Myxococcales bacterium | reverse complement strand
CGCCGCCGCCGCCCGCAGCTTCGAGCGGAGGTTGGGGCTGGCAGAAGTGGACGGGCGCAGGCGTCGTCGGCGCGGGCGTCGTAGGTGTCGCGGTTAGCCTCGTCCGCGTCTTCTCGTACGTGAGCGACGAGAGCCGCCTCCGCGGCGCACGGGACGGCATCGCGGCGACTTGCACGAAGAACAGCGTCGGCAGCATCGTTGGCTGCCCCGACCGCAGCGCCACGTCGCCGCAATGGGACGCATTCAAGAAGGCGAACGCGGCCTACGGCGCCAACGAACGAAGCGCGACGGATGGCGCACCGCTGACCGTCGGCGTCGGAGTCGTAGGCGTCCTGCTCATCGGCGGCGGCGTCTATCTCTTCGCCACGGCACCGACCGCCTCAAGCACCGAGCAGCCCTCGCGGACGGGCACCCTTCGGGTGCGCGTCGTGCCGCAGGTGGGCGTGCACGACAACGGCTTGTCGGTCGTCGGCACCTTCTGAGCGCAGCGCACGCTGGGCGCGGCGTAGGCAACCCGAGCGTCATGTAGGCACTCTGGCCGTGCTGGACGTTCGCTCGCGCGGCTGTGAGAATCTCCTTTGATGGGGAGGGTTCACATCGGCGTCGCCTTGGCCGGCGCGGCATTGCTCGCCGCGTGCAACGCGCTCAGCGGCGCGGACGGCCTCTCCGTCGGACCCGCCGGCGTCGACGAGGCTGAGATCGGGGTACCGACGACGAGCAAGTCCGACGCGAGCACGGGGGAGCCGTCCCGCGCACACGACACCGCGACGACCGACGCCGGATCACCACCGCCGGATCTCGATAGCGGAGGAATCGACGCCGCGAGCGAGGCCGCCGCGCAGCTCCCGACATTCCTCGACACGTTCTCGCGCGCAGACGGAACGCCGATCGGCAACGGATGGGTCGAGAAGTCGCCCGGCAAGTTCGCGCTCGTGAACGGTGCCGTGCAGCAGAAGCAGACGGGCATCTACCGCAACCTGTTCGTCTCGCGACCCGCCTTCGAGAACGTGACCGACGTCCTCCTCCAGACGACCGTGACGTTCTCGGCGAGCACCGCCGACCCGTGCCTCTTCGCGCGGATCCAGCCCGGCTCCGAAGTGACGAACACGTTCTACGGCTACAGCGTGTATGCCGACGGCCCGGCAGATCTCTACGTGAGCCGCGACGACGGCTCCGCCTTCACCGACATGGGCTCGTCGATCATCTCGCCGGGGCTCACTGTCGGCCGGTCCTACCGGCTCTCGCTCCAGGTGACGGGAACCAACCCCGTACACCTCGTCGGCTCGATCGCTGCGCTCGACGGGACCGTCCTCGCCACGATCACCGCGAACGACGGGTCGAACAAGCGCATCTCGTCGGCAGGCTCGGTCGGCTTCGGCTCGAGCGCTGCGCTCAACGGGCGCTGGGACGACTTCAAGCGCGTCACGCTCGCGCCGTAACTAGCGCTTTCAGGCGCGTTCGACGACGACGACGCCCTGCACCTTCTGCAAGGCGCGCATGACACCCTTCAGCTGGTTCAGGTCGGAGCAGACGAACGTGAACACGTTGACGGCCTTGCCGTCGTCACCCGCGCGGCAGTTGGCCTCGCTGATGTTGATCCCCATGTTGCTGAACGTGTGGCCGACGGTGGCGAGGATGCCCGGCCGGTTCGCGGTGACGACGCGCAGCTGGACGGCGCGGTTGATCTTCGCCTTCGCGTCCCAGCTGATCTCGACGCGACGCTCCGGATCGGTGTCGAACGCCTTGGGGCAGCCGCGACGATGGATCGTCACGCCGCGACCGCGCGTGATGAAGCCGAGGATGTCGTCACCCGGGAGCGGGTTGCAGCACTTCGCGTAGCGGACGAGGACGTCGTCGATGCCGTTGAGGCGGATGCCGCCGTCGTCGCCGCGCACCTGGCTTGCGACCTTGCGGACGAAGCCGGCGATGCGCCCCTCGCGGAGCTCCTCCGGCGGCATGCTCTTCGCGCCGTCGATCGAGGGCGGCGAGACGACGTCGAGCACGTCCTTCGGGTCGATCTTTCCGTAGCCGATGCCGATGAAGAGCTCGTCGAGGTTGCCGACGCTGAGCGTCTCCAGCAGCTTGCGGAGCTCGGGGTCGTTCTTGAGCAGCTTGGTGAGGGAAACCTGCCCCTTCTGGAACTCGCGCTCGAGGAGCTCGCGACCGAGCTTGAGTGACTTGTCGCGCTGCTCCTGGCGAAGGTAGTTGCGGATCTTCGCGCGCGCCCGCGTCGTCACCGCGATGTCGAGCCAGTCCTTGCTCGGCTGCTGGTGAGCGGCGGTGACGATCTCGAGGACGTCGCCGTTGCGAAGCTTGTAGCGGAGCGGCTCGAGCTTGCCGTTCACGCGGGCGCCGGTGATCTGCTCACCGAGCTTCGAGTGGATCGCGAACGCGAAGTCGATGGGCGTCGACCCGCGCGGGAAGACGCGCACCTCACCCTTGGGTGTGAAGACGTAGACCTCGTCCTGGAAGAGGTCGACCTTCACGCCCTCGAGGAACTCGGCCGGGTCCTTCAGATCCTTCTGCCACTCCATGAGCTGGCGGAGCCAGCCGAAGCGCTGCGCGTCGGAGTCGGCGATGCCGCCGCCGTGCTTTTCCTTGTACTTCCAGTGCGCGGCGATGCCGCGCTCGGCGACGCGGTTCATCTCGTGCGTGCGGATCTGGATCTCGATGCGCTCTCGCCCGGGTCCGATGACCGTCGTGTGGAGCGACTGGTACATGTTCGGCTTCGGCAGCGCGATGTAGTCCTTGAAGCGGCCGGGGACAGGCGTCCACTTCGAGTGAATGACGCCCAGCGAGGCGTAGCAGTCGCTGACGCTCTCGACCGAAACGCGGAAGGCGATGATGTCGTGGATCTGCTCGATCGTGCACTCGTTCGCCTTCATCTTGCGCCACACCGAGTAGAGGTGCTTCGCGCGGCCCGTGACCTCGGCGGCGAAGCCCTGCTCGGCGAGCTTGCTCGAGAGCGTCTTCGAGGTGTCGGTGATGTACTTGTCGCGTTCCTTCTTCGTCTTCGCGACGGCCGTCTCGACCTCGGCGTACGAGTCCGGCTCGAGCCAGCGGAACGAGAGATCCTCGAGCTCGCTCTTGAACGCCTGGATGCCGAGTCGGTTGGCCAGCGGCGCGTAGATCTCGAGCGTCTCGCGGGCGATGCGCTCCTGCGCTTCGGGCTTCATGTGCTCGAGCGTCCGCATGTTGTCGACGCGGTCGCAGAGCTTGATGAGCAGCACGCGGATGTCGCGCGCCATCGCGACCACCATCTTGCGGAAGTTCTCGGCCTGGCGATCTTCCTTCGACGTGAAGTTGATCTTGCCGAGCTTCGTGACGCCGTCGACCAGCGACGCGACCTCGTTGCCGAACTCGCGCTCGATGTCCTTCGTCGTGGCGAGCGTGTCCTCGACGACGTCGTGGAGCAGCCCAGCGCAGACGCTGGCGGCGTCGAGGCGGAGCTCGGTGATGATGCCGGCCACCGATGCGGGGTGGATGAAGTACGGATCCCCCGATTTGCGCTTCTGGCCAGTGTGCGCCTTCGAGCTGTACTCGTAGGCGCGCTTGATCATCTCCGCGTCGGCAGCAGGCTGGTACGCGCGTACGCGGTCGATGATGTCCGAGACCTGAAGCATATAGGGAGGGGGCCTGCACCCGCGAATGCGCGAGAAAAGGCCTACTTTGAAGGTAACACCCCCCCGATCACAGG
>JANXVA010000084.1 GCA_025351875.1 Myxococcales bacterium | reverse complement strand
TTTTCGGATCGCAACCAGGACGGCGCCTCCGGTGGCGTGACGCTCAAGGCGATCCCAACCAAGGGCGTTCGGTTCGCAGGGTGGCGCTTCGAGACCCTCTCGGTCGGCACGCGTGGCCGCGGCCCGGACGTGTGCAGTCCGCTCCGGCGTGAAAGCGCGAGCGTCCAGGCCGACCTGAACGCGCCCGAGATCACGTTGCCTTACGGCGAGACTGCGGCCGCCCCTCCGCTTGGTCAGGAGTCCGCGTGCGCGGGCTACACGAACGTCCCCGTGACGTACTCGGTCACCGCGACCTTCGTCGAAGACATCATCGATGCTGGTTTCGACGCCGATGCCGACGCCGGCGCGGACTTCTTCCTCGACACTCCGGTCGCTAACGCCGTCGGCAAGGAGATCGGCATCGCCGGTGGTCGCCTGTACTGGCGCTACGAGGTCGGCGGGATCTCGAACATCGCGACGGCCCCGGCGACCGGCGTCGGCGGCGCGCAGATCGTCCCGGGCAGTACGGGTCTCTACACGGCCTTCGAGATCGGCCAGCACATCGTCTGGCAGAACAACCTCGGCGCCATCGGCGTCATTCAGGGCGGCTTCACGACCGCGACGTCGTTCGCCGCGAGCGGCAACAGCTGCGTGGCGGTCGAGAGCGACTTCTCGAACGTCTACTGTCGGACGGCGGGTCCGAGCGGCACGATGGTCTCGTGGACGACCGCCGGTACGGCGCTGACGAACCTCCACTCGGGGCTTCCGGTGGGCACCGAGTTCACCGTGGACTCGAGCGGCTTCGCCATCGTCGACACGACCGGCGGGCCCGGCGCCTCCGCCATCCGCAGCATCCCCAAAACGGGAACAGTCGACGCTGGTGTGCCCACGATCAGCGATCTCGTGACCGGCCTCACGAACCCGACCCAGCTCGAGGCGAGCGGCACCACGCGCCTCTTCTGGATTGCCACTGACAGCGCGGGCACTGCGCAGTCGGCGTCGCGCTTCGGCGGCTCGCCGTTCACATCGAGCCCGGCGACGCTCGGGATGAAGCTCCTCTCGATCGATCCGAACAGCAGCAGCGCCTTCTTCGTCGGCATCGAGCCATCTGGCGTGCCCGGAACCTCGTCGATCGTGAAGCTCTCCTCGTTCGGCGTCGGGAGCACGCCGGTTCGTCAGAACCTGACGGGTCTCGGCGGCATCGTCGCCGACTTCTCGTACCTCTACTGGACGCAGAGCGACGGCCGGGTCTACCGCGCCCCCCGCACCGGCTTCTAGGGCAACGCGGGCCATAATCGCGCGATACCTGCGCGCTGGCGGCGTCGGCGCGCTGCGACGTACAGGAGTACGTCTCGCTTGCCTCCTTGCCAGCGTTTGGTCTCGCACGATTCTGGCCCGCGTTGCTGGCCCTGATACGGGCGATCCCGGCGAGATCAGCGACGGGAGCGGCGCGGGGGTCTTCGCGACGGTTGGGATGAGCTTCTAGAGGCCTAGAACGCAGGCTTCGTCACGAGGCCGGGCGTGGTCTTCTCGCGGCAGACGAAGTGCTGCTTGGAGGAGATCGCGCCGCCACCGGCGTCGAGCCCGCCCGACTCGCGGAGCAGCCGGCAGTCCTTGTCCGACTGGCAACCCGTGTAGATGCACTGGCTCTTGATGCAGGAGTAGAACGAGTATCCCTTCGGGTTCCCGCACTCGAGGTCCGTCTGGCAAGGCACGATGCACTTGCCGTCGGTGCCGCAGGTCGCCTCGACGTTGCGCGTGCTCGCGACGCACTCGCGATCCGTCTGGCAGCCCGACTCGATGCACTTGCCGGCGGCGCACCGGTTGAAGCCGGCGCAGTCGCCGTCGCCCAGGCAAGGCGACTGGCACATGCCGCTCAGGCACTGCTGCCCGCTCGAGCAATCGGTGTCACCTGCACACTGCACGCACTTTCCGCCGGCGCACTTGCGGCCGGAGCCGTTCTGCGTGCACTCGGTGTCGGTCGTGCACTTGTTGATGCACTTGTCCTGCTCGCAGTCGACCTTCAGCGTGTCGCACTTGCAGAGCAGCTCGTACTGCTGACACGCGGTGACCGAGCTCGAGCCCGCGTCCGCCGCGCAGAGGTTGAGGAGGTTCGGGCAGCTCGACGGCGGCGTCCCGCAGCAGTCTGCCGCGGTGCTGCACTCGGTGACCGCGCACTCTCGCTGGGTCTGCGTGATCTGGAAGGTCGCCACGGTGCAGATGCTGACGGCTCCGTTGGGCACCGGAACGCAAGCGAGGCCGGCCACACAGTCGTTGGTGACCTGGCACGCCTCGCCCTTGAGCGATGAGCGCGCGGTCGTCTCGCTGTCCTTGCCGCAGCCGTAAACCGCAGCGAAGGCCGCTACCATGACACTCGAAGCGAAGGCAGCCTTGGCTCGCATGTTCGTTCCCCTCCGCGCGAGCCTACCATAGTGGGGCGCACCGCCATATTTCGAGCGCGGCGCCGGGCCAGGCGTATGCTTTTCCCGGTCCGATGACGGTATCGTCCGCGCTTCGCCGTGCCGCGCTCGGAGTGCTCCTCATCGCGATGGGCATGGTGGCGATGCTGAGCGCCCTGGCGGCCTGCGAATCGCCGGATCCGGTGGCACCAGGCGACGTCGACCCTGGGCCGACGTTCGGCGCCGAGATCGCGCTCGGCATCGTCGGTCGGGGTCGGGTCACATCGGACCCCATGGGGCTCGACTGTCCGTCGAGCTGCTTCGCGCGGGTGGTGCTCGCCGACCCGTCGGTCGACGGCGGCGACGGCGGCGTGACCCTGACCGCGATCGAGACGGTCGGCGCGCACTTCGTCGGCTGGACGTTCGCGGAGGTCGATCTCGGCGTCCGCGCGCGAGGTCCGTCCGAGTGCAGCCCGATGACCCGCAAGAGCGCTACTCGGTCACTCGACTCGTCTCGCGTGATCTCCGTTCCCTTCGGGGAGACGACCGGCACCCCTCCGCGCGGACGCGAGGAGGAGTGCGCGGCGTTCACGACGGTGCCCGTCGCCTATGCGGTGACCGCGACGTTCGAGGACGACTTCGTCCCGCCGCTCCCCGATGCCGACGTGCCCGACGGCGGCCTGACCCCGCTCTTCGACTCGCCGGGCAACGGTCCCGCCAAGGAGATCGGTGTGGCCGGCGGCTACGTGTACTGGCGTTACGAGCAGAACGGGCTCTCCGGCATCGCGAGCGCGTTCCCCGGAAGCAGCCAGGTGGACGTGCTCGTCTCTCCGTTCGACGCGATCACGCGCTTCGACGTCGACACCCACGTCGTGTTCCAGCACGCGAACGGGACCCTCCAGGCCATCGAGTCCGGCAACGGCTTCGTGGTCACGCTCGGCAACGCACCAGTCTGCGACGCTCTCGCGAGCGACACGTTCAACGTGTACTGCCGCGCGAACAGCCTCGGCACGTCGACGCTCTACTCGTGGCCGATCAGCGGCGCGGCGATGCCAACCACCGTCTACGTCCTGCCTCCGGGGAGAGACCTCGCCGTGGACGGCCAGCGCTTCTACTTCTCCGACGACAAGGGCGGCTTCACGGATCAGGCCGTCATCTCGAGCACGCCGCTCGGCGGCGACGGAGGCGTTGCCATCACGACCGCGTTGATCGCCGACCAGACGTCGCCGCGCGATCTCCTCGGCGGCTCCTCGTACCTCTTCTGGCTCGACGATCGAGGCGGCGGAATCTCCTCGGCGCGCTCCGGCTACAGCTTCACGCCCAGCACCGCGCACCCGAGCGCTTCGGGCCAGGCGGTCCGGTTCATCGCGGCCGACCGGTTCTCGGCCCGCTACTGGGTGGGCATGGCCGGTCCGGGACTGGGCGGAGGCTCGATCCTTCGGGCCTTCGTGCTCTCGTCGGCGACCACTCTGTTTCGCGACGGAATCAGGGGGCTGGGCGGTCTCGCCGTCGACTCGTCTTACGTCTACTGGACGCAGAGCGACGGTCGCGTGTTCCGAGCGCCGATCAACGACGCTCGTTTGTGAGCGTCACTGCGCCGGCTTGACGACGTCGCCGAGCAGCCCGGTGTCGCGGCACACGGGGTACTGCTTGCCCGGCAGCGTGCTCGCGTCCGAAGGCCCCGTATAGAAGAGGCGACAGTCCTTGTCGGACTCGCACCCGACATAGGTGCAACGCTTGTCGATGCAGGAGAAGAACGCGTAGCTCGTCGGGCTGCCGCATTCGAGGTCCGTCTCGCAGGGCACGATGCATTTGCCGTCGGTGCCGCAGCGCGCGTCGACGTTGCGCGTCGACGCGATGCACTCGCGGTCGGCCTGGCAACCGGAGGGCACGCAGCGACCCGAGAGGCAGCGGTCGAAGCCGCTGCAAGAGCCATCGTTGGTGCACGGCACCTGGCACTGGCCGGTGACGCACTGGCGGCCCCCGCCGCAGTCGCTGTCGATTGCACATTGCACGCATTTACCGCCCGCGCAGCGTCGCCCGCTGTTGGTCGTCGCGCAGTCATCGTCGGCGCCGCAGCGGGAGACGCATTTCCCGGCCTCGCAGTCGATGCGCCCCGTCTCGCAGCCGCACTGGTTCGCGTATTGCTGGCACGCCTGGGCCGACCCGGTACCCGCGTCTTCTCCGCAGAGCGTGCGCAGCTGCGCGCAGCCGGCCGCGAGGGAGTCGTCGCAGCAATCGCTGGCCCCTGCGCACTCGACGATCGCGCACTCCTTCGCGGTCTTCGTGACCTTGAAGCTCCCCGTGACACACACACCGCTGCTCGACCCCGGCATGGGCGCGCAGAAGAGCCCGTCGGAGCAGTCGTTCGCGACCTGACAGACCTCGCCGCGGCGAGACGTTCGACCCGCCGCGGGAGTGTCGCTTCCGCACCCGCTCTGCGCAGAGACCGCGACGATCGCCACCGCAGCGACGAGGCGAAGCGTCGTCACGAAGCTCACCTCCGCTCTTCCGAGGCGCCTCGACGTTCCTGGCCCCGCCATCGTCGCCCGACGCTAGCACAGGCGCGAGCGGCCGCGATTCCCAGGCCGTCGGCCTCGCCCGCACGGTATCCTGACGAGCCCCGGATGCCCGTCTCTGCCTCCCTTGCGAAGGATCCCGTCGTCACCGGCCCGCTCGGCGGGCTTGCGCTGTCGGGCGTGCGTGCGGCCTCGCCGATGATGGTCGTGCGGGCGATCCGCTGGTACCGGGATCTCGCGCGCCTCGGCCTGCACCTGCCGTTCTTCATGGTCCACGACTTCGGTCTGCTCTACGCGGCGCCGAAGGAGCAGCTCGAGATCGGTCCGCGACCCGGTCTCGACAGCGTGATCGCGCGAGTTCCCCGCGCGACCGAGCTCCTCGGCACCTATCGCAGCGTGCTCGGTGAGGTCTCCCAGAGCGACGCGAGCGCACGCGCGCGGAGCATGCGCCTCAACGACGATCTCGTCGTGGTCGTGCTCGCGCGCGTCCTCGGCTCGCTCGTGCAGCGGACCACCGTGAAGGCGCCGTACCCGGCGACCATCCCGCAGGACCCCGAGATGGTCCGCGACATCGATGGCCAGTTGCCTGCGCTCTTCGGCGCCGTGGCGCGCAACTTCGAGCTCGCGGCGCTCGACGCGCTCCAGCGGTCGCGCCTCCACGTGCTCACGCTCGCGGACGCCCTCGACCTCGACACGCTTCGCCTCCTCGGGATGCTCGGCCCGGAGTCCACGGCCGCGGGCGCGCTCGCGCACGTCGATCTCCTGGCGGCCCTCTCGAGCCCCGCCGCGAACGACATCGTGAACTTCTCGCTGGAGCTCTTGCCGAGCGTCCTCGAGACGCACCGTGCGAAGGCCACGGGCACGCACGCCGTTCACGGCTACGCGGGCCTCGGAAACAAGGGCTCGCTCGACTCACTCGTCCTCACCGAGCTCGCCTGGGACGAGGACGAGTTCGCGCGACGGATGATCGAGAACGAGATCCTCTACTACACGCGCGAGCAAGCGCCGGACGAGGCGCGCCGCCTGCACTACCTCTTGATCGACGCGTCGGCGTCGATGCGCGGCGATCGTCAGGTGTTCGCGCGCGGGCTGTCGATCGCTCTCGGCAAGAAGCTCCAGCTCGCCGGCGAAGAGGTGTGGATGCGCTTCTTCGACTCGCGTCTCTACGACGTGCAGCGCTCGCGGCCCGGCCAGCTGCCTGCGGCGTATCTCCTCGGCTTCAAAGGAGAGCGAGGGCGCAACCCGGCGCGAGTCTTCGCGCAGCTCGCGACAGAGCTCGCGCTGCTTCGTGCCCGCGATCAGCGCGATCCGGTGGTGCACCTGGTGACGCACGCGGCGCTCCACGTGCCTCGCCAGCTCGTCCAGGAGGTGAGGCGCCATGCGCACCTCTTCGGCGTGTTCATCCTTCCGAGCGGAGGCGAGCTCGATCTCGACTACCTCGATCTGCTCGAGGGCCACGCCGTCGTCGACCACGCGACGCTCTCCGAGAAGACCGCACGCGCGGCGGCGGCGACGAAGATCGTGAACGACGCCGCCGAGCTGAACGAGCGCGTGCCGGCCTCGCTCGCGCCGCGGAGCTTGCGGGCGACCGACGACGCGGTGCCGCCGTCGCTCCGGCCGTCGCGC
>JANXVA010000075.1 GCA_025351875.1 Myxococcales bacterium | reverse complement strand
GTCCGCGGACGCGTCAACTGCGACCCTCCCTACATCGTCGACAAGAACGGCCATCAACATTTCATTCCGGAGTGCCTCAAGTGAGAGAAGCAGCGGTGCGCGCGACGCGCGCGATGTTCGTGGGCGCGATGCTCGGCGCCGCGACCCTCGCGACGGTGGAGCCGGCCCACGCCGGTCCGAAGGAATGCATCACCGCGGCCGATGAGGGGCAGAAGCTGCGTGACGACGGCAAGCTGACCGCCGCGCGCGACAAGTTCATCATGTGCGCCGCAAAGGCCTGTCCGGGCGCCGTCGCCAAGCAGTGCAGCCAGTGGCTCATCGACGCCGAGCACGACACGCCGACCGTGACGTTTCGCGCGATCGACGAGCAGGGCAAGGAGACGCTCGCCGTTCGCGTCTCGATCGACGGCGTCGCCGTCGCGCAGAGCATCGACGCGCGCGCGCTGTCCGTCGATCCGGGTGAGCACACAGTTCGCTTCGAGCTCGCCAGCGGCCAGGGCGTCGAGGACAAGGTCCTCGTTCGCCCCGGCGAGAAGAACAAGATGCTCGAGCTCTCCTTCCAGCCGAAGGCGCCGCCTCCAGCCTCGAAGCCCGTCGCGCCCGTCACGCCGGTCAAGCCCGTGGAGGACGGCGGCGACTTCCACGTTCCGGTGCTCGGCTGGGTTGGGCTCGGAATCGGCGTCGCCGGTGGCGTCATGACCGCGCTGTTCGCGCTCTCCGCCAACAGCGCGGAGAGCGACCTCCGCTCGAAGTGCGCACCGAGCTGCGACCCCTCCGAGAAGAGCTCCATCGACACGAAGATCGTCCTCGCGAACGTCGGACTCGGCGTCGGCGTCGTGGGCCTGGGGCTCGCCGTCGTGACGACCGTCCTCGCCAACACGGGCACGAAGGCGCCGACGAAGGCGGCCACGGTGATCCCGAGCCCGCTGCGCGTCGACGTCACGCCCGGCTCGGTGATGCTGCAGGGCGTGTTCTGAGGCTCGGCGCGATCGGCTAGCGAACGATCCGCCCCTGTCTCGACGATGGGACGAGGAGGCGGGTCGATCCTTCGAACGCCTCGATTTCCGGGCGATCCGTGCGGGCATGCGCCGTGCTCTCCCATGGGCATGACCAAGCTCCTTCCGATCGCGCTTCTCACCCTGCTGGCCGCCGGCTGCGCCTCCGAGAGCGGCGCCGATGCCCAGACGGACGACAGCGATCTCAAGATGAAGGGCGTCACCGCGGAAGAGCGCGCACAGTACGTCGCGCACGCGCAGGTCTGGCTCGACGGAGATCCGGCGAAGATCCGCGCGCGCTCCCCGGCGGAGCTCCTCGCGGGCCCGAAAGCAGACGATGCCTTCGCGTTCGAGCAGGAGGTCGCATGCGACTTCGTCGAGCCCGACGACGGCGACAAGCTGGGCGGCCTGACGCCGAAGTTCCAGTGCAAGCTGCCGAGCGGCGACGTCGTGAAGGTGAAGTATTCGCGCGATACGAAGCAGAATCGCGAGGTCTTCGCCGAGGTGATCGCGACCCGGATGATGTGGAGCATCGGCCTTGCCGCCGACCGCATGTACCCGGTCAAGGTCACCTGCAACGGCTGCCCGGAAGAGCCGTGGGCGGCCTACGTGCAGAAGTACGGAACCACGTTCAACAAGCTGCGCTACCGCGACCCGGGCGCACGCGGCACGCGACGCTTCGAGCTCGCCGTGATCGAACGGAAGTTCGCCGGCGGCGCGAAGATCGAGGCGCCGAGCGGGAGCGCGGGCTTCTCGTTCGAGGAGCTCCCTCGTCATCCTTCGAGCTACTGGGACCAGAGCGCCGCGGAGCGACGGACCTACGACGAAGCGCATCCCGAGCTCGAGCAGCTCGACGCCCTGCGACTATGGGCGGCCTGGGCGAAGCACGCCGACAACAAGACCGACAACCAGCGGCTGGTCTGCGCGAACGACAGCGTCACCGCGAACGGCAAGTGCACGAGGCCGATCCTGATGATCCAGGACATGGGCGTCTCGTTCGGGGGAGGCACGGAGCTCGGTGGCCTGAAATACGAGGCCGGGGCCAAGGCCTCGCTCGACAGCTGGAAGAACCAGGCGAAGAGCCCGACGTGGAAGGACTTCTCGAAGTGCCAGGCATCCCTCGGCGGCTCGCTCTGGAGCGGCACGCTCGACGACCCTCACGTCTCCGAACCGGGACGGCGCTACCTCGCGACGCGCCTCGGCGAGCTCACCGACGAGCAGCTCACGGCGATCTTCCAGGCCGCGCGCATCGAGCGCTCGGACAACGTCGTGCTCGACGGGCTCACCGGGCAGAACCGGCCCGCGACGGTCGCGGACTGGGTCCGGGGCTTCGTGTGGATGCGCGACATCATCTCGAAGCCATGCCCAATCAAGTGAGCCTCAGCGCCGCTTGAAGCGTTTTTGCTCGGCGAGGTTGTACGCCGCGCGGTCCTCCTCGAAGAACGCGTCGATCGCTGCATAATACATGGCCGCGCTGGCGAGACCGAAGACCAGCGCGCCGCCCCACCGCGCGAACTTGATCCCGGTGGGGACCGACAGAGCGCGCGGCCCATGAGGAGGCTGGTTCGGGATGGCCCATGCGCCCGTGACCGTGCACTCCACGAAGGGGTCGACCGAGGCGATCGCCGGTGCATCGCGCGCGGCGAGCATCGCGCGGAAGGTCGCGCGCGCCGCGGCGATCCGGGCCCACGCGGCCTGCGCGGAAGCGTCGTTCGGGAAGTAGAACGTGAACGGACCGCCCAGCTCGAGCCGCGTATGGACGTGAGCGCCGTTGCGACGCACCGTCACGATGGTCGGCGTTCCGACGTCGGCGAGCGAGGTCAGCTCGAGCTCACCGCCGCGCGCCTTCACGAGATAGCTGGTCAGCGCGTAGAGCCCTTCTCGGTAGGGCGGTGGCTTCCAGATGAAGCGAAACACGATCGCCGAGACCGACAGGAGCAGCACCGCGATCGCCGCAGCGAACCCGAGATAGACCTCCTTGTCGCGGATCGGGTCGACGGTTTGACCGCGCGTGAGCGTGAACTGCAGGACCAGAACGAGAGCGATGAGCGCCCCGACAGCTCCGACGTACGCCATCCAGATCCCGCCGAACGCGCTGCTGAAGTGGATGACGCGCGGGTCGAGGCCGGGGGCCGCCGTCATCTGGACGAAGCGCTCGCGCACCGGCTGAGGGAGATCGTTGAACCGGATCGCCATGGCGCCCTACGATATCGCAGTCCCGGACGGTCGCCAGCGCGACGGGTGCGCCTGGGCTACGAGGAGCGACGGCGGCGCGCGGCCAAGATCGCGGCGACCGCGAGGCCGACGATCGCGGCGCCACTGCCCGAACCGGACCCCGCCGGTGAAGTCGAGCAACCCGACGTCGTCATCGCCTTCGTCGGCGCTGGGCTCGTCGGCTCGCCGGGCGCGGCGGTCGGGTCGGCCGCGGGATCGCCGGCGGCCACGGGCGCCTCGGGCACGGTCCACGTGGGCGGGGCGTAGGCGCCTTGGGTCGCGGCCTTCATGCCTGCCTGGATGATGAGCTGCGCGTGCAGATCGGTACGCGAGTAGATCGCCGCGAGACACTTGTCGGCCGTCTGCGGGCCGCGCGAGAGGGCGCCGAGAACGTACGGCTGGCCCCTCGTGAACGTCCGCTGGTCGAACGCGCCGCTGCCCGAGTCACCGGAGCACACGTACCCCTGGGTGACGAACTCGGCCGGGTCGTTCGTGTACCTGCCGAGGTCGCCCGTGCAGTCGATGGACGAGCTGCCGGGGATGCAGAGCACCGGGATGTTCTCGCGCACGCGCCGCTGTCCCGAGTCCTCGGAGGACGGATTCGTGATGCCGTAGCCCATCGCGGTGATGCTGCCGCTGAGGCGCTTGTCCGTGAGCTTGAACTGCACGACGGGAATCGCGGGGAGCGCTTCCTTCGCGGGGACGTTTCGCGCGAGGATGATGAGCGCGATGTCGTTGCCGCAGAACGCCTTGTCGTCCGGAGTGATGATCTCCGTCGCGCCGTACGACGACTTGGCCTTGTAGAGGTTCGGCTCCGTCGTGATCGACATCTGGTTCGGCGCCACGTTGGCCTGGAAGATGTTCGAGCACGTGACGATCGCGTTGTCCGACGGCGGGACGACGCAATGCCGCGCCGTCAGGACGAGGTTCGGCGCGATCAGCGTTCCGCTACACACGCCGCCGAGGAGGTTCGTGACGCCGACAGCGTAGTTGTGCGCGGCGTTGGTGTCCGCGACGCCGCCCTGGATCTGGCCCTCTTGCTGCGCGGAGCCGTCATCGGCGTCCGCAGCGCAGCCGCCGAAGGCGACGGAGGAGGCCAGCAGGACCAGACAGGGAAAGGGGAGGAGGCGGCGCTTCATAGCTGTAGAGGCGGGCAACTCCTCAACCTTCGCACGCGCTGACCCCTCGGTCGACGAAATCCCTGAAAAACCCGAGTTATCCTGGAAAAGAACGCCTTCAGCGCATGTAGCGCATGTCGATGAAGAGGGCGCCTTCCTTCTCGGTGGCGATCGCACCGATGTGCGTGAAGTCGTCGTTCGAGCCGTCATGGCGATCGATGACGAGCTCGCCGCCGCCCTTGAGCTTCGCGACGACCTCGTTCTTGTTGTTGCCCTTGCGGCGGAGAGTGAGCTCGACGGGGCCCTTCGAGAACTGATCGAACGTCGCCGTGCGGCCGTCGCTCTGCTTCGACCACGTCGACTCCTCGCCGGTGAGGCGTGTCTCGCGCGGCTCGACCTTGCGCGTCGCGAAGGAGATCTTCACGCAGACCCAGCCGCCCTCGCACTTCTCGGGGGCCTCGGCGACGGGCTCGGGCGCGGGCGTCGCGGGCGCGGGGGTCGGGGCGACGGTGGGCTCGGGCGCCGTGACGGGCGCGGTGGCCGAGGTGGTCTCGGTGCTGTTCACGGGCGCCTGCGCCGGAGCGACGGCGCCGCCGCACGCAACGACGAGAGCGAGAACAGGGGCGAACGTCATCGGGCTAAGCTTCATGGCCGTCGGCTTACCCCATGTCCGCCGTACTGTCAGGCCGGGGGAGAGCCTTTCTCGCGCGAGCCGATAGTGAGCTGGCTAAGCATCTGCAAGTGCGCGGGATCGTGTCCGGGGCCGATGCTTGGCTGGCTCACTATCGACCTCCGTGAAAGAGGCCGGGCCCGAGCCATCCCTGTGCGCGCTCAGTTCGGGGCGCTCGTGAGGAGATCCGCGATCATCTGGCTGGCCTCGCGGCCGACGGTCTGGACCACCTCGAAATTCGCCTCGGCGTCGAACGCGATGGTCAGGACGTGCGCGCTCCCGACGGCGAGGATCGAGTAGTTCACGGGGGTATCGGCGAGGTCGTCGTTGATCGGCTCGAGCAGCGCCCGCACGCTTCCGGCCGCCGCCAGCTGCTTGCCGCCGAGGAGATCGCGCAACGACGGCGGGAGGTCGTCCTCGTCCCCGGCGACGGCGATGGCGACTCCGTCGGCATCGGTGAGGAGCACGACGATCGCGCCCGTCAGCTCGTGCACGTCCTCGACCGCTCGAAAGAGATCAATCTGCTGCGCGGTCGGGCCACTCATCCCGTCTTCCTACGCCGTTTGCAGCCGCGTGCGAAACACATCGGTTGCGGGTGTTCGCCGTTAGCGCCCTAGCGGGAGGCCCTCGAACGTGGCAGACCGAGCCCGAGATCGCCCCGATCGCCGCGGCGCGCGTCTTGCAAAAGGCCGCACGCACCTCGCCCGCCCCATGAAAACCCTCCTTCGCAGCGCCCTCGTCCTCGCATCCTTCGCGATCATGCTGACGCTGCAGGCCGCGTGCGCCCGGTCGCCGTCGGCCAACGCCGACTCCGATCCGCTGCTCGTCGCGCCCAACACGCCGAACCCGACGGCGCTCACGACCTGCATCGCCACCGACTGCCCGCCCCCCTGGGCGACGTGCGCGGGCGGGGACGGTCTCTGCACGACGGACACGAGCCGCGACATCACGAACTGCGGCGCCTGCGGGAACGAGTGCCCGCACCAGCCGCCGGCGCACCACGCGACCTCGGTGTGCTCCGAGGGTAAATGCGCGATCGCGTGCGATGAGCTCTCCGCCGACTGCAACCACATCCAGGCGGACGGCTGCGAGATCTACACCGGCGACGACCCGCTCAACTGCGGTGGCTGCGGCCACGCGTGCAAGGCGGGCGAGATCTGCTGGAAGGGCGCGTGCGGTTGCCCGAACGGCTTCGCGGTGTGTGGCACCGAGTGCAAGAACCTCGACTCCGACAACCTGAGCTGCGGGAGCTGTGACAAGAAGTGCGTTGCCCCGCCGAGCAACGACCCCGCGTGGATCTGCGGGCCCAACGTCCAGCCGACGAGCACGAGCTGGAGCTGCCAGACCGGCGGTTGCAAGATGACGTGCGCCGCCCTCTTCGGCGACTGCGACGGCAACCTCTGCGCGAACGGCTGCGAGACCGACGAGCACACCGACCGGCTGAACTGCGGCGGGTGCGGGCACGCGTGCGCCGCGGGCCAGGATTGCGTGGATGGTACATGCATCTGTCCGGAGGGCACCACGCGCTGCGGGAGCCGCTGCGTCGA
>JANXVA010000070.1 GCA_025351875.1 Myxococcales bacterium | reverse complement strand
CGCCGCCGCCGCCGCCGCCGTTCTCCTTGAACGCCGCGAGCGCGCCGGGGAGGAGGTCCGAGGTGTCGCCGGTCTGCACCGCGCGACGCAGGCTCTTGCAGGAAGGGCCGCTCACCATGCTTTCGTCGCCGACCATCTCGCCGCGCATGCACCTTGCGACGTCGGCCTTGTACTTGGTGTTCACGTCGCCTGCGATCTGCGTCACCGACCTGGCGTTCTGGGCGTTCTCGGCCTGGGCGAACATCGCGTCGATGCCTGCCTTGTAGTTCTTCTCGTACTTCGCGTCGCCCCAGGTCTTGCGCATCATTCCCTCGTAGCGCTCCTTGACCTTCCCGACATTGACCACCAGACCGTCGACGTAGGCCTTGGCCTCGGCGTCGGTGACGCTGGGCTTGATGGGGAACGCGTCGAGTGTGCCCTTGCCGATGACGTCGAGCGCCCTCGGGTCGCCATTTCCGTTGATGACGGCCTGGTAGGCCGCGAGCATGGCCATGGTGGTGGCGGCGATCGCCTCGGTGCGGCGCTGGCGCTCCAGGCCGCGCTTGACGAGCGCGTAGTCCTCGGGCGTGAACTCCATCTCGTAGGTCTTGCGCGAGCGCACCATGCCGCTGACACGCATCATCTGCTGAAGGGCCATGTTCTGGACGCTGCTGTTGGCGCCGACCGCGGACATGGAGGCCCTCATGACCTGCATACGCAGGTCGGACATCTTCATGGCCACCTTCGAGTAGCTCATCATCTGCGCGCGATCGGCGGCGGTGGCGGTGCCGTCCACCTGCTTGCGGCCGAGGAGCTGAAGCTTCTCGGTGGCCTCGTCGGTGAGCTGGAGGAAATCGTTGGCGCCGCCGTTGCCCGTCTCGACCGGCGCCAGCTTCATCTTCACCTTGGACTTCTTGACGAAGGCGACGGTGTCGGCGGCGGGCGTGGGGAGAGGCATGCCCTGGGCCCAGCCCTCCTTGCCGAGCGTGACCCTGACCGCGGCAAGGGCATCCTTCTCCATCTTGTCGAGGGCCTCGTCGTTGGCCTCGTCGGCGCGCGCGTAGCCGTCGATCTCAGCCTTGCGGACCATATCCTTCGACTCCTTCGGGATCACCACGCCGGGCTGCGCCGACGCCTGACGACCGCTGCCGCCAGCCTGGCCGCCCCCCATCGCGCCGGGCATCATCATTCCGCACCCGGTGGTGGCGACCGCGAAGAAGAAGAAGAACGAGCCGGGAATGATGCGCTTCATGGGGGGACCTCGAGGAACCAGCCAGGGTCGAAGGAACGTGCCGCTCCTGCGCGTTCGTGCGGGGCGGGCGACGGTTGATACGTTCCGCCCGGTCCGACCTTCCCTAGCGCGCCACGCGGTGCACGCCGCTCAGACCGCCGTAGTACAGGTGCGTCGTGTTGGCGAAGAGGCCCGCGTTGAACTCTCCGGCCGGGTGCGAGGTGACGACGACCGACCCCCCGGCAGCGCACGTCGGGGCTTCGTACAGCGTGACGTCCGCCCCGCCCTGGGAGTCGACGCTGACGGTCCAGTAGACGGTCGCCCCCGCGACGAGGAGCGCCTTGACGTAGCGATCGGTTCCAGGCCAGCGCGCAACGACGGCCGGCGCGGTCGTGCCCGCGCGAAGAGCACGCATGATGCTGCTCGTCGTCGTGTCCGCCCAGTAGACGTACATGGCGTCGAGCGCGAGGCCGCCCGGGAGGCCGATGTCGCGCGCGCGCTCGACGACGGTCCCATCGGCCCGCCGAACGAACAGGAGATGCTCGACGGTGCCCCCGTCCGGCGCGGCGCGCACGAGGGTCCAGTAGACCTCGTCGTCGCGGCCAGCGAGACCGCGCACCTCGTCGGCCTCGACGTTCGTCTGGACCGTGGCTTGCGCTCCGGTCGATTTGTTGACGCTGAACACCGACGCGTAACTGACGAAGTAGAGGCCGTGCGTGTCGGCGGCGAGCCCCCCGCCGGTGGTCGTCAGTAGCGGGGTGATCCCGCTGTCGCCGCTCGCGATGCTGGGGACGACCCCGTATTCGTTGACGTTGCTGTTCGACGTCACGACGAAGAGCCGGTCATCTTCCCGCACGAACGTCCTCATGAAGTATCCGGGCGAGGCGGTGCGAGCGACGACGTCGACGATGTTCGGCCCGTCCACCGACGAGCGCTGCACGTCGCCTCCGCTCGTGTAGAACACCGCCGTCGCCGTCACGTCGCCGACGACGCTCGCACCGGGAGAGTGGACCACCTGCGGCGAACAGAGCCCGCCGACACACGGCGCGTCGAGGCAGTCGTGACCGCATCGGCCGCAGTGCAGAGGCGATACGTTGACGTCCACCACGGAGCCCGGTCCGAGGCAGTCCACCCGTGGCTTCGCGGTGCTCGCCGTGGAGATTTCGCAGCGCGACGGTGCCGCGTCGCCGGCCGCACCGTCCGGAGCGTCCGCGTCCGCGGTGCTCCCCTCGAGCGAGGCCTCGGGCAGCGTCGGGGCAACTTCGGGGGCGGAGTCGAACGAGCTACACGCGCCGGCGCCGAGCGCGCCCGCGAAGCTCGCCGCCATGACGAGCGCAAGGAGTCCGCGGCGATGCATGAGGACGATGGTAGCGGCCCCCCAAGCCAAGGTCACGCCATCCCCGAGCCGACTCAACTTCGGGCAGGTGTTCGGTCCGTAGCTCGGGCAGGGTCTGCGACGCCGCGGACCGCTTCGACGAGCGCCTCGAAGGCGACCGGCTTCGTGAGCACGAGGTCGAACCCGCTCGCGACGACGTCTCTCTCGTTGAATCCGGTGACGAGGACGCAGAACCGAGGGCGCGCCGCGGCGCAGGACTCCATGAGGGTACTGCCCGTGCCGTCGGGCAAGCTGTAGTCCGCGACCAGCACGTCCGGCTCGACCTGCCCGAGCACGCCGAGAGCCTCCGCGACGGTCCCGGCGGCACGCACCGTGAAGCCGGCGGTCTCGAACGCGACGACGTACAGGTCGCGAGTGTCCTCGTCGTCGTCGACGACGAGGATCAGCGGGGACTTGGAGGGCGCCATGTCGTTTCTACTAGGCCGAGTTTTCGACGCGCGCAAGGCGGCGGGGTTGTCCCCCGTACTTCCTCTGACCCGTTTCGGTTTAACCCGTTCACGCGATTCGGGGTCGCCTTTTCCAGCACGCTTCTCGCTATGCACGGTCTTCGGGCGAGGTAGGCTGAGCACGGCGGCAAACCTTGTCGTCCGACGGGCGGGATCGGCTGAATGCTCAACTACAACCATCTCTACTACTTCCACCTGGCCGCGTCGGAGGGGTCGATGACCGCGGCTGCCGAGCAGCTCGGCGTCACCGTCTCCACGGTCAGCGAGCAGATCCGGCTCCTCGAGCGCACGCTCGGCGTCCCGCTCTTCGAGCGCACGTCTGGAGGCATGCGCATGACCGCGGCCGGACTCCAAGCGCATGAGCACACGTCGATCATGTTCCGCGCGGGCGAGCGCCTGGCGGAGGCCCTCGGTCGACCGACGGGGAAGAAGCCGCTCTTTCTCCAGGTCGGGATCACGGCGACCGTCTCGCGCACGCTCGCGACGGATTTTCTGATGCCCGTGCTCGCACTCGAGGACTGCTTTCCGTCCATCCAGACGTCCACGTTCCCGGATCTCCTGCGCGATCTGCGCGGCCACGAGCTCGATCTCGTACTCTGCGATACCGAACCGCTGGAGCCGGCGCGGCGCGGCCTTCAGATGACGACGCTGCATCGTCCGCGCCTGGTCGCGGTGAGCAATCCGGAGTTCCAGCCCAGCGCGACGTGGGACAACGTGAAGCTGTTGCACTACCGCGAGGGCTCGGCCTATCGCTGGGAGGTCGATCATTTCCTGGCGGAGCAAGGCTACCGGCCCCACCCCGTCGGCGAGATCGACGACTCCTTCCTCCTGCTCGAGGCGGTCATCCGAGGTGGGTTCGTCGCGTTCGTTCCGCGCAGCGTGGCACGCGACGCGATCAGCGTGGGCCGGGTGAAGGCCCTCCTCACGCTCGAAGCGGGCGTCGCTGCCGTTCACGCGCTCTACCACGACGGCGACGCCGCAACGATCGCGCGGCGGGCCGTGGAGATGCTCGCTGAATACGCGACGTCAGCGCTCGACGGCGCTTAGCCGCCGCCCACGAGCTCAGCGGCGGCTCACGATGGCCTTCTGCATGTCGGCCCACAGATCCGCGTGCATCTTGTCGCTGGGCTCGTGCCCTACGCCCGCGTACTCGCGGAGGACCGCCTCGCCGCCCTCTCGTTGGAACGCATCGACGGCGTCGCGTGCGCCCTGCGGCGTCCGCGGCTTGCTACAGCCCGCGGAGAGCCCACCGAGGCCGAGCGTAGCGGCGCCGAGGAGGAGCTCGCGCCGCATCATCGCGAGAGGATCTCCACGAGCCAATCGACGAGCGGCAGTCGTACCGAGAAATCGTTGAAGGTGTGATCCGGCCCCGGCGTGATCTTCAGCTCGAAGCCCATGCGGCGCAGCGCGCCGAGATCGGCCGCGAGTTGATTCATCAGCGACTCGTGCCCCGGGTCGCCATCGGCCATCACGACCGTGAGCCTCACGTCACGCGCGAGCAGGCGATGAAAATCTCCCGCGAGGCCCTGCGGGACCTTCTTGATTTGCGCGGAGAGCCTGTCGCGAGCCGACGCCACGGAGGTCTTTGCGCGCGCCGCGGCGAACCCGACGATGTACCGAACGTTTGCCTTCCCGGAGAGCAGCTTCTTCCACGCCGCGAGGCTGAAGAGCGATTGCCGGTAGTGCTTCGCAGCCTGGCTCTGCTCGGTCTGCGAGAACTTGGGAGAGCCCTCCGCGAGGTGGAAGACCTCCGGGTTCAGGAGGACGACGCCGCGCACGCGCGGATCCGCGAGCGCGGTCTGGAAGGAGGCATACGCGCCGGAGCACAAGCCGAGGAGCGAGATCGTGGCGTGGCCGGTCGTCTCGAGGAGGAGCTGGACGGCGCCGCGAACGTCCTCGAGGAGACTCGCCGCGTGCGGATCGTTCGGGGCGGCTCCCTCCGCCGGCGCGCTCTCGCAGATGCCGGACACGTCGATGCGCAAGACCGTGTGCCCCCGCGCGGCGAGGCGCGATGCGAGCACGACGTTCATGCGGTTCACGCCGGTCCGGGGAACGACGCCACCGGTCAAGATGAGAACCGGAGCTCTTCCCTCTCCGCTCGCGGTGGGCTCCGTGAGGACTCCGAAGAGGCGTCGCGAAGGCCCGAACCGCACCGGGCGATGTCGAACGCGTCCTTCGACGGCCTCCTCCGCGAGCGCGAGCTGGCCCTCACCACGGGACTCCGACGCCACCATCGAACGCTCGAGCGCCCAGTCGCGGATTCGCGCGAGGATCGCCGTCGCCGGCACCGATCGCTCCGGGTACGTCATCATCTCCTTGTGCCCGGGGAGCTGCTCGAGGAGGACACGGCAGCCCTCGCGAGCGAGATGCTCCGCGAGCTTCTTCCCGAAGATCGGCGGGCGGTCGTTGCGCTGGACGAGCAGGACGTCGACCTCGCCTCGCGGCTTGACCTTCATCAGGTCGAGCGCATTGAGGCTCGCGATCGTCTCATCGGTGAGCAGGTACCCACCGGCCTCGATTCCCCCAGGCCGCTCCTGCCGACCGGCCTGAATCGCGCTCGGCGCGGCGGAGGCGAGGATCTCCATCTCGCGGGTGTAGTGGGCGCCGCTCACGCAGGCCTCCCAGAGCACGACGTTCGCGAGCTCGAGTTCGGCGGCGAGCATCCCCGCGAGCGTCGCCCCGACGCGCATCCCGATCAGCCCCACGCGCTCGACATGCTCCCCGAGCGCGAGCGCCGCGCGGCGAACGCTCTCCATCCACGCGGCGACCCGCGCCGGCTCCTCGTCGGACCCGAGCGACTCGCCGGTCCCATCGTAGTCGAGCCGGAGCGTGTGGAATCCCGCGGCGGCGAGCTCATCGGCGAGCCGCTGGACGCTCTGGTAACACTGGATCCCCTCCCACCCGTGGGGCGGACAGATCACGTAACCGATGTCGCGAACCGGCTTCTGGGGAGCGTGATAACTTCCGAACACGGGCCGCTGCAGAGGCGAGCCTCCACGCAGAAACCCGTGGGTCACGCCCCGTTGCTGTACCCGCGCGGCCGTCTCAACCATGGATGTGCGCCCGAGGAGAACTGGAATTGAACCCCGAAGAAAAACTCCGCTCCGTGCTCGAGTCCGTCTTCGGACCCGACGGCCTTGCCCTGACCGACGACGACGGGCCGGGAACGACCGCGGTGTGGGACTCCGTCGCGCACCTCAATCTGATCATGACCATCGAAGCCGAGTTCGGTATCGCGTTCGCCACAGCGGAGATACCAGAGCTCCGTTCTCTCCGTAAGATACGCGCACGGCTGGAGCAGGTCGATGGCGGCTGAAGGGGGCGTGCTCGAGCGAATCAGGAGCCTCCGCGCCGAGGGACCGTCCTCCCCCGCCGAGATCATGTCGCTCGCCCGGGCGCTCGCGGCCGATCCCCAGGCGCGCGAGCTCCTGCAGCCAGTACGCCTGGTCCTCCTGTCCAGCTTCACGACCACGCTCTTCGACCCCTCGCTGAAGGTCGAGGCTGCCCGGCAGGGCTTCCTCGTCGACATCCATCACGGCGGCTTCGGGCAGTTCGAGCAGGCCCTGCTCGGCGACGAATGGCGAACCCGCGAAGGTGGGGCGCGCGCGACCGAGGCGCTCGTCGTCATGATGCGCCTCGAGGATCTCCATCCCGACGTGGGCTTCCGCGTCTACGCGGACGGCCCCGACGAGGCGTGGGACGCGCTCAGCGCGAACGTGCTCGCGCGCATCGAGAGCACACTGTCGATCTTCCGCGAACGATCGAACGGCCCCGCGCTCGTCGCGAGCTTCAGCATGCCAGAGCATCGCATCGGGCCCGTCTTCGACGCCAACCTCCCGGGCTCCCTCACCTACAAGCTGCAGGCGCTGAACCGCGCGCTCCTCGAACGCGTGTCGAAGCGGGCAACATGCCACGTCTGGGATTACGCGGGCCTCGTGGCGGCGGCCGGCTCGACGCGCTGGACCGATCCCCGCCTCTGGGCGCTCTCGAGGACGCCGGTTTCCGCCGCGAATCAGCCCGTGCTCGCGCGCCATCTCATGCGTACGGTCCGCGGCGCGCTGCGACCGGCCGCGAAGTGCCTCGTGCTCGATCTCGACAACACGCTGTGGGGCGGCGTCATCGGTGACGACGGCGTGGCCGGCATCCAGCTCGGGGACGAGCACCCCGGAAGGGCCTTCAAGGAGCTCCAGCGCGCGGCGCTCGGCCTCCGTGACCGTGGCATCCTCCTCGCCATCTGCAGCAAGAACGATCCCGCGGTCGTGCACGACGCGCTCGCGAATCATCCCGAGATGCTGCTGAAGCTGAAGGACTTCGCAGCGACGCGCATCAACTGGAGCCCCAAGAGCCAGAACCTCCGCGAGATCGCGAAGGAGCTCAACATCGGGCTCGATAGCCTCGTGTTCTTCGACGACAACCCGGTGGAGCGCGCAGAGGTCATGGAGGGGACGCCCGAGGTCCAGGTCGTCGACGTCCCGGTCGACCCCGCCCTCTACGTGCGCACGCTCTGCGACGTCGCCGCGTTCGACGCCCCTTCCCTCACCGCGGAGGATCGGCTGCGCGCGCAGTCCTACCAGGCGCAGATCGAGCGGCGAGAGTCGGAGGCCCACGCCGGTTCGCTCGACGAGTTCCTTCCCTCGCTCCAGATGGAGGTGGCGATCGGAAGCTGGAACGCAATGACCGCTCAGCGGATCGCGCAGCTCGTGATCAAGACGAACCAGTTCAACACCACGACGCGTCGCGTCTCGGAGGCCGAGCTCGCGGCGCTCCACGAGGGCGGACTCGGCGTCTACTGGCTGCGCCTCACCGATCGCTACGGCGACATGGGGCTCATCGCGGTGGCGGTCCTCACCAAGGACGGGACGGACGCCGTGGTCCACAGCTTCGTCCTCAGCTGTCGCGCCGCGAACCGCGCGATGGAGCAGACGCTCGTGGCCTATCTCGCGCAGAAGGCTCGGGATGGTGGCTGCGCGCGGCTCATCGGCGAATTCATCCCGACCTCCAAGAACACTCCGGTCGTGGATCTCTTCGCGAAGCTCGGCTTCGTCCTCGTCGAGCCGCACGACGGCGTCACGCGCTACGCCTACGATCTGAGCAAGCAAGACCTCGTCATCCCCGCGTTCGTCCGCGTCCGCGAGGAGCGGCCCGCGTAGAGAGGACTCAGTCCTTGCTGCGGCGGCGGCGGATGACGTTCTTCACCTGCGTGACGAGGTCCATCGCGAGCGAGCGCGCGAAGACGAACGCCGCGGCGACGTAGGCGACGGCGCCGGCGAGGATCTCGAGGATCAGCGAGGCCCAGCTCGGGCCGATGCCGACGGCGTGAAGCCCCACCTGCGCGCCGTAGACCCCGGCCCACATCGCTGCCGAGGCGATGACGACCGGCAAGACGGCGAAGAGCAGCGGCAGCATGCGGATCTTGTCGAGGACCTGCACGAACAGCATGCACAGGAAGGTGTCGATGATGAACGTGGCGCCTACGCCTACGCACGTCCACAGCGGCCCGTAGGGCGCGAAGATCATGATGCCGACGATCAGGATCGCGACCTTGCTCATCGAGAGGACCATGAGCGGGCGCCGGCGGTGCTGGGCCTGCATGAACGCGACGAGCGGCGACGCCATGGTGCGCGCGAGCGAGAGGACGCTGAGGATCGCGAGCATCGGCGCGACCTCCACCCAGCGCGCGTCGAAGAACACGTGGACGACCGTGGAAGAAACAGCCGCGAGGCCAACGGCGAGCGGAAAGATGACGAGCGCCATCAGGCCGGTCGCTCGCCTGAGGGCCGGCTCGCGACGCTCCGGCTCGAGCTTCGCGAAGGACGGGAACAGCACGTCGGAGACCTGCTCACCAACAGCGCCCGTCGGCGTGTCCGCCAGGTTGTAGGCGAGGTTGTACATGCCGTGCTGGCGCGGACCGAAGTAGCGCGAGACCAGGAGGTTGTCCCATTTGTACGCGGCCAGCTCGGCGAGGCCGGAGACGGCGCCGGGAGCGCAGTACGTGGTCATCTCGCGGATCGTCGACCAGCGGAGCGGTGCGCGCGGCCCGTACTCCTTCCAGGTGGCGGCGCGGATGGTCAGCCCGGTCAGGATGACGGCGCGAGCGAGGTTGCCCACGACGATCGCCATGCCGCCCAGGAACGGGGCTGCCGCGAGCGAGACGGCCGTATAGGTGAGCTCGCCAAACGAACGCGCGATCGAGAGGGGACGGAACTTCAGATCGCGAATGAGCGTCCGCTCGGGGATGTAGCTGACGCGTTCGATGAGCGCGGCGAGCGCGAACCCGGGGACGTACTTCCCGCTGTTCGGCGAGCCGAAGAAGTGGCCCAGGCGGTCACGAAAGGCGATGACGACGGCGACCGCGACGAAGCCGAGCGCGATGTGGACCACGTTGGCGTTGAACGCCTCCTCGGGGTTCGCGTTCTTCGCGATGAGATAGTTCCCGTAACGAAGCTGGGTCAGCATCATCGCCGTGAGGACGCAGACCGAGGCGGCAGCGACCTCACCGAGATCCTGCGGGGCGACGAAGCGCGTGATGAGGAGCGTGCCGAGGAGGCCCGCGAAACGCGTCACGACCGTGGTGGCGACGTTCCACGCGGCGCCGCGCACAGCTCCTTCCGCGACCGAGGACACAGACCTCGGGTATCACGATTTGCGATCGCGCGATCGCAGTGTTGCAAGACGCAACGAACCTGGCCTCACCGTGACTGTCCTCGAGCTACGCGCTACCTTTCGGGCGTGAAACTTCGCTTCACGATTCCGGTCGCGCAACTCGCATGGCTCCTGCTCTGGCTTCCGGGTTGCGGAGCCCAGAGCGCGACGGATCCCGTGGCGTCGGGCGACGGCGGCGTCAGCCCCCAGGCGGGAGAGGTGCGCTACCTGGCGATGGGCGACTCGATCAGCCAGGGCATCGGCACGCCCAACTTCGAGGCGGAGGCATTTCCAGCGCGCCTCTCGGAGCGTTGGCGCGCCCAGGGTTGCAAGGTCGAGCTGAAGAACGTCGGGATCGCCGGCTACACCGCCGCCGACATCCTTGCCAACGAGGTCCCGGAGATCGCGGCGTTCAAGCCGACGTTCATCACCCTGCAGGTCGGCGCGAACGACGTCGTCAACGCCGTCCCGATCGAGACCTACCGCACGCAGGTGCGCACGATCCTCGACGCCGCGAAGAAGAGCGGCGCGCGGGTCGTCGTGCTTCCGCAGAACGACTGGCCGCGATCGCCCGAGGGCATGTACTACGAAGGCGCAGTGGCGAACCGCGCCGCCTTCGACGCCGTCTTCATCGAGGAGGCCAAGGCAAAGAGCGTCGAGCTCCTCGACCTGCGGCCGCTCTATGGGCAGCACGCCGACAAGAAGCTCTGGGCCGAGGACGGGATCCATCCGACGGCCGCGTGTTACGACGATGTCGCCGCGGAGATCGCGCGCGTGGCGCCGTCGCCCTGCGGGAAGTAGCGGCGCCGATGTCCCTGCGCTGGCGGCTCGCGCTCTCGTTGCTCTCGTTCTCGTTCTTGGTTCCAGGCTGCCACGACGGCGGGCCGCCGCCGCCTGCACCGCAGGTGTCGAACCTCGATGGCGGCACCGACCCCGTCACGGGCGAGATCCGCTACCTCGCGCTCGGCGACTCGATCAGCCAGGGCAAAGGGTCGCCCGACTTCGCGACCGCCGCGTTCCCGGCGCGCCTCGCCGACCGCTGGCGAGCCAACGGATGCAAGGTCCTCCTCAAGAACCTCGGCGTCCCCCACTACACGGCGGCGATGGTGATCGCCCACGAGGTCCCCGAGATCGTCCCGTTCAAGCCGACGCTCATCACGCTTCAGGTCGGCTCGAACGATCTCGCGACCAAGGTGCCGCTCGACACGTACCGGGCGCAGCTTCGGACGATCCTCGACGCGGCGAAGAAGAGCGGCGCTCGGGTCATCGTGCTCGGACAGAACGAGTGGTGGCGGTCGCCGGACGGTGCGGGCTACGGCGGCACGCAGCGCACGCGCGACGCCTTCGACGCGGTCCTCGCAGAAGAGGCGAAGGCGACCGGCGCGGAGCTCGTCGACCTTCGGCTGCTCTACCGCCAGCAGGCCGACCGCAAGCAATGGGCCGAGGACGGCCTCCACCCCACCGTGGCGGCGTACGACGAGATGGCCGCCGAGCTCGCCCGGGTCCTGCCGTTGTCTTGCCGTCGGTAGTCGTTGCAGGACCCGCAACCGCGCACGTTGCGAGAGCCGCAACAAAGCTGGTCCAGGGCGCCTGACTAGCCAGATTCTCGTGCGATTCGAGGCTGGACCGGTTCCTGCTTCGGGCCAGGTTCAAGAAGGTGATCTCGTTGTCGATCAGGAGGGAACCATTCGTCGAGGTCCAACGTAGGTTGGCGTGTTCAAGTGCTTAACACCTTCCTGAAGCTCTCCGTCGTGACGATGGCGACGATGGCCGTCGCCGGCTGCTACCGCGATCTCCCGGACGCCCCGGCCACCCTGGAAAGCGCCGGCGAGACGCCACCCGCGGAGCCGGGCTCTGCGGACGGCGCGCCCGCGGCCGCTCCCACGGCCGCAGCTCCCTCGGGCCCGGCGGCGGCGCTCGACTTCGGGCCGCAGCCCAAGGGCGGCCCTTCGCTCGACAAGGTGACGTGTCCCGCGTTGACGACGCCGGCAGCGGCACTGGCTGCGACCGTCTACGTCGACGCGAGCGCGACTGGCGCCGAGGTCGGGACGAAGGCTGCTCCCTTCCGCACCCTCGCGAAGGCGTTCGGTGGCGCGGCGCCGAGGGGCGTGATCTGGGTTGCCGCGGGCACGTACCCCGAGCAGCTGATCGTCCCCAACAAGGACCTCACCGTCCTCGGCGGCTTTGCGCGCGGCTTCGCCACACGCACGAGCGCATGCGCCACGGTCCTCGAGGCCCCGAACGCCAACGCGCCGGTGTTCGCCGCGCCGTCGTCGGTGAAGAGCTTCACGATCGAAGGCATGACCATCCAGAAGGGTATGCGCGGTCTCGTCGCGTTCGGCGATTCGAGGGAGCCCGGAAGCTTCACCATCGCGCGCTGCGTCTTCGCGGAGAACGGGACGACGACGACGCTCGGCGGCGCCGTGACGCTCGACGGGGTCAACGCGAGGATCTTCGGCTCTGTCTTTCGCAACAACCGCGCGACCAAGGGCGCCGCGGTCGCGAGCGGCGGCAACGTGACCCTCACGATCGACCAGAACGTGTTCGATCACAACCTCGGCTACTCGGATCACGGCGGCGCGCTCTACATCAGCGCGCAGAAGACGAAGATCTCTCGCAACACGTTCCGCGGCAACGCCACGGGCGTCGGCCTGCCGCAGGGCGGCGGTTGGGGCGGCGCGCTCATCGTCTACAGCAACAGCCTCACCGAGATCGCCAAGGCGGACCTCTCGTACAACGTCTTCACCGACAACCTGGCCGGCATCGGCGGCGCCGTCTTCGTCGACGACGGGTCGATCGTGACGATGTCGCACGATCTCCTGTATCGCAACCGGTCGTACCCCGAGGGTGGAGTGCTGCGCGGGTCGGCGCTCTACGTCGACGGAACCGGATATCAGGGTGGCGGCTCGACCTTCACCGCCGAGTACCTCACGGTCGCGAACAACAACTACGACCACAAGGGCGTGGTCGGTGCCGCGTCGGCGATGGGCGGCAACGTCTACGTCGAGGGCTTCTCGAAGGCCTCCTTCACACGCTCGATCTTCTGGAACAACGGCGCGAACCCTTTCTACGTCGGAGGGGGTCAGGCGAGCTTGCTCACGATCGACGACAGTGTCGCCGCCACCAGCTGCATGTCCGCGACCAGCACCGGCCTCGCCCCGGCGAGCTCCACGATCTGCTCTATATCAGCGAGCGTCTCGCTGCCCTCCGAGATGGACTTCGGCGACGAGGGGGCCGACGACTACCGTGAGAAGCCGACCGCGGCCCACGCGAACGTGGGCGCCTTCGCGCTGTGATCGCACGCAGCAGCGGCCGCCCTTGCCCGGCGAAACGGCGATGTTAGGATCGTCGATGTCCTCCCTTTGATGCACAAGGCGCTCCTCGGACTGGCTGTGGTTGCGTTGAGCGCGACGCTCACCGTCGGTGGCTGCTACCGGAAGGTGATCGAGGACGGTGTCGGCGCGGAGCCCGGAGCTCGAACGGACGCGGACGGAGGCGCAGACGCCCAAGGCGATGGCGCTCGCGGTCCGGAGATCGGAGGTCCGGCTGCGCCGCTCGATTTCGGCACCGAGCCCGACGGCGCGGCTGCGCTGAGCACGCTCTCGTGTCCAGAGCTGACGATGCCCGCCGCGGCGTTGACCGCGACGCTCTATGTCGACGCGAACGCGACCGGCGCCGAGGCCGGGACGAAGGCTGCGCCGTTTCGCACGATCGCGAAGGCGTTCGGCACCGCGGCGCCAAAGGGCGTCATCTGGATCGCTGCCGGGATGTACCCGGAGCAGCTCATCGTTCCCGCCAAGGACCTGACCGTGCTCGGCGGCTTTGCGCGCGATTTCGCGACGCGCACGAACGCATGCGCCACGGTCCTCGAGGCCCCGAACGCCAACGCCCCGGTGTTCGCCGTGCCTTCCTCGGTGAAGAGCTTCGCGATGGAGGGCCTCACCGTCCAGAAGGCGATGCATGCGCTCCTCGTCCTGGGCGATCTCATGTCGCCCGGATCCTTCACCATCGCGCGCTGCGTCTTCGCGGACAACGGCTCGCCGGAGATGCAGGGCGGCGCCGTGGTCCTCGACAGCGTGAACGCGCGAATCTTCCGCTCGGTCTTTCGCAACAACCGCGCGACCAAGGGCGCCGCGGTCGCGAGCAACGGCAACGTGACGCTCACGATCGACCAGAACCTCTTCGACCACAACCTCGGCTACTCGGATCACGGCGGCGCGCTCTACATCAGCGCACAGAAGACGAAGATCTCTCGCAACACGTTCCGCGGCAACGCGACGGGTGTGGGGCTACCCGCGGGCGGTGGTTGGGGCGGCGCGCTCATCGTCTACAGCAACAGCCTCACCGAGATCGCGAAGGCAGACCTCTCCTTCAACGTGTTCACGGACAACCTCGCGGGCATCGGCGGCGGGGTGTTCGTCGACGACGCCGCGATCGTGACGATGTCGCACGACATCTTCTATCGAAACCGCTCGTACCCGGAGAGCGGGTTCCTGCGCGGCTCGGCGATCTACATCGACGGAACCGGGTTTCCCGGAGGCGGCTCGACCTTCACCGCCGAGTACCTCACGGTCGCCAACAACAACTACGACGACAAGGGCGCGCAGGGCACCTCGCAAGCGTTCGGCGGGAACGTCTACGTGGAAGGATTCTCGAAGGCGACCTTCACGAACTCGATCTTCTGGGCCAACGGCGCGAACCCGTTCTACGTCGCTGGTGGACCAGGCACCCTGCTGACGATCAGCGACAGCATCGGCACCGCCGGTTGTACGTCGGCGAACGCCGAACAGCTCATCCCGGCAGACCCCTCGATCTGCGCGATCGGAGCGGGGGTCTTCCTGCCGGGCGCGATCTACTTCGGCGACGAAGCGGCCGACGATTACCATGAGCAGTCGACCGCCGGTCGCTACTCCAACGGAAGCTGGGTCGTGGACGCGGTCACGAGCCCGGCGATCGACAAGGCGAATCCGGCGGCGCCGGTCGGCAGCGAGCCAGCACCGAATGGAAATCGCGCAAACCTCGGGGCGTTCGCCGGAACGAGCGAGGCGAGCAAGTCGCCGTGATCCGCGAGGGCGACCGCCCTACCCTTCGGTGATCGACGCTTCCACCCAGTCGAGCAGCTCGCCACGCGACGACATCTCGTGGAAGTTGTGGTCGGCGCCCGCGAAGACCCTGACGCGCAGTCCCTTGCGCGAGAGCTCCGCCTCGCGCCCGCCGAGCTCCGTGAGGACCAGCGCGTGACCCGGGTCGCCCTCGGAGAACACCAGGTTCACACGGACCTGCCGCGCGAGCAGCTTGGCGACGTCTCCCGCGAGCCCCTGCGGCGCGCGGCCGAGGCGGGCAAGGGCCAGCTCTTTGACGGACGCGAGGCGCGCGGCGACACGCCCGCGGACGACGCTGGCAATGTTGCGGAGATCGGCCTTCCCCGAGAGCACCTTCTTCCAGCTCTCGGGATCGCGCATCACCTGCCAGTACCGCTGCATCTGCTCGAGCTGGTCGACCTTGGCCAGCGCGCTCGGCGCAGCTGCCTCGGCGCCCGCCTCTGGGGGTGCGAGCGTCGCGAGCTTCTGGAGCGCGACCGGGTTCATCAGGAAAACGCCGCCTGCCCGCTCGTCGTCGAGGATGACCTGGAACGCCGCGTAGGCGCCGGAGCACAGCCCGAGCAGCCAGACCTTCGTGCCTGGTGCCGCCGCGCACGCACGCTCGAAGCCCGCGCGCGCATCCTCCACGACGCTCGGGGGAAAGCCGTCGTTCCCGTCCCCCGGGAGGCCGTCCGCGGTCCCGCTCTCGCCGATCGAAGCGACGTCCATCCGGAGGACCGTATGACCCTTCGCCGCCAGCCTTCTCGCGAGCGCCACGTAGCTCCCGTTACCGGCCGTTCGAGGCGTGACGCCGCCCGTCAGGAGGAGCACGGGCGACGCCTCGGGCCTCCCGCGTCCGCGAGGCTCCGTCACGACGCCGAAGAGGTGGCCCTCCGATCCGAACCAGAACGGCCGCCACCGAAGCTCGCCCTCGAGCGCCTCCGGCGCGAGCAGAAGCGGCGGGCCCGCAGCGGGTGCGGCTTCGTGAGAAGAAACGCGCGAGCGCGTGACCGCCCACGCGCAGATGGTCGCGAGGATCGCGGTTGGCACGACCGACTTGTGCGGCATCACCATCATCTCCTTGTGTCCCGGGAGATGGGCCAGCGTCGTCTCGCACCCGAGTCGCTCGAGGTGCTGCTGGAGGCGCGGCGACGGCTTTCGATCGCCGCGATGGATGAGGAGGACGTCGGGCTTGCCGCGCGGCTCCATCTTCTCGAGGTCGAGTCGACCGAGCGCCGCGAGCGTCTCCTGGGAGAGCCAGTAGCCGGCGGCGACGAGGCCACCCGGGACACGCTGCGGTGACGACGACGCCAGGATGTCCATCTCGCGGCTGTATGAGGCGCCTCCGCACGGCTCCCACAGGACGAGATGAGAGACGTCCACCTGCGTGGCCATCTCGAGCGCGAACGTCGCCCCGATGCGGACGCCCACGAGGCCCACGCTCTCGACGTGAGGGATCGCGGCCATCGCTGCTACTGCGCGCCCTACACTCTCGAGCCACGCAGCGACGCGGCCCGGGTCGCTGTCCGACGAACCGATGGACTCGCCCGTCCCGTCGTAGTGGACCCGCATGACGTGAAAGCCCGCGGCCGCGAGCTCGTCGGCCAGGCGGCGCATGCTCTGGTAGCTCTGGATCAGCTCGAGGTGCAGCGGTGGACAGACGACGTACGCAACGTTCCTGGCGGGCGCCCCTCCACGCGGAGCGTGATAGCTCGCGAAGATCGGACGCTCTCCCTCCAGGAATCCATGCGCGACGCGCGCCGGCAAGACGGCCATCGGCAGATCCTATACGTTTTGGACGATGGCCACGCTGAGCGCCGACCTGCCCCTGGAGCGCATCTGGAGCCTCGTGGCCAAGCGCGCCAGGATGCAGGCGGAAGGCTGGGTCTCCAGGGATACGCTCTGCTTTCTCGCGGGTATCGCGGTCGTGTTTGCCCTCGAGATCGTCGTGCTCGGGTACGAAAAGAGCAGCGTCTATCGGCTGCTCCATCCCACGCAGACGACGAGGACGGACCTCGTGTGGATCGTCTGCAAGGTCCTCGGGCTCCAGGCGTTCCTCTTCGCCGGCTTCTCTCTCGGTCTCGTGGTCGTCGCGTCGCGGTTCGCCCAGAAGTACGTGGGCCTTCACCTGGTCGACCGCGTCGGGCACCCGATCCTCCGCGTCTTCGTCTTCCTGCTCTGGACGGATTTTCTGGACTACTGGATCCACCGCGGGCGCCACATCGGCTGGTGGTGGGAGCTTCACAAGGGGCATCACTCGGCCGAGGAGTTCAACGCGATCACCACGGCCCGCGGCCATCCCCTCGACGGCGTGGCCATCGTCTTCTGCTACGCGCTCCCGGCGGCGCTCCTCGGAGGCGGGATCGGCGACGCCATCCCGGTCCTCGTCATCAACGCGGTCCACGCCGGGCTCACGCATTCGATCCTTCCGTGGAGCTGGGGTTGGTTCGGGCGTTACGTGATCTATCCGCCGACGGGACACCGCATCCATCACTCGGCCCTCCGCGAGCACCACGACAAGAACTTCGGCTCGATCTTCCCGATCTGGGATCACCTCTTCGGCACGTACTACACAGGCGACGTCCTCAACGAGGAGGTCGGTGTGGACGACAACTACCTGAACCGTCGCGGCTTCCGTTACGACTTGATCGAGCCAATCCGCCGCGCGATCCGCTCCGTGCGTGGGCTCCCGGTCGACGGACGCTAGAGGGCGGTTCGAGATCTCACGGACGCTCGGACCGGAGTGAGGACGACCCAAAATCCTCCGCGCCTCCGAGCCTCCGTGTGAACGCTCTCTCTGCAGCTCAACGCTGCTCTACGGCGCGTTACGGGCGCAGCGGACGCCGACGGTGTTCGTGCGCGAGTCGAGCGTCTCCGAGTTGATCGCGGTGCGGTCGACGGTGCGCTGGTAGCTCGAGGCCCAGTTGACGCTGCCGCCGCGGAAGGCACGCCCCTGGTTGTTGAGCGCGAGATCGGCGCAGTCGTCGCAAGGCGTGATGCGCATCGGGTCGACGAAGAAGTCGAACATGCGCTCCCATACGTTTCCGGCGAGATCGTGATGGCCCCACTTGCCCGCGCCGGTCGGGTGCGTGCCGACCGCCGTGTAGTCCTTGAACGTGCACGGCAACGCGCCCGGGTCGGCGACCGAGGTCCCGGACTGGCAACCGTAGGACACCCTCGTCTTGTCGATGATCTCCTCGTCTCCACCGCCGTAAGGAGCGACGCGCTGCTCGCTGCCGCCCGCGGCGGCGTAGTTCCACTCCGTCTCCGTCGGCAACCTCCCGCCGTCCCAGATGCAGAACGCCATGGCCTCGGACCACGTCAGGCAGTTGATGGGAAGCGTATCGTTGTCGCCCGGGACGTCGCTGTACGCGTGGTAGAGCTCCGGATCGCACTTGATCGCCTCGGACAGCGCGGCCGTGTCGTCGGTGAGGAAATCGGCGAAGGTGCTCTGCCAGCCGCTGTTGGGGATCTTCGAGTTTGCGCCCGATCCCTCCTTCGGCGGGTTCAGCTTCGTTCCCATCCCGGCGTTCACGAACGACCGGAAGCGGCCGACCGTGACCTCGTACTTGTCGAGCCGGAACGTGCTCACGGTCGCGGGCAAGGCAGGATCGTTCAGCCGGTTGAACGAGCCGCCCGGAACCTCGAGCGCGGTGCAGCAGCTCTCGCCGCCACAGAGCGCGGTGAGGCCGACGCAGTTCGGTAGGATCGGGCCGAGCGGTATCGCCGTGTCGGGGGCATCGAGATCCACGTCGGAGAGAGCTCCGGCATCGATCGCGGGCGCAGCCGTTGGCGCCGAGGCCGTGCAGCCGTCGGTGTAGGGGCACCCCGTCAACGCGAGCACGCTGACGAGCGCGAAGATCTTCCTGAACGCGGCCATGTGCGAACTAGAAGACGAAGGCGCCGGTCGGGCTTGCGATGTACGTCTTGTCGCCCTTGAGGACGCGCGTGGGCGGGATGTTTCCGTCGCCGTTCGCCGGGAAGACGACGACCCGGTCGAGCGCGTACGAGGAGCAGAAGATCTCGCCGTCCGCGAGCGAGCATTGGTAGAGCTCGGTGTCCTGCGTGTTCGAGCCGGAGATCTTCCGGAGCTGGGTGCCCGTCATCTTGTCGAAGACGGTGATCTCGCCCACCTTGCTGAACACGAAGAGCTCGTTCCCCGCGACGGTGAGGCCCGTGACGTTGTCGGTTCCGTTGATCGTCCGCGTCGGCGCCGTGTCACCCGACGCCCCCTGGGGGTAGACCGTGACCGTACCGGCGCCCGCGCTGTTGAAGTTGCCGACATAGAGCTCCCCGGAGTCGACCCACGTGCCCAGGCAGTTGGCGAGCCCGGTGGTACCGCCGGTGAGCGTTCGCTTGGGCGCGATGTCCCCCGTGTCGGTCACGTTCCAGACCTTGATGGTCGAAGATTTGTCGGCGACGAAGAGCTCGCCTCCTGCGATGGAGAACTCCTGCGCGCCGTTGAGCGTCGTCGCCGCGCCGACGATCCGCCGCTTCGACTTGTTGTCGCCGCCGCCGTTGCCGTAGGGCGGTCGGAAGCCGTCCGCGAGGCTGTACGACGTGAGCGACGGTGACCCGCCCTCGTTCGAGATGAAGAGCTCATCGCCGAAGATCCCGAGCCCCAGGATGCCCGCGACGCCCGCTTGCGTGACGACGATGCGCTTCGGCTCGACGTCGCCCGTCGCGTCGACGTCGAAGACGAGCACGTCCATGACGTTGTCGGCGATGAAGAGCTCCTTCTTGGTGGTCACCGTCACGCTCTTCGTGACCTTCTCGCCGAGGCCGTTCGTCACGGTCAGCGTGTACGTGAGACCCAGGCCGGGAACGTCGGGAGTCTTGGCCGGCATGGTGCTCACGACGGGGCCGACGCTCTGATCGATCACGCCCTTGCCGCCGGTGAAGACCGCCGTCAGCATCGTCGGCGTGTAACGCGAGACGACCGCGCCCGGCGCCGTGAAGCTCGTGATGACGGGCGTGACCGCGGCCTCGACCTCGGCGATCTGCGTGACGGCGTCGCCCGCTTCGTTGGTCACCGTGAGCGTGTAGTTCTTGGTCGCGGCGACGACGCCCGTCGACACCGGCACTCCCGACGCGATCGGACCGATGCCGTTGTCGATGACGCCGGTGCCGCCCGTGAACACGGCGGTGAGGTTCGTGGCCTGACCGGGAAGGATCACGCCGTCGGGCTTGAAGCTCGTGATCACGGCCGGGTCGATCGCGTTGACCTCGGCGGCCTCCGTGAAGGTGCCCGACTCGTCGACGACGGTGAGCGTGAAGGTCGTGTTGGCCGTGAGCGCCGGGGTCTCGATGGGGACTCCGCTCGTCACCTCGCCGACGCCGTTGTCGATCGTGCCCGTGCCGCTCTCGAAGACCGCGGTGAGCTTGGCGGTCTGGCCCTTCGTGATCTTGCTCCGCTCGGCCAGGAAGCTCTGGATCGTTCCGTTCCCGCCGCTGTGGTCGTAGCAGCCGACCGAGGAGAGCAAGACGGTGACGAGGGCAAGGAGAAGCGGCCAGACATGCCTCATCTCTGCAGGGTAGACGCTCGGTGCGTCCCTGGGAATGCGAGAGGAGCCCTCGAGCGTCAGGGAAGCTCGAACGGCCCCACATCGACGGTCGCGGCGCGAGGCTTGCCGTCGCGATCGAACGGCACAGAAGGCAGGCGGGGCGCGCGATCGAGGAACGGTGCGCCGGCCCGAGGTGCAAAGTCGGCGACCGTGCTCGGTAGCCCCGTCGGCAGCCTCGCAAACCACCCCGCGTCGAGATCCTGACGCGCCGTCTCGCTCGCGCCCGGGCCTGTGCGACCGTCGAACCTCCCGGCGATGTAGACGTTGTTCTCGTAGACGTTGCTCTTGACCGTGGCGTCGGTCTCCATCCACGTGGCGCTCGCGCGCGCGCGCACGGTCGTGCCGCTCACCGTCATGCCGACGAAGAGGTTGTTGCGTACATCGCAGTCGTTCGAGTTCGCGATGAACTGCAGCATCTGGCTGTCGTTCGTCGACGCGAAGAGGTTGTGGTGGACGCGGTTGTGGTGCGACCCGAGCTTCGGGTCGAAGAGGTTCTTGTCGCTCGGGTCCGCCGTCTCGCTCCAGAAGCTCACGCCGTGCCTGCCCCACGAAGCGAAGACGTTGTTGCGCACGACGCTGTAGCGCATCGACGTGAAGTTGGAGCCCTGCGCGGTACCGTGGTGAAAGTAGTTGGTCTCGATGAGCATGAAGTCGGACGCACCGCGTCCGCCTTCGCCGCTGCCGGCGACCCCGTCGCACGCGTCGGTCGCGACGGGCGAGTCGCCCGTCGAGAGCGGGTCGGCGTTGACCTGGAAGGTGGAGCCCTGGTT